>JBGTKQ010000046.1:0-12939 GCA_041744555.1 Pyrinomonadaceae bacterium
GGAAAATAGGTCATTGCTTGTCCGGCGTCCGGCTCAAGCATTATCAAGCCGACCGGTCCTGCAAGAATTGCCATACCGACAAGGACTTCTTTAAGTTTGAGAGTGCCGGATTTACGCGCTCCAAAATACTTAGCCAGCATCAGCACGGTCGGGACCTTCGCAAATTCAGACGGTTGAAACTGGCCGACAATAGGTAGGCGAACCCACGCCTGCTGTCCGTTTACCTCAACGCCGAGCGGCGTTAACACAAGCAGCAGCAGCAGCAGCGCAAAGCCATAAAAGAACGGAGCCGCTTCGATGATCCGGCGATAATCACTGACCGCAATAACAATAAAGGCAAAGACTGCGATAGCAAGTCCGATGATCTGTTTGGACCAATAGCCTTCGCTCGGCACCGCGTTATAGATCTGCCAGACACCAAAAGAGGCGATCGCGATAGCCAACAACGTCGTCAACCAATCGAAATCTCTCAGATCACGTTTATCGATTATCGCTACCATTTCTCGTTATCGTCGGGCGACCAAATTCGGATCGACCGACGGTGGATTCCGCTTTGCCAAATATGCTTCATAAACGCCCTTTACGGCCGGAGCGGCGTGGCTTCCACCAAAACCGACGTTTTCGATCAGGGCAAGAACAGCAATTTCGGGCTTGTAGGCCGGCGCAAAACTGATAAACCAGGCGTGGTCCTTATTTTCGCCAACGTCTTTTCCGAGCGCCGCTACCTGTGCCGTGCCCGTCTTGCCTGCGATATCAAAATCCTTTATCGCAATGCTGCCGGCCGTTCCACCGCCATTGACCACTGCCCACATTCCTTTGACCATCACTTCCTCCTGGTCCGGGGTCATCGGTATAATTTTCGGGTCTGGCCGCTGAAAACCAAACCCCACACGCTCGTCGAAATAGCCGGCCGAACCGGGTTCACCAACGCCACCAATAGGCCTAAATTCTTTCAGAAAATGCGGAACGTACATTTGTCCTTTTACACCAATGCTTGAGACCGCACGTAGCATTGAGATCGGAGTAACGTTTACCGTCACCTGTCCGATGGATGCAAACACTGTCTCGATATCGTTCCATTTACCATCGCGTTTTTCGACCATCGGTTTGAAAGATTTCGGCGTTTGGCTGACCTTCTCGTTGGGGATATCGACACCTGTCGGTTTGTCGTACTCGAACATCTCGACCATTTCGATCAAACCCGCGATCTTCATCTTCAATGCCAACCGATAATAATAACCGTCGCATGATTTCGTGATCGCGAAGCTTAGCGGCGGCGATCCATGACTACCCATGCAACGAGTGAATTTGCTGCCGATCTGAATCCCGCCGCCGCATGCAAGATTTGAATCCTTAACCGTTATCACGCCCTGCTGAAGCGCCGCCATTGATTCAGGTATCTTCCAGGTTGAACCCGGCGGATAGCGGCCTTGGATCGCACGATTGTAGAGCGGCCGTCTTTCGTCCTGCCAATATTTCGCGATCTGTGCCCGTCCCTCGCGGGTTTTGCTTCCCTGGACAAAAATGTTCGGATCGTAAGACGGAGCCGATGCCATCGCGAGCAGTTCCCCGTTGTTCGGGTCCATCGCCATTATCGTCCCACGTTTCGTTACGGATTTTGCGAGTTGTTCTTCAGCCGCGATCTGTAGGTCGAGATCGATAGTCGAAACCATATCTTGGCCCGATTGCGGTTCTATTCGCTCGATCTCTGATTGAAGGCGCCCACGGCTATCGACGATCACCTTGCGATATCCCGGCCGGCCGCGAAGGAATTCATCATACGATTGCTCAAGTCCGCCTTTACCGATAATGTCGCCCGGACGAAACCCTCTTGACTTATACTCGTCGGCCTCAAGTTGTTTCGGGCTGATCTCGCCAACGTAACCAAGCACGTGTGCGAGCATTTCGCCGTGTGGATAAAACCTCTGTGGCCGGATCTCGATACGTAGTTCCGGATATTCAAGCGAATGCGATTCGACCCACGCGATATCCTGCATAGATACGCTCTCTTTCAACACCAAGGTCTCGAAATCGTTCTGCTTCTTGATCGCATTTAGCCGTTCGACGACGTAAATTCGCTCTAGCGAAAGACCGTCGGCGTACTCATCAACACGATCAGTGACGTCGATGGACTTTATAGGTTCGTTTGAAAGAACTACGTTGAAGGTCGGCCGCGAATCGACCAAAATTTTTCCATTCCGATCGAATATCGCACCACGCGGTGCCGGGATCGGGATCAATCGGATCCGCTGATTTTCAGCACGCTCGGTGTAATATTCACCCTTTACGACCTGGAGGTAGTAAATGCGGACGCCAAGCAAAGCGAGAAGAATGAAGACAACGATCTGGATCGTGCCTATTCTAAAGATCAGATTCTGTGCCGATTCGTTTAGCTTCATACAACCTCACTATTTACCGAGCCGAATTGGATTTCGTCGTCGCGAATTTCGCCGTTTGGGGAAAACCTCACTCTTTCGCGATCGCGTCTTATCGGAAAGGAAATAATCCAGAATAATGTAAACCACCGTCCCGGCGATGGTTGTGCCGATCATCGAGTAAGCCACTGTCACGAAAACATCCCCTGTCGGTTCCTGTTTAAGCAATCGATGCAACCCGTAATAGATCATGTCGTCGAGCAAACATGCTCCTGCTATGACGGGGATTCTGAGAAGCAAGTTGTCCATATAGACGCGGCGTGCAAGCTCAGAAACAAAAAAGGCTAGCAGTGTTTTTGTGAACGCATTTGCGCCGAGAAGTCCGCCGCTCAATGCGTCGATCGCGAGGCCCGCAAAAGTGCCGAAAAAGATCGCCTTTATCGCGTCCCGCTGAAGTGCGGCATAGACCACCACGATCAGAGGAAAATCCACGTACGCAAACGGTTCCGCGACGTTTCGCAACGTCCACTGGAGCATAACGGCTATGATCAAAGCTATCGTGATCTTTAGGTTATTCATTTAGCTTTGACGCCTTTCACAGCGTTTGGGATCTTTTGATCGAAGTCGCCTTTTGCCGGCGGTTCGTAGAGAAGAACCGCGACCTCTTGCATTGAATCGATTCGTGCCGCCGGGCGAAGGAAAATTAGATGTGGCGTAGTCGCCGAACCCGAACGAACTTCGACGATCTCTCCGATCTTCAAACCCGCCGGATATATGCCGTCTTGGCCGGACGTATAGACCATCTGCCCGTTTTGAACATCGACCGAACCCGGAACATATCGCATTTCGACCTCGGTCCGCTTCGCGGTTCCGCCGACTACGCCGAGAGCATTCGAACCGCCGATCTCGCCGACGATTCCGCCGACGCCTGATTTATCGTGGGTGATCAGATCTATTTGAGCAGTGAGTGGGCCGACAGCAGTTACACGGCCGACGAGTCCGCCGTCGTTAACGATCGGCATATTGAGCTTCACACCATCCATCGAACCTCGATTGATGATCGAGGATTCGAACCAAACGGATGGATCTCTGCCAATGATTCGTGCCGGCAAAACTTTGTATTTGCTCTCTTCACGAAGTCCGAGCAAACCGCGAAGCCGTTCGTTCTCCGCCGTGAGTTCCTGACCGCTTTTGAGCTCGACCTCAAGCTCCTGAACCCGTTGTTTAAGTTGCTGATTTTCGTCCTGCGCCGAACGAAGATTTGCTATAGAACCAAAGTAACCGCTAAGTGAAGACGTGATCGTAGTCACCGGCGACTGAACGAAATCGGCGCCAGTTTGCGTCCAAACACGAATGACTCTCTGTCCCGAATTGATCTCGCGGGCGTCAAACGCCATCAAGACGAAATTGCCTAGGCACAGAGCGATAACCAGCCACGGCGTCAACTTCCAAACTTCTTCTTGACTTCGCTCAACCATTAAATGAGTTCAGAGTTCGAGGTTCAAAGTTCAAGGTAAGCTCGAAGACTCTGAACCTTGAACTCAAACCTTGAAAGAACTTAGCCGCCAGTTATCAATGAATTGTCCCACTTGACCCGTTTCAGAAGTTCGATATCCGAAAGCATTTTGCCGGTTCCAAGTACGACCGACGAAAGCGGATCGTCGGCGATGACGACAGGAAGTCCGGTTTCGATCGTAAGACGCTTATCGAGATTCTTAAGCAATGCGCCGCCGCCGGTAAGAACGATACCGCGTTCGACAATATCTGCCGAAAGCTCGGGTGGCGTTCTTTCGAGGGCGACACGGACGGCGTTAATGATCGTCGAGATCGAATCGGAAAGAGCTTCGCGGATTTCTTCGTCGGTCATCGTGATCGTCTTTGGAATACCTTCGATCAAGTTTCGGCCGCGGACTTCCATCGAAAGCGGTTCATCAAGCGGAAAGGCCGAGCCCAAAGCGATCTTGATCGCCTCCGAAGTTCGTTCGCCGATCAAAAGGTTATATTTTCGCTTGATGTATTGCGTGATCGCTTCGTCCATCTCGTTGCCGGCAACGCGGACCGCACGGGAATAAACGATACCTGAAAGGGAAATAACAGCAATATCGGTAGTGCCTCCGCCGATATCCACGACCATGTTGCCGTGCGGTTCTGTGATCGGAAGACCGGCACCGATAGCGGCCGCCATAGCCTCTTCGACCAGATAAACTTCAGAAGCTTTTGCACGATATGCCGAATCTTCCACGGCACGACGTTCAACTTGTGTGATCTCGGAAGGAATTCCGATCACCACACGGGGCCTAACCCAGGTCTTGCCGTTATGAGCCTTACGAATAAAATGCTGAAGCATCTTCTCCGTAACCTCAAAGTTCGCGATAACGCCGTCTTTCATTGGTCGTATCGCAACGATGTTGCCCGGCGTTCGCCCGAGCATTTCTTTTGCATCGCGTCCGACGGCCTCAACCTGATTCGTCACTTTATTGATCGCTACGATCGAAGGTTCGCTCACGACGATCCCGCGGCCTTTAGCGTAAACAAGCGTATTTGCAGTTCCAAGATCGATCGCAAGATCACTTGAAAATAAACTAAATAAGTTTTTTAATGCCATTTTCTATCCCATTCGCACGAATTCTGTCATGCGAACTACTCAATTTATGAAATGTACCGGCGCCGACCCAAAAACACCGAAAAGGTAAGATTCAAGATATGCCCGAAACACCAAACGTCTAACCTCTAAGGATACACCGTTCAATCGGTTTTTTTCCACTAAGAAATCAATATTTCACGTGTTTTCCGATGATTTTTTGGAAAATAACTAGGGCAGCGCGTTTGGGCAGGCGTATAATCTGATAAGGAGTTTGAAAATGGATTTCTATTTTTTGCTATTCTCGCTTTTCTTTCCCCGTATAGTGATGCTCGTGTTTCTGTTCATGGGCACATTCCCCGCGAATACGGTCCCAAATTGGGCAGATATATTTCTCGGCGTCTTTGCCCCGCGAGTACTGATCTTGATCTATATCTATCAAACGATGGGGTACGAAAATATCTGGTTCGCCGCTCACCTTGTCGTTATGCTGATCGCATATTTCGGCGGCGGTAAGGAAACTTACAAACGGAGACGCCGACGCAGTGAGTAACTTTATGAAAACTAAAAAGGACGCCTCGGCAGAGCGTCCTCTCAAACCATTGATTTGGTGGAGACGAGGGGGATCGAACCCCTGACCTCTGCAATGCCATTGCAGCGCTCTCCCAGCTGAGCTACGTCCCCAAAGCTGATCTCAAATCTGAAATTTCAAATTTGAAATTAAGCGAACTCTGACTTTAGCGAAAATCGATTAAAGCGTCAAGAATAAGATCGGTTTGAAAAGCCGCTAACTCGTCTATCGTCCCTTAAATTCCGGCTTCCGTTTCTCGAGAAAAGCCGAAACGCCTTCGACCTTGTCTTCGGTCGAAAAGCAGATCGCGAATAGATCGACCTCGCGGCGCAAGCCTTCGTCGAGATTTGAACGCGACGCGAATTTCACCGCTTCTTTACAAAGCTGCAACGCGATTGGAGCCTTTTCGGCGATCTTGCTGGCCAGCTTCATCGTTTCTATTTCGAGCTGATCGGCTGGGTAAACGTGGTTCACAAGTCCGAATCTATGTGCGGTTTCGGCATCGATCATATCGCCGGTCAGCATGATCTCCATAGACCGGCCCTCGCCGATGAGCCGCGTCAAACGCTGCGTTCCGCCGCCGCCGGGCATTATGCCCAGGTTTATCTCAGGCTGCGAAAAACGTGCATTTTCGCTGCAAATACGAAGGTCACATGCCAATGCCAGTTCATTTCCCCCGCCGAGGCAAAAGCCGTTGATCATCGCTATAACCGGCTTCGGGAATGCATCGATCGAATTAAACAGCGTAGTTTCAAAAAACGTCGATCGCTGTGTGATGGGTGTCTTGCCCTCAAATTCGGAAATATCGGCACCGGCGATGAACGATTTCTCGCCCGCACCGGTGATAACAGCGACCCGAATCGAGTCGTCATATTTAAGCTCGTTCAACGCTTCGACGCCTTCTTTGTGAACCGCACTGCTCAACGCATTTAGTTTGTCGGGTCGATTTATCGTCAGGATAGCAACCGCGTCCCGTTTTTCTAATTTGATGGTTTCGTATTTTGACATAAAAAAACGACGGGCATTTCGGCCGGTCGCCTCATCGAAAGTCTAAAAATTTGATCACTCACTTTGGCCTTCGGCAACATTGTCATCGGCGATCCAGGCGACGAACAGGCGCAGCCAATTATCTTTAGATTCGACGATCGAAACGCCTACTCGCGACGTGCCGTAATTTGCCGGAGAGATACGCATAACCTTTGCTTTTACCTCAACGGGAACACCGTCGGGCCGATGTGAGCGAATGTAAAGTGCTTCGCCTTGATCGATCTTTTGATTCAACTGAAAGAGAGCTCCGAGCGTAGAAATGTCATCAGTTTCGGTCGGCTCGCTCCAAGCGGCGCCGTCTTCGGTTCGACCCGAAACAACTATCGGCAGACGAAGTGCCATGCGCAGGGCAAAGCGCTTTTCCTCAAATTGAGGTTGTGTCGAAGGCAGCATTAGTGAAGTTATAAATAACGCGCGAATCTTGAAACGGCTTTATATTAACACGGAATGCAAAATAATTTCCAAATCATAGTTCGGGTAAAGCAAGCTGAATAAACACAGACGATTTTCGGGATATTACCTTTCAGACACTAAACCGAATATCCAAAATTTCTGCACGACGGGCGTGACCAATTTGTTTGGTGATATAATTTAAGGAGTCTAAGTCAAGATATAACGGACTATTATGGCAATAAATGAACTGCACCGAAAAGTTGTGATACTTGGTTCCGGCCCGGCCGGACTCACCGCCGCAATATATGCTTCGCGCGCTCAACTCGAACCGCTCGTCATCGACGGTCCGCAGCCCGGCGGACAATTAACAATTACTACTGATGTTGAAAACTATCCGGGATTTGCGGACGGGATCATGGGTCCGGAGTTGATGGATCAGTTTCGAAATCAAGCTCTACGGTTCGGAACTGAGATCATAAATACTTGGATCGATCGCGTCGATCTTTCCCATCGGCCATTCACGCTTTATGGGAAAGAAAGTGAGGACGCCGATGATGTTACGACAGTCGTTAAAGCCGATACGCTGATCATTTCAACTGGTGCGTCAGCAAAATGGCTCGGCGTTCCGGGCGAAGAACCGGTTCCAGATGGCCTTGGCGGCAACGGTGTTTCGGCTTGTGCAACATGCGATGGGTTCTTTTTTCGCGGAAAGCCGATCGTTGTTGTCGGCGGCGGCGATACCGCTATGGAAGAGGCTCTATTTTTGACTAAATTTGCGTCAAAAGTAGACGTGATCCATCGCCGCGGCGAGTTTCGAGCTTCGAAAATTATGGCCGAACGTGTGATGAATCATGAAAAGATCAACGTGATATGGAACACAGAAGTTACGGCGATAAATGGCACGAAAGAAGCCGGTGTCCAAAGCATTTCGTTGCTGAACAATCAAACGAAAGAAGGGTTCGATCTTCCGACCGAAGGCGTTTTCGTGGCTATCGGGCACAAACCGAACACAGACCTTTTTAAGGGTGTGCTCGAAATGGACGAGACCGGTTATTTGAAGACCGAGGGCCGAACAATGGCGACCAATATTCCCGCTGTCTTTGCGTGCGGCGACGCTCAGGATGCGTATTATCGACAAGCGATAACGGCGGCAGGAACAGGATGTATGGCGGCGATCGACGCAGAGCGGTTTCTCGCCGAACACGAAAGCGACACGGAGGTAAACACGGCTACAAACTATTAAACGGAAAAAGACGGGCTCGGGCGTGGTTTGTTAGTGTCTTTTGTAAATGAATTCTGTGGTAGCAAACTCTAATTAATGAACAAGCAGCACAGATCGAAGACCGAAATGCACAGATCAGATTCCCCTGAAAATATTCATTTCATTTTTTACGGCCGCCTTCAGATTAATCGGTCATTACGTTTCCTTTTGATCCGTCCAATCCCTGCGGTGTCTTTTCAACTTTACCCGGAATAAAGCCCATCGCCTCGGCTCGTCGCAGGATCCCTTGATATGTGGTGTCGTTTAATTCCGGCTCGCGGCTCAAGATCCAGAAATATTCACGCTTCGGTTCGCCTACAACGACCCATTTGTAGTCCGGGTCAAGATCGATGATCCAATAATTCGCCCAAACGAAAGGCAGGAACGAGGTGAACGCCGGAGCAAATCTTACCTTTAGTTTGGCGTTTGTCTTCTTATCGCCGACCTTTCCATCTGCTTTGGCTGAATCCATCGTGCCGTCTTTCGTTAGGCACTGATTCAAAACCTCAAGCTTGTTATTCGGTTTTAATGTGTAAGTAGCGGTCGTGTTCCCAACGCATTGTTTCTGAAATTTGTTCGGATATCTTGCGATCTCAAACCACTTTCCCGAATAACGCTGAAGATCGACCTTCGCCACCGCTTCAACGGCCTTCATCTTATCTTGTGCCATGACACCACCAACGACGCCGGCCAAAACCAAAAACAGCACTAAAGTAAGAGCTCTCATAATTAAATTCCCCAGATCAACTGATTCAAATGCTCGCCAGCATTTCCGGCAAGTACAGATTCGCGAGCCTTTTGCATACGGTTTCGCCAAACGGTAAACTTTTGTAAAGCATATGCCTATCTACGAGTATAAGTGCATCGATTGCGGTCTGCACATTGAAAAACGACAGAGTATTAGCGAGCCCGCATTGACCGTTTGCGAAAGTTGCGATGGTAAACTCGAAAAACAATGGTCCCTATCCGGTTTTCAGTTCAAGGGCGAAGGTTGGTACGTAACCGATTACGCCGGCAAGAAAGATGCGTCAAAGTCGGGTTCCGATTCGCCATCTGAGTCGGCCAAAGAAAAATCTTCGACCGGCGAATCAACCCCTGCGGCGGCAACTGCATCAAAGGAAACGGTCACTGAAAAAACGGTCGAGAAACCTGCGGCACCGAAGACAAAAGAATGAGATTTGCGGCGAAACTTATTTCGGCAATTGTTTTGGCCTTTACGGTCATAACAAGCGTTCCCGCGCAATCACGGCACAGTTCTCGCTACGGCGATCTTGACGGAACGATCATCAGCGTCACCGCCAAACGAACCGACGATAAAACAGATCCGATCCGCATCGAAAATCTTTTCCTCTACGAAAATGGATTCGAGCAAAAGATCAAGAACTTCAGCTACGATCCATCACCTTCACGCATCGTCCTGCTCATCGACAATTCAAAGACCGTAGGTGCCGACATTGAAAGACTAAAGAAAGCCGCGATGGAGTTCGCCTACGAGATCTTCGACGGCGACCAGCTTTTTGTCATCGCTTATGACGAAAAGGCCGAAATAATCCAGGAATGGACAGACGACGCTAAGAAAATGGAAGCGTCGCTGGCTACGCTTCGCAAACAGGGAAACCCGCATCTTTTCGATGCACTTGAGGTTTCAACCCGCGAGATTCTATTACCCCTTATGCCCGGAACGCGCAAGACCGCGATAGTTGTTATTGGCGATGGACTCGACCGGGGCAGCAAGTCGGAATTTACAAGCGTGCTCGGAGAGCTGCAGAATCGAGATGTGACCGTTTATTCTCTCCAACTACCCGACCGGACAGGTGGCGCATATCGTCGCAATTCACCGAAAGCAGGTGCAGTGATCAGTCAACTTGTTGAAGGAACCGGTGGTCGGGCATTCCCTCTGGATGAAGCAGCGACGGCAGCAAAAGCGATCTGCGATGAACTTCGCAGTAATCGTTATATGCTTTCGTATCTGCCGGTAAACACATCTTCATACGAAGCTCGAAACGTGTTTTTGGTCGCCGATTCAGGGATAACAGTTCGCACAAAAAAGGCCCAGCCGCCGAACATTAAACAATAGGTTACGACTTCCCTCTCTCAGGCCTTTCGATAGTCTTTCCAACATTGTGGTAAACTCGTCTCGCAAATTTGGTTCGTAACCTAAGGAGCCCTTTTTTCGTGAGCGACCATAAGAACAATCCGCCGCCTGACGATTTTTCGAAGACCACGCCGAATATCAATCTTCCGACCGATGACGGCGGAAGTTCGGATTGGGACAAGACGAACTATAAATTTCCTCGTCAACCGGCAGCCGATGATTGGGGCAAGACGGTCACGAACCTCAAGCCGATAGACACGAGCGGCCCAGATTTGGGAAAAACGATGTATCCGGGAGCGAAAAACGTTCCGGCGGCTGATTGGGGCGTAACCCGCAACAACGCGCTCGAAGCAGATTTTGGAAGCGGCCCTGACGATTTCGGGGCCGCTAACGACAAGACCACGCCATATTTTCAACTCCCCGAAGCCGAGCGCTCAAAGTATCAAAATTTGCCGCCAACACCGACCGAACAGGCCCGGATCGAAGAAAAAGAGGCAAAGGAAAAAGGCGGTATTCCAAATTGGGTTTGGATACTTTCCGGCCTTTTCATAATGTTCTTTTTCGCGGTAATCATCCTCGGGATAGTACTCTATTTTGTGACACGGCCCACCAGCTTTGAGATCGTAGTTAAAAGCGCTCCGCCGGGAAGTGAGATCCGTGTTGATAACGAATCCTGGGGACTTCCCGACGCTAATGATTCGAAAAGGATCTCTCCTCTCAGACCGGGTTCACGAGTCATCACTATAATTCACCCGACACAGGTATGTGAACCACTCACAGTTGATGGAAAAAGCGGTGAGGCTCCTGAGGTGGTCGCTCGTTGCAAAGAAAAAGAAGCAGACGTAACAGAAAACTGTGAGCAAATTGGCATCGGTGAAGAGGACAAAGCAGAACGCTGTTATTATTCGGCTCTCAAAAAATTACCCGAGAATTTTAATGCTGATCAGTTGGTAGCGGCTCTCAACATCCTTATTATTAACTTCGAATCTGGAAAGTTCGACATCCCCGCTCATCGTCAAGCAGCCCTGAAGAAAGCTGCTGAATACATTAAGAAACTGCCGCCGTCGGTCGTTCTTGAGATCGGCGGGCACACCGATAACCGAGGAAACGACGCAGCGAATCTGACGCTGTCGCAAAATCGTTCGCAAGCGGTGAAACAATATCTTGTCTCGCAAGGTGCAAAAGGCGAGGTTCTCCAAACTAAAGGATATGGAGCAGGTCAGCCGCGGGCGGGTGCCGACAACAACACCGAACAAGGCCGGTTCCTTAACCGGCGCATTCAGTATTCGGTGCTAAGCCGCTAGACCGCGACAGGTGCGGCGATCTTTCCGTGGGACTGATAATTATCTAATTTCAGATTCTCAAATTTGAATTTCATCAAACCGTCGAGTCCTTTCAGGTTCTCGGCGTTTTGCATTTCGAGCGTCGGTAATTCGAATGGCTCACGGGAAAGAAGTTCGTTTACCTGATCTAAATGGTTCGAATAAATGTGAAGATCGCCGAAGGTGTGTATAAAATCGCCAACCTCAAGCCCACAAACATGAGCGACCAGATGGCTCAACAAAGCATAACTGCTGATATTAAAAGGTACGCCTAAAAATGCATCGGCCGAGCGTTGGTAAAGCTGGCAATGCAACGTTCTCCCGGCGTCAACCTTGAACTGAAACAATGTGTGACACGGCGGCAGCGCGACCTCATCGCATGTTTCCGGATTCCAACCGGTAACGATCAGCCGACGTGAATTCGGATTGGTCTCGATCTCGCCGATCAATCTTGCGATCTGATCGATGCCATTCATCTTCGGATAATCTCCACCGAACGAACGCCACAAATATCCGTAAACCGGCCCAAGATCATTTTCTTCTCTGCCAAATATCGCCGTCTGTTCGGCGGTCGCCCATTCCTGCCAGATATCAACTCCGCGGACACGCAGATCGGCTTCATCGGTCGAACCGCTCAGAAACCAAAAAAGCTCCTCAGCCACCCAACGAAACGGCACACGCTTGGTCGTAACGATCGGAAAACCTTTCCGCAGATCGAACCGCGTCTGATACCCAAACGACGAGATCGTCCCGACACCCGTCCGGTCCTCGTGCTTCGTTCCGTGCTCCAAAACATGCCCTAACAACTCGTGATACTGTTGCATTCCTTTAATTGTAAATTGTTAATTGAAAAATTGTTAATTGGTAAAAGATGTCAGATTCCGTCCCTTCCAATTAACAATCGCCAATTAACAATTTACAATTGTTTGGAAGTTATGACAGAAAGGCTCGAGATCAGTTTTAACAGCCCGCAGTGCGGATGGATGTCCATCGGCTTTTCCGATGGCGTGAATGAATTTCACACCACCACCGCACACGCTCCGCACGCAACCGCTTTGCCGGACCTAATGCGGATATTGACTGCCATCGCCAACGATGCAGGCAGAAACCCGACCGGTAGGGAGGGTGTGAGTTCGAATGAGTATATTCTCCGCTGGAACCGCGACCCCGAAGAATTCGACTTTCGATTTGTGCAAAGCGGCGATGATTTAACGATCGAGATCTACCAATATCCGACTGACGACCGAGATCTTGACGAACGCGAGCTCGTTTACACGCATACGGCCCCGACAGC
>JBGTKQ010000047.1:0-52161 GCA_041744555.1 Pyrinomonadaceae bacterium
CGCACAGGTCGATGATCTGTCGGTGAATTTGCGTTCGCAACTTCGCAGTGTTTCGGCCGGACGACAGGCTCAACAGGACGCGCAATCCACGGTCGACGAGCTCAGGTCGGCAGTCCAGGCGTTTTCGGATAACGTCGATCAACGCCGCGAAAACCGCAACGACATGCAGGCGATAATCGAGGCCGCACAGCAGATGGAAAGCGTCGTTCGATCGAATTCGGTCGGCCCGAGGGTCGAAGGAATTTGGTCGGATGTTCAGAGAACGATCGAACGTCTGGCGTCGAATTACGGAATTACACCGCTCTGGGACGGCCGAAGTGCGAACGTTTCGAACAAGCGAAACGACGATTACGATAGCAGTAGCACGAACCAAGATTATCAGACCCGAAGGCCTGCGATATCGAGCGCGTTGACGGGAACTTATTCCCTGGACGCCGGCCGCAGCGAACGGGTTTCGGATGTGATCGGCGGCGTACGCGTATCGGGAACGCAGCGACAAGATCTTGAGTCAAAGCTGACGGCACCGGACCAGATCGCGATCAGCGTTCGCGGAAACAGCGTTACGCTTGCTTCGTCGAACTCATCGCCTATTACCTTTTCGGCCGACGGCACAGAACGAACCGAGCAAGATAACGGCCGCACCATCCGCGTTCGAGCGACTCTAAAAGGCGACGAACTAACGGTTTCGAGCCTCGGTGGCGAGACCGATTACACCGTCACATTTGCCTCGCAGGGCAGCCAGGGTTTGAAGGTAACGCGACGAATCACAACAGAATATTTGAGCGAAACTGTATTTGCTGACAGTGTTTACAGCAAATCGGACCAGATCGCGAAGCTCGGGATCGAGGACATCGATCTTTCGAACGAGAACGACACCTATTCCGACAACGGTAACTATTCGTCGAACGATCCGACCGACCGCGCGGGCTCGAACAGCCCGAATCCGACCTTGAGCAAGCCGCGCATCGGTCAGTTTGTCGTGCCGAACGGAATGATCCTGACCGGATCGCTTGAGAATGAGATAAACACAAAGGTCTCGCAGAATAACGATCGATTCAAGCTAACTGTGCTGGATCCGCTGGAATACCGAGGCGCTGTGGTCGAAGGCTACATCTCGGGAGTCGGGCGTTCGGGCCAGGTCTCGGGCCGATCGAATGTGACGTTCAACTTCGAACGGATAAAACTTCGTGACGGCAAAGAATACGATTTCTCAGGTAATGTTCAGGGTATTAAGGACACACAAGGCAAGGACGTTCGTGTTGATAACGAAGGTACTGCGCAAGGGAGCAGTCAAACGAACGAAACGGCAAAACGCGGAGGCATCGGTGCTGGCTTGGGAGCTCTGATCGGCGCGATAGCGGGCGGAGGGAAGGGGGCGGTTTTGGGGGCGATAATTGGCGGAGGAGCGGGTGCTGGCTCCGTGATCGCAACGGGACGCGACGATGTTCGATTGATGCCGGGTTCGACCGTGACGATTCAAGCTTCTTCACCAATTCGTGAGAACGTTCGGATTGATAATTAACAACTAGTCATTAAAAAAGACGAGGCGGGCGATCTTTGCGGATTGCTCGTCTTTTTATTTTTGTTATTATTTCGATGCCGAGACAAATCAGATGGACGTGCTTCCCGAAGAGATCGAACAATACCGCGACCGGAAATGGCGACGTGAAGATTCCTTGCGGGTCGAAACGGCCGAAGATGTTGAATCAATGGTCGAAGAGCTCGGGTTTTGCCTTGCGCTGACCGATGAGCGGAAACGTTTGCCTTCGGTTTACATCGCCGTCTGCGGGCGCCGCGAGGCGCATATGCCGCGGAATGTGCAGAAGGACCCTGAGGCGAGCGCCGCATGGGTTTTAAAAGATGAGGTGATCGCACGCGGAAAGGTGTATTACGCCAAGCTTGTTAAAGGACATTCGATGTTTTTGGCACCGCGAATGATCCCGGTTTTCAATGCTGTCTGGGGCGTTCCAAAAAGTAGAGAGGAAAAAGATCTATCGGGCAGCGCCAACAAGATTCTGAAGGTACTGCGAAAAGAATGGGAAATGGGTTCGGCGGATCTGCGGGCCGAGGCTGGAATATCGACGCGTCCCCGTTTTACGAAAGCTCTGGACAAACTGCAGCGTACGATGAAGGTAGTGCCTCAGGAAGTTCTATATAGTCCGAAATTTACCTACATCTGGACGCTTGCCGAAGCATGTTTTCCAAAGGAAATGTCGGTGAAGATGTCACGTGAAGAAGCCATTCGCGAACTCGCCAGATGTTACCTACAAATGTGCGGACAAACGCAACTAGGCGATCTATCGCGCACATTTGGCTTCCAACGCTGGGAATCTGGCAAGGCGAATCATGAGCTTGTTGATGAAGGATTTGCTGAGAGCATTGGAACGGGCGTTTATACACTGACTATGTTTTAGGGCAAGTTCACGAGATGGACGCAAAGGTCGGTGCCGATATATCACCGAGCTCTAGGTTCCGAAATCCATAGGCAGAAAAATTTTTAAGACTTTTCGCCTGAACGAGAGTAATATTAGCTGTATGAACGCATTGTTGCTCTTAATCGTTCTAGGAAACCTTTTCTGCCCGTCTAAAGTCTCCACCCTCGACGTGTCGCGTACCTGCACCGGATGGGAAACACAACCGGCGTGTGCCACCTTCTGGAGATATGACACAGTCTTTATCGGAACCGTGAAGACACTCGTCAGCGAGCCATTCCCCGAAGGCCAAACGTATGACTGGCAGCATTTCCGAAGGGTGACTGCCACACTTACGGTTGATGAGACTTTTCGAGGAAAGTTGGGTTCAGAGATCGTCTTCGAGATGGCAGACTGTTATTTCCAATTCGTCAAAGGCGAAAAGTATCTGATCTACGCAAACAAAGGTAAAGACGGAAAATTTGACCTTAGGCGAACTTCGAGCCCATCTCGGCTGCTCTCTGAGGCGAGTGAGGACTTGGGCTTTATCCGCTCTCTGCCCGGCGCACTACCCGGCGGTCGAATCTTTGGCGATGTCTACGATCATCGTGAATCTGTTACACTCCGCGTCAATAGCGAGCCATATCCGCCCTCCAGTAAAATGCCCGGCGTAACCATTTATCTTAGAAAAGATGATATGACCTACGAGACTATTTCTGACGCGATGGGTCACTACGAATTTACCGGTGTGCCTGCGGGTACCTATGAATTGAGCACTAACCTTCCTGATTTTCTTAGCGGCTCCCGCCACACTTTAACAGTAGTAGACAAAGGTTGTCTGGATATATTTATGTCTATTCAGGCAACCGGTTCGATCAAAGGCCGGCTCATCAGCGCCAACGGTGAACCCATTAAGAAGGCTGTCGTCAGTATATTTTCTGCGGATGGCGTAACAGAAGATATGTTCGACCGCGTGGGCACTTACTACATGACGCGAGACGAAACCGACAAGGATGGTTCGTTCAGCTTTGTAAGGCTACGATCGGGACGGTACCATCTGGCGGTAAATCTGCTAGACCAGGAACGCATACAAGAAAGCCGTTCGTCCGCTTACGGCAGGATATTTTATCCCGGCGTAGCTTCGTTTGGAAATGCGAAGTCGATAACGC
Source organism: Pyrinomonadaceae bacterium (assembly GCA_041744555.1). Taxonomy (GTDB): domain Bacteria; phylum Acidobacteriota; class Blastocatellia; order Pyrinomonadales; family Pyrinomonadaceae; genus OLB17. The sequence goes on from JBGTKQ010000047.1 coordinate 3,581, forward strand.
TCGCAGACGGTGCAAAGTTGGAACACATCGAGATTAAGCTGCCTAAGCTTGCAAATAAACTGCCGCCCAGCCCGTGAGTGCTTCTTCAAATGACTTGCCCAAAGCTATCTCAATACTTCATCAATTCTTGCACTGCCTTCTCAACATCTTCACTCTGCGGAAGGATGAAATCTTCGACCTGCGGGGCGTAGGCGACGAAGGTGTCGGTAGCACCGATGCGGCGGACCGGGGCGTCAAGGTATTCGAAGAGTTCGTTGCCGATACGGGCCGCGATCTCGGCGCCGTAGCCGTATGAGATCGGGTCTTCGTGAGCGACGATGACGCGCGAAGTTTTCTTGACGGATTCAGCGATCGCCTCCCAATCGTACGGCACTAGCGTACGGAGGTCGATCAGATCGACGGTGATGCCCTGCTGTTCAAGACGTTTCGCGGCCTGATTCGAACGTTCGACTAGCGCGCCGAAGGTGACTATCGTGACGTCATTTCCCTCGCGAACCTTTTTTGCCTTACCGAATGGGATCAGAAATTCATTGGACGGATATTGTGATTTATTATAGATCTGGCGGTACAAATGTTTGTGTTCAAGGAACAAAACCGGATCGTCGCAGCGGATAGCTGTTCGCAGCAAACCGTTCGCGTCGAGAGCGGTTGACGGGTAAGCGATCATCAACCCGGGAGTGTGCGAAAAGAGCGTGGTGCCGGATTGCGAGTGATAGACCGCTCCGCCCTTCAAATAACCGCCGACCGGAACACGCATCACCATCGGGCATTTCGTGTCGCCATCCGAACGCCAACGCGTAACTGCCACTTCGTTGCGGATCTGATGAAACGCCGGGAAAATATAGTCGAAAAACTGGATCTCGACGACCGGTTTGATTCCCCGAAGTGCCATGCCGTACGCCCGACCGACGATGTTTGCTTCAGCAAGCGGTGAATTAAAAACGCGAGCACTGCCGAATGATCGTTGCAAATTCGCAGTCACCTTGAAAACGCCGCCTTTGCCTTTGAGACGTTCGAGATATTCCTCGCGTGAACAATCGGCAACGTCTTCTCCAAAGACGACGATACGGTTGTCGCGCTCCATTTCCTCGTGCATGCAGCGATTGATCAGATCGACCATCGTGCCTGCATTTCCGGAAAGTTCGGCTCCGTCCTCACTATCAAAAAGCTGTCGATCGGTCGGATCAACGTCTGGCGAGAACACGTTTCTTAATGCCGATTCAGGAGCTGGCTGCGGTGTTTCGATCGCAATGTCCGAAGCTTTATTAACTTCCGCGTCGACTTCTTTTCTTAAGGATTCTAATTGTTCGCTTGACGCGATTCCTTCGGTCATTAAGAATTCGGCAAAGGTGCGGATCGGGTCGATTGCGGCATCGGCTTCGCGTTCTTCGTCCGGTCTATAAAGCTTTTCATCGTCAGAAAGCGAATGCGAATACGGGCGGATAACCTTGCCGTGAATGAATGCCGGTCCTTTTCGTGCACGACAATATTCGACCGCACGTTTGAACGCCGCATAGCTTTCGAGCGGATCGGTGCCATCGCATTTTTGGATGTAAAGATCAGGGAAGCCAACGACCAATTTCGAAATGTCGCCGCCTGCCGTTCCAACTTCGACCGGTGTCGAGATCGCATAACCATTGTCTTCGACGACGAAGATCACAGGCAGTTTTAGATTGCTGGCTGTGTTCAAGGCCTCCCACCATTCGCCCTCGCTTGTCGTTCCGTCGCCGACCGACATATAAACGACCTCGTCGCCCTTGAATCCATCGATCCTTTCCTTTAATCCATCGACTAGACCGGCACGATAACCGGCCTCTGCCGCACCAACGGCGTGAAGGGCTTGCGAACCAGTGCAGGATGATTGCGAGGGAACATTAAGATCTTTATGACCCCAATGCGAAGGCATCTGGCGGCCGTGCGAATTGGGATCCTTCTCGGCGCCGACGGCCGACCAAAGCATTTCCTGCGCTGTCATTCCGAGCCCGAGCATTAGTGCGCGATCGCGATAGTAAGGGAAAAACCAATCGTAAGACGGCTTCATTGCTAAAGCGGCACCGGCGAGCAGGGCTTCGTGCCCGGCACCTGAGATCTGAAAGAATATCTTGTTTTGGCCCTTCAGCTGTATCTCTTTGTCATCGACGCGGCGCGACAGATACATCGTCCGGTAAAGTCCGACCAGCGTATCCGGCGAAAGTCCATGGAACTTATCGATCTGTTCCGCAGCCGCTATCGTTGCGCTCGACGGTTCTTCGGCTGCTGCACCCTTTCCTGTTTCCTGAACCTTGACGTCGGTATTGAATCCATCGGCTTCGGTCGTATTTGCCGTTTCCGCGATGACTGCCTTTTCGTTCGAGCCTTTCTTATCCGATTTTGTATTGGTCGTTTTTGCAGAAGTCGCCATGAAAATAAATCCTTTTAATAACAATTTCTAATGGTTAAGTAATATGGAAGGATATCAAATGAGGCTAAATCGGGCAATTATCGGAGAAGTCTGAGGCAAAGACGTTACAAGTCGATGAAAATGAAAAGCCCCGGCGAACCGAGGCTATTAATTACAGAATCGCGATCGTATCATCCGATAAACATATCATCTTCAAGATAGACGCGGTCGATCTGTTTCGGTGCGGGTGCGAACAGGACTTCTAACCCTTTCTTTACGCCTGCCATTACCGCCGCTATCTCGCGTGCCGGTTCGACGATCTTTCGTTGGACGAATTCCGTCGTGTCGGTCACTTGCAGATGCGTCCGGTCGATCGTTCGGCTGACCATATCGACCTTGTCTCGAGCGACAAGCGCGGTCGAACTGACAAGCGACCTCAATTCGGCGACCTCGTCTTTGATCAATTCAGTCGATTCGGCTAGGTGCTTAGTCGCTGTCGAAAGATTTGCCGAGACATCGGTGAAATGAACCGACATTTCCTTGCCCTGCAAACTTATCGCGTCGACCTTTCGGATCAACGGTTCGACACGTTCTTCAAGTCGGCTAACAGTATTGACGGCTCGCCGAACGACCACCGCGATCGCGATCGTGCCGATTGCCATCACGACAAAGCAGACAGAGATCACGATCGAAGCGACCATCATCCAAAATTGTGGATCAGATGCATTCATCGATTAATTATTCTCTTCGTCCTTAACGGGGTACGTCGGTCGACCGTCGGCGATCGATCTTGCTTCGGTCTTTCGCTTTTCGGCCGAATAAGCTTCTTTACCGGCTTCCACAGCCGCGGTAAAAGGATTAGCGGTGCGGGCTGCTGCTGCCTTGGCCTTTTCGCCAAATTCGCTCGCCTTTTCCTGCGCCGTGTGTGCAAATTCGGTCGCTCGCTCGCGCGAAACTTCGTAATATTCACCGGCTACTTCCTGAAGATGACCGGCAGTTTCTTTGCCTTTCTCGATTCCTTTGCGGGTGACGTCTGCAATATCACCGCGAAGTTCTTCTCCAGATTTCGGAGCAAAAAGCAGTGCGATGATCGCACCGATTCCGCCGCCGATCAGCAAATAGGTCAGTTTTGTAGTTACTTGGGCTTCCTCTCTATCGTAATGGTCTCTCATAAAATTCTCCTGTACTTGTTTGATACATAATAACGGACAATCCTGTATTAGAGCAACAACTATACCAATATTCCGCTATTTTCAGCAAAGAAAATTTTCTGACAAAAATAGGGAGGCTTGCCATCCAGTGAAAAGCGCTCCCGATTTTTAGTTACAGCTCGTCGCTTAAACTAATCCATTTAGAGCATTTCGAGCCGATTCAGCTTTGAAAAGATCAAACTGCGGATTTAACTCGAGCGCGAAACTCAGGTGTTGCTTGGCTGCCGCCTTATTGCCGAGAGCCATCTCGATCATGCCAGCATGGTAATAAATTCGGGCGTCCCTCGTTTTCAAACGCATCGCCTTTGTGATCTGTTCCTTTGCTTTGGCGAAATTGCCTTTCTTGTAATAACACCAAGCCAAAATATCTGACGCGTAAATGTCCTTTATCACGGCATAATCGGCGATCGCGACTTCGAGAGCACGGTCGAGATTTTTATCTTGGTCAGCCCAGAACAAGGCCATTCTGTGTTCATCGTAGTGACCGCCGAGCCGTTCCTCGCCGCCTTCGGCCATCGCAAATTGCTTTTCAGCATTCTCGGTTTCGCCAAGTTTTCGATATACGTCGCCGAGCAACAGAACCGTATCGATAGCGGGCGCTTTTGCCTGAGCTGCGATCAGATCAGATTTTGCACCAGCAAGATCGCCCGTTGACGCAAGCGTTCGGCCCTTTCCGGCCAATGCGTGGTGATAACTGGGCATTATCTGCAAGGCTTCATCATAACTTCGCAACGATTCTGCATACTTGCCGTTCTTCCAATATTCGTTGCCGAGTTGTGAAAGGCACCACGCACGAGCCTCAGCGTCAGCCGGGTCAGCAGTTCTTGCTGAGAGAATATACATTTCGACCGCACCATTGTGATCGCCATATAGCGAACGAATGTGTGCCGCCCTTGCGTACGAGGTGGAATCAGGCCTGGTATCGACCATGCGTTGTGCATATTTCGCGGCAGCGTCATAGTCTCCAAGCTCGGCATTTGCGTCAGTCAGAATACCAAGAACGAAAGCGTCTTTTGGTGATTCTTTCTCGAGTGCGATTCCGATCTCACGCGCTTCCTTAAAGCTGTGGTCCGAGAGCAATATCGTTGCTTTGAGTTTCTTTAGGATCGGATCGTTCGGACTCTTGGACAGTCCTTTTTCGATCGACTCGAGAGCCGACTTATTCTTCTCCGGATCGCCCGTTTCACGCCCGATGCGAACATACGCAGCTCCAAGTGCACGATAGCCCAAGGGCGAATCCGGCATCTTTTCGATCAGAGCTTCGGCCTTAGTGATTTCGTCGCTACGCGACGGCGGTGCTGGAACGCTCGAGGCTTCCGTTTCCGTGACCAGTTGCTGTTCAGAACATCCAGCACTAAACGAAACGACAGCTAATATGATGAGAGTAAAAAGATCAATGCGTTTCATAATAAATTTCCTGAAAAAAAGCGCCGGGCGTATATTCCAACGCCCGGCGTAGTCAATCGGACAGGCGAAGCTTAGAACTTCAGCAATCCTTTTTCATCAACCACCGGGATCTTTTTCGTATCCCATTCTCTACCTTCGGTCAACGCAGTCGTCGGCGTGCTGGACGCTCTCGGCTGATTGCCCTGGTTTGGTGGCAGCAAGTATGGAAAACGCGTTAGGAGCGGGCCTTCCGGATTGCTGCTTACACCATCACCTAGTGTGTTGTTTGGCGGAACGTTAGTAGCAGGAGTAAACGGTGTTCCACCGGCTACAGCGCGTAGAGCGATGTCAGTCACGTCGTCAAAAACACGACGACCGTTCGGGAAGCCCGCAACATCGCCACCCAACAAGCCAAGTCGATTCTGGTTTGCGATCGGCGTGATCGGGATCGCAACGTTCAAGCGAAGGTATTCATGCGGAACGCCATCGGAAAGGAACGTTGTATAGTTCGGGCCGGTTACGCCATTGACCGGAATGCCGGTGGCAAAGATCGCGACCAGGTCGTTACGCGGCGGCGGCGGGATCGTTATTCCGAAAACAGCCTGCAGAAGACGTGCGAGTTCCGGATCGAGAACGAACGGAGCAGCCACCGCATCATTTACCGGCGAAAGCGAGTTGAATGCGTCTTTCAGGTTTAGCGGAATGACAACCTCGTTTACAAGCGGATTGCCGAGACGCGAGATCTGCTGCCATGCACCAGCGGTATTTCGCGAACCGCCATTATTTATAATGCTTACCGTGCGTCGGCTTGCCGTTGACCAAACGCCGATAACGGCGTCAGGAGCGGTCGGGCCGGCCGGAACCGCACGCGAGCGAGTTAGGTCCTGTATCGGTACTTCGATAGCGATCGAGCTTACGTTGTAACCCTTGGTCGTATCGATTCCGCCGGACATTCCGACCGAGCGAAGATTTAAGGCGTCAAAAACACCGAGGTCGATGTAAAAGTATTCATCTCGAGTACCGGCGAAAACCTTTCCGCCGCCTGGAAGATCGTAAACTGCCGGTTGGCCTAGATTAGCTTCGTAGTCTGGAGTTACACGCGGGCCGATGTTTGCCGGTGGTGTACGGAATCCGCCTCCAATAAGGCGTCCGCGGCGACCAGTGGTTGAGTCAACACGTCGAACCGAATAGGTTTGCGGCATGTTGTAATCAGGGTCCGTCAAATTGCTGATAACGGCGTCTTGGTTTACTGCGGATTGACCGAGAACCGTATTCCCGTTGACGATCGAAGTCGAGAACTGAAACTGGTAGGTGATGTCTTCGAGACCGTCACCGGTATTGTCGATCTTTAGTTCATAAAGAACCGAATCGTCGAATCTAAACCACTGCGGGCCGCCCGAAGGCTCTTGCAGCGGAATGAAGTTTGCGATCAACGTAACAAATCCATCGCGGCCGGATTCGACGCTACGGAATGCATAGGTATCAGTATTGTCGGCAAAGCGGTCCATGCTGATAAGCGGTGCTTCAGCGTGGCTCGAAGCGAATGTGGGCACTCCGGACAGTGTGACCGCCAACAGTCCTACGACTGCGGCCCGGATCTTTTTACCAAATTGGATATTCATTTTATTCTCCCTAAATGCTTGTTCTGTATTTTTTGGCTGCCTCGGCCCGAATGTTTGACCATCCGGGCCGAGTGTGAGGCGGCCAAACTAGTGTGTTGCGTAGTTGGCGATCGGATAATCACCGTTCTGCCCAAAGGGTATTGATATTTCACCACCGCGGCTTCGTGCGACGTAGAAAGTCCCGGTGAGCGGGTCAAACGTGGCTAGATCCGTTCGTCCGTCACCGTCATAGTCGCCTTGAACCGTGAAATGCGGTTTCGTACCGAATGGAGATGCGGTAACGCCGCCATCCGTACTTCGGAGAACGTACCAAACATACGGTGTTCCTGCTCGAACTACAGCAAAATCGGTGATGCCGTCTCCGTCATAATCGCCGGGAACCACGAGATCGCCACCGAGGCCCCATTGAACGGCTTGCATTCCAAGCGTGCTTCGGCTAGTGAAGAACGTTGCCTGCTGACCGGGAACGCCGCGGTGAACTGCAAGATCGGTTCGTCCGTCGCCGTCATAATCGCCCGGTGCTGCTGCATCGGTACCGAGTCCGAACTGTTCAATGCGGATACTTCCATTGCTGCTGTTTGTGATGTACCAGACAAGCAAGTTGTCTTGTCTGCGAGCGACAGCATAATCCGTTCGTCCATCGCCGTCATAGTCTCGTGCAAGCGGTTCATCGCCGGGGCTGCCCCATTGGAACGAAGAAACTACATTGTCTGAACTTCTGAGAACGAAGAAGAAACCGTTCGTTGAACGCCAAACGGATATGTCCGTTCGACCGTCGCCGTCGTAGTCGCCGGGGGTGATGGCATCGGTATTCGATGTTCCAAACGGAACCGAGAAGAACGAGTTGTCCGAACTTCGGTTGATGAACCAGGTGCTGTTCTCAACGCGGAAGACCGATGGATCGGTACGTCCGTCGCCGTCGAAATCGACTTGGGCGGTTGATGCTCCTGCGGCACTGCTGCGGGCGATCGCGATATCGCGAATAACTGCACCGCCGCCGATCGGGCCGATGACGGAAGCCGCACCGGTCATAAGGTTAACCGTATAAAGCGCAGATCCCATCGCTCCGGGTGTCTGCAACGCAGCGAGAGCAACGTTATTGCCCGGATGAATATCCAGACCAGCTTCCCCTGTTGTTGCAACACCAAGACTGCCGATCGTGTTCTGCGTTCCATTGTTCGGCGGATTCTGAGTTGTCAGGATCCCGAGGTTCGAATCGATGTTGTAAAGAGTTGTCGTCGCAGTGCCAGCAAAACTGTTCGTGTAGCCGGATGCTACGATGTTTGGATTCGCCCCAACATTGGCATCGCCCAAAGCGTAAGCCAAGACTCCATCGACTACGTTCGAACCGTCATTGGGATTAGCTCTTAGATTCTGGTCGAGATCTGATGTGATCCGAATGCGGTCAGGTACAGGATTAAAGTCAAATCCGAAATTTGTACCCAGCAACGGTGTCGTCAGAGTTCCGACCGAAGTCGCGGCACCGGTCGCGGTGTTTATCGTGTAGATTCGGTTTGTGCTTCCAAGACCGAACAGACGACCAGTTGCGGGCCGAAAGTCAATTCCAGAGATAGACTCGCCGCCTTGTAAACCAGTTATCGCGACCGTTGAAAGGATCGTGTTCGGACGGCTACTATTGAACCGGACCAGGTTGTTTGCCGTCGTTACACCGAACACGAGAAAGTTCGATGTCGCCGCCGTTTCAGCTGCGAAGCCGCTAAACTGTGTAGTTCCAGTTCCGATCGCACCTGCATTTTGTGCTGCACCAGTCGCGAGATTTATTGAGAAAAGACTGGTTGTACCGCCAACGGTTAACGCACCGAAGGCCGCGTTACCGATCGGGGAAATATCAAAGCCGTTGACCTCGGTGACATCAACGCCTAGAGGTCCAACTGCGACCAACGTGCCATTGTTCGGCGGGACCTGCGTGTAAAGCGTATCGGTTGCAGATGATACATCGTAAAGGGTTGTTGTCGTCGAACCGTTGAAAGTGTTTGTGTAGCCGGCTCCGGTTACATTAGTTGTGGCTCCGTTTATTCCACCATCGACTATCGCCACTCCGTTTGCCGGATTAACACGAAGGTTTTGGCCGGTGTTAGAAATGATGCGAATGCGATCGACCGTCGGGTTAAAATCGACGCCAAAAGCTGTTCCACTTAGTGGAGTTGAAAGCGTTGCGACAAAGGTTGCGGCACCCGTCGATCTATTGATGACATAAAGGCGGCTGTTTGAACCGAGAGCAAAAAGCTCGCCGGTCGCGGGGCGAAAATCGATTCCGACCACGTTCTCGCCGCCCTGCAATCCTGTAACAGCGCCAACCATGACGACGGCGCCCGGATTGCGGGTATTGAATCGCACAAGCTGATTGCCAGACGTAACAGCAAAGATATTCGTTGCCGTTACCGTCACGCCATCACCTTGAGCGAACGAATTTGTTACAAGAACAAATGAGAGTAAAAACAAAAACACAGCCGCTAGACCGTGCTTGATACGCAATTTCATAGAGATAGTCCTCCCCCAAAAGTGTCAGTCGATCCGGATAGGGGACATCCGACCGGGCAAGTAAAAATTATAAGGAGCCGGAAGCGGTGAGGCTCTCGACCGTAAGGAATTCGCTGGAGCCGAGCGATAAAGGGCGGCACACTGAAATTCAGTTCTTGTGGTCGGGTTTCGAACCGAGGCGCTTTTTGGATTCAAATAATGCAACTAATTCGCGTTTTCTTCGTTGTCTGTCACGTTTTGGAATGCCGTCAGGGAATGAATCGAAGGCTTGAGCCTTTTGTGCAATGATTTGGCAATGCGTAACGGATTGATGTTTGATATTGTTATTGATTGCCCTTTCAGCGGCATTCGTGTTTATGGATTCGAACTCGATAAGGAACTTTTCGATCATTGCCCACATCGATCACGGCAAGTCCACGCTGGCCGACCGTTTGCTTCAATTGACCGGCGCCGTTGCCGAGCGAGACATGGAAGCTCAGTTGCTTGATGATATGGATCTCGAGCGCGAACGAGGCATCACGATCAAGGCTCACGCTGTGCGGCTAGATTACAAGGCAAAGGACGGCAAAGATTACGTTTTGAATTTGATCGATACGCCGGGCCACGTAGATTTTAGTTATGAAGTTTCACGTTCGCTTTCGGCATGCGAAGGGGCACTTCTGATAGTCGATGCCTCGCAGGGCGTTGAGGCACAGACGCTCGCGAATACGTATCTTGCGATCGAAAACGACCTGGAATTGATCCCAGTATTGAATAAGATCGACCTGCCGTCTGCCGAACCTGACCGCATCAAAGAACAGATCGAGAGCATAATCGGGCTCGATACCAGCGAAGCAGTTTTGACCTCGGCGAAAACCGGGCTTGGTGTGCCGGAGGTTCTTGAAGCAATTGTCGCAAAGGTTCCGCCGCCAAAAGGCGACCGAAACGCGCCGCTGAAAGCTCTTATCTTTGATAGCTGGTACGACAGTTATCGCGGCGTGATCGTTCTATTCAGGATAATCGACGGCACCATTAAGAAAGGCACAAAGATCAAATTCTTCAACACCGGGCGTGAGTATTTAGTTGAGACAATTGGTGTTAACCGTCCCCGGCCGACGCCGATCGGCGAGCTCGGTCCAGGCGAAGTTGGATTTCTAACGGCTTCGATAAAGACGGTTGCCGATGTTCAGATAGGTGACACTGTGACCGATGCGGCGCGGCCAGTTACAGAAGCACTTCCGGGATTTCAGGAAGTAAAACCGATGGTTTTCGCGGGGCTTTATCCGATTGATGCCGCTCAGTACGAAGACCTTCGCGACGCGATGGAAAAGCTTCGTCTCAACGATGCGTCGTTCTTTTTTGAGCCGGAATCATCGACCGCGCTTGGCTTTGGTTTCCGTTGCGGGTTTCTGGGTTTGCTCCACATGGAGATCGTCCAGGAACGGCTCGAACGCGAGTTTAATCTCGACCTGATAACAACCGCACCAGGCGTGCGTTACCGCGTAACCACAACAGATGGAGCAGTTGCCGAGATCGACAGTCCTTCAAAAATGCCTGATTCAGGAAGAATTACAAAGATCGAAGAGCCGTTTATAACCGCAACGATATTGACCAACGACGATTATCTTGGCGGAATCCTTCCGCTCCTCGATGAAAAACGCGGCGTCCAAAAAAAATTTGAATACATCACCACGAATCGCGTAATGCTCGTCTATGAACTGCCTCTAAACGAGATCGTGCTCGATTTTTATGATCGACTGAAATCGGTTTCCAAGGGTTATGCATCGCTCGACTATCATTTGTCCGGTTATCAGGAAAGCAAACTGGTTAAGCTCGACGTTCTTGTTTCGGGCGAGCCGGTCGATGCTTTGTCGATCATTCTTCACAGCGACACCGCAACCTCAAAGGGAAGACTTCTGGTCGCGAAAATGAAAGAACTTATTCCGCGACAAATGTTCGAGGTGGCGATCCAGGCCGCCATCGGCAATAAGGTCATTGCCCGCGAAACCGTAAAAGCGATGGGCAAAAACGTCATCGCAAAATGCTACGGCGGCGACATCTCGCGAAAACGAAAATTGCTCGAAAAACAGAAAGAAGGCAAAAAGCGAATGAAAAAGGTCGGCCGCGTCGAGATCCCGCAGGAAGCCTTCCTCGCCGTTCTAAAAGTTAACGAAAGCTAGGATATAGCTGAAAAAGCTCCCAATTGTTGCTGCAACGCCCGATGTTTGCTGGCTAATTCCCGTTTTTGAATTCCAGCCCCGCGAAACTACCGTCCAGCCCCGCGTTTTTTAGGCCCAGCCCCGCGTTTTTTGACTCCAGCCCTGTGTTTTTTTCGGCTTGCAACGCGGCCGAGATGATCCATTTTCAGGCCGTATCGCCTTTTACAGCGTTATCCACAAATACGACGTCAATTTCCGAGCCGAACATCAAAAGCCGAGTCGGCCGAATGTACGATGTCGCCGCGAAGTTCGCGAACCGAGCTTCCACGACACCAAGCGAACGCGATGCACGATGTCGTAGTCATCTCCAAATAAGCCTGACCGGTTAGAAAAGTACATTGAAACCGGAACCGTGCAGGCATTGACGTTTTAGCCCGACTCGCCAGGAATCTTTCTCTTGCAATCTTGTTGCGATGGTGATACAGTGTGCATTCGATAGTTCATACTGAACTTGAGAATACGATGAGGAGACGATCGATGAATGAGAACTTGGGATGAATTTTTTGGCGGACCTAATCTGGCTGGTGATAAGCGGCTGTATGTTTCGCTGAATCGAAAAGGTGTTCTGCTACTGAATAAGAGAGCATTTGAAAAGATCGGCGCACCGAAAGCGGCAATTCTGTTATACGACCGAAGAAACAGCACGATCGGTTTACGGGCCGCGACGCCGGACACAAAGCATGCTTTTCCTTTCAAGAGAAAACCGTTCGAGATAAGAGCGATGCCTTTTTGTCGCCATCACAAGTTAAAGGTTCCGCGCACGATCTCATTTCCAAACCCTGAGATCGATCCGGACGGAACGCTTCTTTTGGACCTGCACACGGCGATCGAGGTGGGGCGATCGTTGTGATCAGGTAATTGACCGATCAATGTTGTTCGTACGATCTTGCGGACGAAATATCTTCACTAAATCTCAAAAACCGTTTATAGTGTTTTCCATCGGAAGTTCTTGGGTTAGTTGTGATCTACAGTAATTATTTTGTGTTTCCTGAACTGTCGAAAATCCGGCGGGCTGAACTTGAGTAAATGAATAGCAGAATCCAGACCATCATTTTTGCGGCGATCTTGATTGCGGTTTCCGGCGTTGGTGCCTATTCGCAGACGATGAGCGATGCGATCGAGCGGGTGAAAGCGATCAAGTTTTTGGAATCTGACCGAAGCGAAGTTCGGATGTTGCTGCATGAGATGATCTACGACGGAACATTTGATAGCCGCGATGATTTTGCTTATGGAGATTTCGATGTCGAAGTTTACTATTCGACCGGAAATTGTGATGAAGACGATAATGAGGTATTCCGGGCAGAGGCAGGGAAGGTTATTCGGATCGTAGTTTCTCACAAAAACGACATTACGATCGAGCAATTAGGATTCAGCCTTTCGCAACTTAAAAAGGAGCAGATTTATTTTGAGGACGAATCGAATTACATTTACCACGACAAGAAGCTAGGTTTTGCAGTAAAGGTTTATGACGACGACGTAGAAGATGTAATTCTGTTCCCCTCCGTAGATGTAAAGACTAAGACGTGCGATCTCAAAGAAGCAAGAGACTTCGTAAGAATGGATAGCTGGTTCGGGAGCAAGAAACTTGCTGATCGAACGGGATATACTTCTCATGCTCCAGCGTCAGTTCTATCGATCAATTTGGATCGGGATATCATTACCGCCCTAACTCCGAAAAAGGTGCTTGTCTCTTCTGTCGCGACTGATCCGGACGAGCCTTCAGTGGTTTATAGATACATCGTGTCTGGCGGACGAGTCATTGGAAACAGTTCTCGAGTCGTCTGGGACTTAACAAATGTTCCGCCCGGAACTTATACGATCACTGCCGGAGTTGATGACGGTTGCGGTCTGTGTGGCCAAACAAAGACCAAAACAGTTACGGTTCAGTAACGCTTCGAACCGTGGTCGTGGCGATCGGTCCGCTTACTGAAGTAGTAGCTCGATCAAAAAGAGCTCATTTCCCGGGCTGATACATTCGCACCGTTCGATCTTTTAGCTGGGCCGGGTAGAAATAAACTTCGCGCAAGGCTCCGGTCGAGTAACGTTCGGCTTGGTCGTTGAAATGTTTCGACTTCGGATCGCCGCTTTCGCCGCCGGCTGTTATCGCTTTCGCACGGACCGTTTTTCCGAATTCCACCACCGCCACAAAACTGTTCCCATAGTTTCCGTAGATCTTTTTCGTGCCTGTGTTTCGGCGAGCAGCGTATGAGGCAAGCGAGCCGAAATTCCCCGAGACGAAGCCGACAGGAATGCTCGGTTTTGTGTCGTCAAAAGGATGTACTACATCGCCCGTCAGCCGTTGAAATCGATTGATCTCACCCCACGGAGTTTGCCATTTGCCGAAATCCGCGGTGAGCTTGTCGGAAACCTGAGCCAGCGTTTCGAGCAACTTCTGCGGCGGAGTTTTGGTCGCGATGTATTCCTCGATCGAGATGCCTGCACGTCCTGCATCATCTGCAACCGAAGCACCAAGCGTTTGTCCCCAGAAATGTGCTAGCGAAGTTTCGACCGAATCCACCGACCAACGATAGTTCCACGCGCGAAGAAGCTTGATCTGTTCGGCGAGTTTCGCTTTTAGCGGATCGTTTGCGGGAAGAGAATCCCATGCTTTCACAAGTGCCGGGATCGGTTTCTCGAACCAGGGCATCTGAGTGCTGTAGGCGGCCGTGTTCAACGATTCGAGAGTGAAGTCTTTCTTGTCTTCAAGCAGACGGATCGCGTGAATGCCGCGGGCGCTCTCGGTTCCGCTATCGACGTATTTCGGAAAGTCTTTCTGTTTCAAACTGCTTTTGCCTGCGGCGGACCAAGGCCAGTTGTTCGAGTTGTAAACCCAGCCGCTCGCGGGATTGATAAGCGTCGGCGATTCTTCCATCGTCAACAGATTGCCCCAATCGGTCGCGGTGTCGCTGCCGTCAACGGGTTTTGTCCAGTCGAATCTCGTATCGCGTTTCGGAATAAAGTTCGGATGAAAATACGCGATGTTTCCATCCGCATCGGCGTAAAGCGTAGCGTTTGATGAATTCGCATGAAGCTCCATTAACTTTTTGAACTCGGCGAGATTCTTCGCTTTCGTTCGCCCGTACGACTGCATCAGAGCCTCGACCGGTTTGTGCATAAGGCCGACGCTGACCCATTTGTCTCCTTCGCTTCGGACGATCGGGCCGTGATGTGTGCGATATGTCGTGAAAGTTTTTTGCGAAATAGCGCTGCCGGACTTGTAAGGAACCGTGATGATCTTTGCGGTCATCGGCCGTTCTGCGGTTCCGTGTTTGTAGAAAACCTTATTGTCCTTTTTCACGATCGTCTCGAGCCATTGATCGATCGCATCGACGGCACTCGACGTGTGCATCCAGCCGAGACGTTCGTTGAAACCCTGATAAATGAAGAATTGTCCCCACGTCGAAGCGCCGTACGCGTTCAGGCCTTCGTCGCTTGTCATCTGAAGTTCGGAGCGGAAGTAGAATGACGTGTGCGGATTGATGAGCAGCAAGGCCCTGCCGTCTTTTGTGTTTTTTGACGAGATCGCGATGCCGTTCGAACCGAGCGGTTCAGGAAACGGATCGGGTTCGGTCGCGGCCACGGTCTTTGCCATTCCGTCTTCATAAAATGCACGAAGCTGGCGGAGATCGATCGATTCAATATCGCCCCCGATGCTGCCTTCGCTGAACGAAAGCGGCATCCATGGTTCGAATCTGGTAATGACCCGAGGCTTTACATTCGGATTTTTGGCGAGATAGAAGTTGAGTCCGTCAGCCCAAGCGTTCAAAAGCTTTTTCATCCACTCCGGGCATTCGTTGAAATTCTGCTTCAGCTCGGCTTCGTCCATAAAAAGCCGCTGCCGCAGATCGCTCCAAATCGCAGTTTCGCCTTCGGCTTCGGCGAGCCGTCCAAGCGAGTTCAAATAATTAATTTCGATCCGATTAAAATCATCCTCGGCCTGTGCATAGATCGCACCGAAGACAGCATCCGCGTCAGTCTTGCCTTTTACATGGGCAATGCCCCATTCGTCACGCGTGATCGTCACATTTGCTGATAGTTCTTCCCATCGCGCAAGGTCGGCCGGATTTTGCGAGGCGACTGCGGCGGTCGTTGAGAACACCAACGTCATTAGAAAAATGCAGTTGCGAGCGGCGGAGGAATAACGGTGTTTGAACATAATCATAAATATAACAGGGAGACGCTCAAATGGTGAGTTGCAAAGGCTCGGCGCGGTAGGCCGAGTAATGCTAAGACCGACGGCGACAATCATAGTGTGGCCAAACGTGGTTTAATGTTAGTCACTTAAAATATTAGTCTCGGGGAGATAGTTAAATGAACCATCAGGATGACGGGAAAAAATTTCTTTCAAGTGTTGAGCATTATTTCAACAAGGCGGCGGCATTGACCGGCCATGCCGAAGGTCTATTGAATCAGATCAAAGCTTGCAATAGCGTCTATGCATTCCAGTTTCCGATCCGAACGGATACGGGTTATGAGGTGATCAAAGCGTGGCGGGCACAACACAGTCATCATAAGTTGCCGACTAAGGGTGGCATTCGCTATTCAGAGGACGCGAACGAAGAAGAGGTGATCGCACTGGCCACCCTGATGAGCTATAAGTGCGCGGTTGTTGACGTACCATTCGGCGGAGCAAAAGGAGCTATCAAGATAAATGCGAAAAAATATGACGCCGTCCAGCTTGAACGGATCACGCGGCGTTACACAGCAGAATTGATCAAGAAAAATTTCATCGGCCCGGCCTTGGATGTACCAGCTCCAGATTACGGTTCCGGCGCGCGTGAGATGGCGTGGATAGCCGATACATATCAGGCATTCCATCCGGAACAGATCGACGCGCTCGGCTGTGTGACCGGTAAATCGGTCGGGCAGGGTGGCATTCGAGGCCGAACCGAAGCGACCGGTCTCGGTGTGTTTTATGGCACTCGTGAACTTTGTGACAATGCCGAAGATATGGCGTCGCTTGGCTTAGACCGCGGGATTAGGGGGAAAACATTCGTCGTTCAGGGGCTCGGCAATGTCGGATATCACGCCGCTAAATTCTTTACGGAAGGCGATGCAAAGTTGGTGGGCGTTTGCGAGTTCGAGGGTTCGATCGTAAATCCTCGTGGCATTGACCTTGAAAGACTGGTTGCGTTCAGAAAAGAGACTGGTTCAATAATGGGTTTCCCGGGTTCGGCGAGTCTTCCAACGCGTGAATCGGGGCTTGAACTCGCATGCGACATTCTCATTCCGGCTGCACTCGAAAACCAGATCACTGACGAAAACGCTCCGCGAATTCAAGCAAAAATAATCGTTGAAGCCGCGAACGGCCCGATCACAGCGGCTGCCGAAGTGGTGCTGCAGCAAAAGGGAATCGTAGTTGTCCCGGATATTTATATCAATGCGGGCGGAGTTACTGTTTCGTATTTCGAATGGCTGAAGAACCTCTCGCGTGTGCGTTTTGGCCGTATCGAAAAGCGGTTTGAGCAATCTGCATTCGACCGCATTCTTGACGTTGTCGAAAAGGAAACCGGAAGAACACTAACCCCCGAGGAAAGGGCATTGGCATCACGAGGTGCCGATGAAGAGGATCTTGTCTACTCGGGATTGGAAGAGACTATGATCACCGCCTTCCAACAGATACGCGAGGTTGGTAAACGCGAAGGCGTCGACAATCTGCGAACCGCCGCGTTCATAAGTGCGATCGATAAAATCGCGGTGAGTTACATGGAACTTGGCATCTTCCCATAGTTCATGATGTTTCTAGCAAGCGTCCGCTACCGTTTCGGCAACTTTCATTTCTACGATCGTGCGGATCTCGGCAAGGTGATCGGCGGTGTCGGCCTCGAATCGTAAAACAAGTATCGCTTGGGTGTTCGAAGGTCGTACAAGTCCCCAGCCGTGCTCGAATAGAATGCGTGCGCCGTCAATTGTGATGACCTCGTTTGTTTTGGAGAAAAGCTCGGCGATCTGTTCGACTACGGCAAATTTTGTTTCGTCGGAGCAATCGGTTCGAAGCTCGGGTGTGGAGAAAGTTTGCGGAATGTCGGATAAGAGTTCCGACAGCTTCTTGTCTGTCCGTGAGAGAATTTCAAGAATTCGCGCACCGGCATATGTCGCGTCATCAAAACCATAGAAACGATCGGCAAAGAATATATGTCCGCTCATCTCGCCGGCAAGTGCCGCGTTCGACTCTTTCATTTTCGCTTTAATGATCGAATGACCGGCTTTCCACATTATCGGCACACCGCCGTTTTTAGCGATGTCGTTAAAAAGAGTTTGCGAGCACTTTACTTCGGCAATAATCGTTGAACCGGGCTTTTCTACCAATACCGAACGCGATAACAGGATCATTAATTCATCGCCCCAGATTATTCGTCCATTCTCATCCACGATCCCAATTCGGTCTCCGTCGCCATCGAACGCGATTCCAATATCGGCACCGGTTTCACGAACGGCATTGATCGTGTCTTGCAAATTTTCGGCAACTGTCGGGTCAGGGTGATGGTTTGGAAACGTCGAATCAGGTTCGATGTAAAGTTTGACCATTTCGATTCCGAGCCTTTCATAAACCGGAACCGCAGTAACGCCGCCCATTCCGTTTCCACCATCGATCACAGCTTTTAGTTTTCGAGTCGTTGCGGGCACACGCCCTACCGGTCGTGTTTCTGCGCGTGACATATCGATCTTTGAAACGATGTCGGATATGTAGTCTTCGAGAACGTCTAATTTTGTTGTGGTGCCGGGAATAGCAGCTTGGGCTCGTGGTTCTGTCTGCAACGCGAGTTGGCGAATTTCTTGGATCTGTGAACCGAAGAGTGTTGCTTTGCCAAGACAGATCTTGAATCCATTGTGGTTCGGCGGATTGTGCGAACCGGTGATCATTACGCCGCCATCTACCGGCTTGGTGTAAACCGTGTGATACAAGACCGGAGTCGGGACCATTCCGATCAGTACGACATCCAAACCACAAGCTGTAAACGCGTTCGTAAGCAATTCACAAAAACCAGGCGAGCTTTCCCGAGCGTCATAACCGATCGCTATTTGGCGGGCTTCGTTCTCTACAAAAAATGTCCCGATGGCTGCGGCGACCTTTGCCACCGTCTCCATAGTGAGTTGGTCGCCGACAACGCCGCGGATATCGTATTCCCTAAAAATATTTGTATTCACTGCAAATAGATAGCCATATCAAAAGCCCAAGCGCAAGGAAATGGGTCGGAATCGCTCGCCAAATTCATAAGCAAACGCGCATTTTGCTATACTTTTAGTTTGGTCGTAAGTGCAGGTGGGGGCAACAAGCAATGATTATCGGGCATCTGATAGCTTGCGATCCATATTAACAACACAAAATGTTATGCAGAGTTCACGAAAACTTTTTTACGTATTGATATTGACGATCGTCGGGCTGTCTCTGGCTCAAAACGTGTTTACGCAGACACCGGTTACTTCACCGACACCGCCCGATGATAACGGACAGATCAAGACGTTTGAGGTGCGTTTGCCGGTAACTGTTTCGGAAAAGAAAGACAAACTCGTGTCGGGTTTGAACCGCAACGATTTTATCGTGCTGGAAGACGGCGTTGAACAAGAGGTTACGTTTTTCAGCGACGAAAAAACGAATCCTCCGGTTTTTGTCGGAGTATTGATGGATACATCACCGTCGACTGCTGGTAAGCTTGCATTTTCCAAAGAAGCAGCGGCTAATTTTCTTTACACGGTGGTGCAACTTCGAAAAGACAAAGGTGCTTTTATGACCTTTGATAACGAGATAAAGCTTCACCAAGACTTCACGGACAAGCTAGACCTTTTGCAGAAAGCCGTTGACAACGTGAAGAAGACGGGGTCGCAGACGGCTCTCTACGATGCGGTATGGACATTTTCCGACGAAAAGTTAAGAAACGTGCCTGGCCGTCGAGTGATAGTTTTGATAACTGATGGCGACGACACATTCAGCAAGGCGGAATTGATCGACGCGATCGATATCGCTCAGAGAACCGAAACAACGATCTTTGGTATCTCGACAAAAGCCGGTTTCCTCGGGAGTGTCCCGGGCGTAGAAGCCGGAACGACCAAAGACAAGGGTGACAAATTCCTCACGCAGCTTGCCGAACAAACGGGCGGACAGGCATTTTTCACCGGCGATATGATCGCTCTCGAACGAGCGTTTACCCGCATTTCGCAGGAACTTCGATCTCAATACATCATTACCTATCGTCCGGCGAATCAGAATTACGACGGCAAGGTGCGCAAGGTCGAGGTCAGGTTTAGAGATAAAGAAAAATCTGACCGCTTGAAGATCCGGACGAAATCAAACTATCGGGCAATTCGCGACAGCCTGCAGTAATTTTGGCCGCATCCGTTGGAGAACTAAAAATGAGTAGTACCGGAAAATTCTTGATAGCGGCCTTTATTTCGTTGGCGATCGGATCGTACATCGCGGCCCCGGAACACGTCGAAGCACAGCAAACACCGGAGCAGCCGGTTGCGACACCAACACCGCCGATCGAAGAAGAAGATGGAGTGATCAAGATCGATACCGAGGCGGTGAACGTGCTCTTTACGGCCCAAGATCGAAATCGGCGGTTGCTGCTAAATCTGAAACCGGAAGATATCCAGATCTATGAAAACGGACAGCTTCAAGAGATCACCGCATTCGGCAAGCAGATTGATCTGCCGCTGAGTCTTGCGATCTTGGTCGATACAAGCATCTCGCAGGAACGAACCCTGCCGGAAGAAAAAGCAGCGGCCAAGTCCTTTCTCGAATCAGTTGTCAGGGCGTCGAAAGATGAGGTCGCGGTCATTTCGTTTACCGGCGAATCAACGCTCGAACAGGGAATGACAAGCAGCGTATCGCGGCTTCAGCGTGCGATCGATGGCATAAAGTTCATCGCACCTTCCGGCTATATTGGAGCCGGTGTGATCACCAATGGCGGTCAAGTCCCCGGTACGCCGCCCATCTCGGGCGGAAATCAAATGATCGCCGGTTCTACCGCGATCTGGGATTCGATATGGGTCGCAGCGGAAGACGTGCTTGGCCCGGCACCGGAACGAACGCGTCGTGCGATCATTCTCTTGTCTGACGGCGATGACACTTCGAGTCGGAAAAAGCTTTCCGACGCCGTCCAGGCCGCTCAGCGTGCCGAGGCTGTCATTTACTCGATCGGGATCGGCGACAATTTCTATTACGGCGTGAACAAAGGTGCTCTCGAAAAAGTGTCGGAGCAGACCGGCGGACGGGCCTACTTCCCACGGGACGAACGCGAGCTGCGCGAAGCCTTTCAGCAGATCCAGGAAGAGATGCGTTCGCAGTATTTGATCGCGTATGAGCCGACAAATGCGGCACTCGACGGATCATTCCGCAAGATCGAGATCAAAATGGCAAACCCGGAGTTATCGAAACAAAAGGTAAAACTAACCCATCGGACAGGTTATTTTGCGAAGGGTCCAAAGAAATAAGACCACTTTTTAAATAGTAGCTTAAAGGCTCGCCGGGAAAATTTTCCTTTTGAGCCTTTTCACATTGTCAGGGGTCGTCATCGAAAACCGTCCTCAATTCAAGCAGCCGTAACCCACCAAACGTTTCCGTGCGGATCGGCAAATCCGCCGCTGCGCCCATAATCAAGATCCGCGATCTCCATTACGCTGGTCGCACCGGCCGCGAGAGCTTTGGCGAATACCGTGTCTGCATCTGAGACATAGACAAACATGTTCGCGGTCGCCGTTTTCCATTCACCGCGGCTATTCGAGAACATTATGGTGCCGCCGTTGATATTTGCCTCACAGTGCGCGGCCGTGCCGTCTTCGTTGTAGGTTTCGTGCGTCAGTTCGGCATCGAAAACTTCTTTGATGAACGCGATAAATGCCTTCGCGTCTTCAAGCATTAGATATGGCATTACTGCCTGATGGCCTACTGGAATATTCATTTTGCACACCTCGCTGCTTCGAACACTTTATCGACCGCGGTTATGTGGCTATGAACGCACAGCCATTTGCCGTCTTGTTTTACAAATACGTCGGTCGCCCATTCATCGGCTTCGAATGTCTGACCGCCAAAGTGAGCCGTGTTTATTACTCGACAGGTAAGCACCGCAGTGTCACCGTAAGCCTTGATCCTAGCTTGCCCGCTCATGTCGAAGGAGCTATGCGTTAGAGCGCCCGATTCAACAAATGACAGAAACTGTTCTTTGCTTGATACACCGCGTTCCGAAACGATCACCCAATCTTCATGCATGAAGCTTCCGATGGCTACGGCGTCGTTCGCGACCATTGCTTTTGCCCATTGCTCGCCGAGAGATAAAAGCTCTTGGTCAACGTCTTTGCTATTAAGCATAATTGACGATCCTATTTGTCAACCCAGCCCCACGGAGCGGAGGGGGTTGCGATCTCTTTTGTGACATCGAACTTAACGGAAAACAAACGGCCGCGGCCGAGGCGACGGAGATTGTATGAGAATGTCATGCCCGGAACATGTTCGAACCACCAAATGTTCGCGGCCGCCGAAGGTGCATCTTCAGTTGGTGCCGCTACGACCTTTGTGGTCTGTTCGTCGGCAGGGAAAAATTGACGAACCGCTTCACCGGCGTTGGTGGACGTTCCGCCGTACATCGTGACCGCGTCGGGCTTACCGTCTTCGTGACGATGATCGTGCTTTAGTTCGATCCGATCTTTCTTGCGGGTCAACACCCATGTTCGCGAGCGGTCGTCACCGACAAAGAACGGAATGCGAATTCGGTTTTTCTCGCACGAGCGGACGTGCATCACAAGGGCCTTTCCCGCAAAATCAGGGCTGTTCGATGTGTCCTCGGCGACAGTTCCTGCGAATGCCTTACCACATAGCATTTGGAGATTTGCCCAGAAGGTATCTGTTGGCGTTGCGGGCTTAGCTTGTGCAAATGACGCAGTAGTAACGACTAAGCAAATAGCTATCGCGAGAGAATACTTGGCGAAGGCTCTAATATTCATGGGGAAGAGTATAACCCGAATCGGGCTATGGATTAATAATCAAGCAACTCAACGCTTTCGACCTTACCCGCTTTGATCCTGATCTTCCAGATAACTGTGTACTCCGAATCCTGAAGATTCTTAAAGAGATCTTTTTTTATTATCGCGTTCGCCAAACCGGGAACCGTATTTGAGTGGCCGGCGATGATGTGCCGTTTGACATCGCTTTTTAGTATCGCGTCGAACACTTCCTGCGGTTTTCGTGCGTCATATATCTGAACCTGCTTGTTTCTCTTTGCGGCAAGCGGCGCAAGCGTATCGCGGGTTCGCTTGAAATTAGTCGAATGAAACGCACCGGGACGATACTTGCCCGCGAGCTTCTTCAAGCGTTCCGCCCGCTGCTTACCAGCATCAGAGAGCTCTGGATCCTGACTGGTTTCATCAACCTTTTCGGCATGCCGAACAAGAATGATCAGCTTGTCCTGAGCGGCAATAGCCGGAACCATGAACAGAAACAAAAACAGGAACAAAAGTGAAAATTTATTCATGACAGGATTTTAATACCTCCGACACGCCACAATAGTTTCAAACAAACATCTTTCCGGGATTCAGGATGCCTTTGGGATCGAAGACGCGTTTGATGCTTTTCATTATTTCGAGTGTTGCGTGGTCGATGGCGTAGTGCATATACTGCGATTTTACGTAACCAATTCCGTGTTCGCCGGAGATAGTGCCGCCGAGGTCGACAGAAAGTTGAAAGGTTTCGGAAACGCATTCGCGAGCGCGTGCGATCGCCGCAGGATCGTCACGATCAACGACAAAATTTACGTGAATATTTCCATCGCCGGCGTGGCCAAAGTTCGCGACGAAAGTATTGTGTTTCTTTCCGATCTGCTCGATTCGGGCAACAAGTTCCGGAACCCTTGAACGTGGTACTACAACGTCTTCGTTTATCTTCAATGTGCCGTATTTCATCAGGCTAGGAGATATCGCGCGGCGAACGTCCCAGAGTTTATCTTCATCTTCTTTCGTCTTTGCCCGTAGGATGTCGAAACCGTCGTTCTCGGCGATCACTTTTTCGATGACGATCGCTTGCCGTTCGACCTCTTCCGCCGAACCATCAACCGCGACGAGTAAGATCGCTTCGGCTTCACGCGACAAACCAAACGCAAAATTCTCCTCAACCGCGGCGACACAGAACTTGTCGATCACCTCCATCGCCATCGGAAGAATGCCGTGCGGCGTGAACTTCGTCAGCACTTTGCACGCTGCTTCCATTGATTTGAAATTTGCACGTACGGTCGATGTCGCTTCGGGCATCGGAAGCAATTTTAGCGTCGCTTCTGTAATGATGCCTAGCATGCCTTCGCTTCCGCACATTAAGCCAGTCAGATCGAATCCGACAACATTCTTTACGGTCTTTCCGCCGGTACGGATCACTTCACCGGTCGCCGTCACGACCTCAAGCCCGAGAACGTGATGCTTTGTAACACCGTATTTTGGCGTTCGCATTCCGCCCGCGTTTTCGGCAATGTTTCCGCCAATGAACGAATCTTTATATGAAGCGGGATCGGGAGCGAACATAAGGCCATGTTCGCCCACGGCTTGTTGGACCTCGAAGGTCGTTAATCCTGGTTGGCAGGTTATGTAAAGATCGTCGGCTTTGATCTCAATGATCTTGTTCATCCGGTCTGTCCCGATGACAATTCCGCCATCGACCGGCACCGCTCCGCCCGTATAACCGACGCCGCCGCCGCGAGCGGTGACAGGAAAAATGTACTCGTTGGCAAGCTTTAGAATTGCGACCATCTCGGCGGTCGATGCAGGAAAAACAACGGCCTCAGGTGGGAATTTCTCCTTTACAGCATCGGCTCCGTACGGCTCGACCCGCGTTGGATCAATAATGACATGCTCATCGCCAACTATCGTTTGAAGCGCCGCAATTACTTCAGGCTTTGACGCATTGGTCGTCTTCCGGCCCGTTGATTCGAAATGGATCGACTCGAACATAGATCTAAAAATCGCCTTGAAGGCCAAACGTTTCGTAACGCGGTTGCCCGTTCGTACTTTGCAGAATGAAGAAGACGCGTTGACCGGCGATCGCACGGGTTAAGGCCGGATCGGTCTTACCGTCACCGTCATAGTCACCCAGTTTTACAACGTCGCTCGACAAGCCCCATTGAACCACTTGCTGTTCGCCGTCAGAGCTGCGGCGAATGTAAAAAAACCGTTGTCCGCTTTGGTTTCGGATGACTAGAAGATCGGCTTTTCCGTCGCCGTCGAAATCGCTGCGGCCGGTGAAGAATGCATCGGAGCTAAGTCCCCATTGGATGACGTTTACAGCGCCGTTTGAACTATTCTTGATCCACCAATACCGCAGACCACCTTCGCTCCGAGCGATCGCGAGATCGGCCCGGCCATCGCCGTCGAAATCGTTTGCGGCCGGAATATCACCGCTCTGCCCGAAGAATTCATATCGGAAGTTTCCGGTCGAGCTTTCGATGATATGCCAAACGCCGGCACGAAATACCGCGATGTCGAACTTACCATCTCCATCGTAATCCCCCGCGGCAAAGAAGTCGCCAAGCGAAGAACTTCCCCAGCGTGTTTCCTGCAAAACGCCGGTAGTTGAAGGCAAGATCCGCCAAACAACTTCGGCGTTATATCGGGCTGTCGAAAAGTCAGATCGACCGTCACCGTCCCAGTCAACGGTCAACGAAACCGAATCGCCGGGCGACCCCAATGGCTGCTGCAGAAACGCACCGTCCGTGCTTCGCAATGCGTAGAAAGTGTTTCCGGAATTCCGATACACCTGCAGATCGGTACGGCCATCGCCATCGTAATCGTTGTAGGTTCCGTTCGCGAGTTTTAATTGCCCGCGGATCTCGCCTTGTGGAAACCCGGCGGACGAGATCTGAAAATACCAGCGGTTCGACCGAACCTCGTCGCCAACATCGCCGCTGCTTGTAATACCGAGGGCAAATGCTCCATTGGGTCCACCTAGTGGCAAAGATGTGATCGCCGGAGATGTTTCGCCTGCCGGTGCATTTCGATGGATCGAAAACGAACTACCGGCGGTGGCGCCAGAATAAGAACATTCGAGCGAAAAGCCTGTTTCCTGAGAGTTCAAAATGGCGAAACAGAAACCGCTCGCAGTCGAAGGACTGAGAGGAAGAGTTTGCAAGCCGGAAAGTGCGGCTACGTACCGTTGTTGTGAACTCACGGATACGCCAATGAACAACACTACCAACACCGGAAACAGCGCGGTCAAAAATCTCATAACAATCCCCGTAAACCTTGAAATTAAAAATTAAATTACCTCTTCCAATCGATCGTCCCAGTTCTGTTCTTTCGGCTCGCCAAGCTTTCCGAGCGATTTCGCGATTATCATTGCAACGGTCGCATCGCCCGTCACATTAATTGTGGTTCTGCACATATCGAGTGGGCGGTCGATGGCAAATATCAGAGCGAGACCTACCTCGGGGATTCCCGCCTGTGCCAGTACAATAACAAGCATTACCATTCCGGCGCCCGGAACGGCCGCGCTTCCGATCGAGGCAAGCGTTGCGGTCACAATTATACCTAACTGGGCGCCAAGACTCAGGTCCATACCGAATGTCTGGGCGATGAACACGGCGGCTACGGCCTGATAAAGGCTTGTTCCGTCCATGTTTACGGTTGCGCCGATGGGCAGGACAAAGCTCGCAACCTCGTCATCAACGCCGAGGTGTTCGGTCACACGCTCCATCGTTACCGGAAGCGTTGCCGCACTTGAGCTAGTTGAGAATGCGAGCAGTTGCGCCGGAATGATCCCCTTTATAAAGAACGAAGGCGACTTTTTTGCGATCGACCAAACAAGGAAAATGTAGAAACAATAAAGCAGTGCAAGACCCAACAAGACCGAAAGCGCGTACCACAAAAGTGCAATGAAAAGATCAGTGCCGGGAGCTTCAGCGATAATGGCGGCGAGCAGAGCGAAGACGCCGAACGGTGCCGCGAGCATTATAAGGTCGATCATTTTCAGCACGATCTCATTCAACCCGGAAAAGAAACCTTTTACCGGAGCAGCTTTGTCGGGCGAGATCAAGATCAGGCCGATACCGAAAAATATTGCAAAAACGATCACCTGGAGCATGTTTCCGTTCAAACTTGCCGCGGCGACGATATTCTCCGGCACAAGGTCTTCGAGCGCTTTAAGCGGTCCGGTCTGCTTTTGCTTCTCTGCGGCCGTAATTCGTGCACCGGCATCTTTCTCATAACTGGTTATGAGCTGCGCACGTGTTTCTTCACTAACCGCAGCGCCGGGTTTGATGACGTTTACGATCCCTAATCCGAGACTTACGGCCAAGACCGTAGTTCCGATATATATCAACAAAGTCCGCAGGCCCATTTTTGACAACTGCGTAATATTATTTAGATCGGCGATTCCTGTAATTAACGAAGCGAGGATCAGCGGTATTGCGATAAGCTTTAAAGCATTTATAAATATCGTGCCGAAGGGTTTTATCCAATCGACGATGAAACCTTTGCCCCAATCGAATTGCGTTAATGCGACAGCGAACAAAACTCCCGCAGCCATTCCAATAAGAATGCGCCAATGCAATGCTAGTTTTCCCATGGACGAAAGTTTCCCTTTTTTTTATTGGTAAATCAAATTATGCATCTTCCCGACGATCGGTTCGCAGATAGGAGAGCTTGCACAGTGAGCGAAGCGAATTGCAAAATCACCGTGGATAACTTACGTATTTGCAATAAGTTACGAAATGGTCAAAGTCTGGAAGTGAATTATTTCTGGAACTGCCCTCGTTCGACGCTTCTCAACTTGATGATTCGGAATTATGGGCGGATAATCGCGCTCGATTAGCAACGCAAAACCACTTGTTTAGGGAGAGCTGGGTCAATATGAGCCAACAAAGGGACGGAAACGAATACGAACGCGAGTTAACAACTGATCTTGACGACGATACGCCAGATAAGCCTAATGGCATGGCGTTACATACAAAGATCTTCATAGGGCTTGCGATCGGCGTATTAGGTGGGCTTGCGCTCAACTGGACCTTTGGCGGTAAGAACCCGAATCTCATTTGGTTCATCGACAACTTTACGCGACCGATCGGCCAACTGTTTCTGAATATCCTCTTGATGATCGTCGTGCCGCTCGTGTTTTCGTCCCTTGTCGTGGGTGTTGCAGGAATAGGAGACATAAGAAAACTCGGCCGTATCGGGTTCAAGTCGTTCGCTTACACATTGATCATTTCGGCCATCTCGGTCGTGATCGGGCTCGGTTTGGCCAATTCGATACGGCCCGGCGAACGCATTAGTCCTGAGATCGCGGCTGAACTCAAAGCCGAGTTTAACAGCGATGGAACAGCTGCGACCGAAGCACAAAGGAAAGCTGCCGAATCTGCGAAGAACGATTCAGCCTTGATGCAGGCTGTAAAAACGATCGTTCCTAGCAACATTTTTAACTCCATTTCAAGCCCGAGCGCGAATATGCTGCACATAATGTTCTTTGCTCTGATGGTGGGTATCGCGATCACACTGTTGCCTGCTCCGGTTTCGGCGCCCTTCGTTAATGTGATGGAATCGATATTCGCGATAACGGCAAAGATCATCGACATCGTGATGAAATTTGCTCCGATTGCGGTTGCTTGTCTAATATTTAACAACATCGCGCAGTTCGGGCTCGAATTGCTACAGTCGCTAGGCTGGTTTGTTGCGACGGTAATGCTGGGTCTTTCGTTACATTTTTTCGGTGTATATTCACTCTCGATCTATTTCTTGTCGAAGATGAACCCGATCGACTTTTTCAAACGTGTACAGACCGTTATTATTACGGCGTTTTCGACGTCATCTTCAAACGCAACATTACCGACCGCCCTTCGCGTTTCGCATGAGAATCTCGGTGTTCCAAAAGAGATAAATAGCTTCGTTCTAACGGTGGGCGCAACGGCGAATCAAAATGGCACCGCGCTCTATGAAGGCGTCACGGTTCTGTTCTTAGCCCAGCTTGCCGGGGTCGAACTGACGCTTTCACTGCAGCTAATGGTCGTCTACCTTGCTATACTTGGCGGAATCGGCACGGCGGGTGTACCCAGCGGTTCGATCCCGTTCATCATTGGTATTTTGTTCATGATCGGTATTGACCCGGCACTTATCGCGATCATTCTCGGTGTCGATCGAATACTGGATATGTGCCGTACGACATTGAACGTTGTCGGCGATCTAACGGCGGCAACGTTTGTTGCTCGAAGCGAAGGTTACGAACTTATGACGACGAGAGATGAAACAGCTCTTTGATCTTTGGGCACGCGAATTGAATTGGTCGATGTACGGAAAGCGTTCTGTATCAATACACGAAGAGGGTAAAATATGTTTCCAATTGGTGATGACAATTCGGATGTAACGATCACTCCGTACGTAAATTACATATTTATAGGGATAAATATTCTTGTCTTTGTTTTGCTGCAAGGACTTGGGTCGAACGAAGCGTTTTCTTATGCATACTCGCTTGTTCCGAAAGAGGTGATGACGGGCATCGATATAACCGGTGTTCAGGTTGTACGCGACGCGCTCGGAAATACCGGGGAAGTCCAACATTATCCCACCGCACTGCCGGTCTATTTTAATTTCTTGAGTTCGATGTTCATGCACGGAGATATCATGCATATCTTCGGCAATATGCTGTTTTTATGGATATTTGGGGATAATCTCGAAAACTTGATTGGGCATGTTCGATTCGCTGCGTTCTATATCGCTTGCGGGCTGGTCGCGGCATTTTCGCAGATTCTCATGGACAGCGACTCGATCATTCCGATGCTTGGTGCGTCGGGGGCAATATCGGGTGTGATGGGCGGCTACCTATTGCTATTTCCGAAGCGTGAGGTGCGGGCTATCATCTTCAATTTTCTGACCACCGTTCCGGCCTTCGTCGCTCTCGGAATTTGGATCGGCTACCAGGTGATCGTCGGCTACCTAACGCCGGCTGGCACCGGCGGCGTCGCTTACGCGGCTCATATAGGTGGGTTTATAGCCGGCGTCGCCTTGATAAAGGTATTCGCGATCGGCCGTCGGGTTTGATCGTCTCCTCCGAAGCCATGATGAAAGTGAAAGAAGGGATCGCAACCTGAAACGCGTTGACGTCACTCTTTCAAGAATCGATCAATGATAGAGATCATCTTTGGACCGCATACATTTACGTCGTGATCCTTTAACACTCTTTTTTTTGCGATAGATCCGAGCTTGGATACAAGCTCAGGTGAATTACCCAGTTCGAAAAGACGATCTGCAAATCCATCTATATCCAGGAACGGAACCACGAACCCCGCATCGTTCCGTACAAATTCCGGCATACCACCTGCATCTTTGAAACAAACTATCGGCTTCGCAAATGAAGCTGCCTCAAGACAAACCAGAGGATAGGGATCTTCACGCGATGTGAGAGCGAAAACATCGATCGCGGCAAGGTGGCCAGTGGGGTCTGGCAGATGTTCTACAAATTGGATCATGTCGCTAATTCCTAGCTTGTCCGCGTCATATCTCGCCTCGATCAACGCTGCGTCGCCGGCCCTAGCGCCGCCGATCCACAAGAATCTGATCTCCCGATTCGGAATTAAACGCTTAAGCCTCGCAGCTATCTGAATAAAAACATCCGGTGCCTTTCGCCAGTACATTGTTCCCGATCCGCCAACGACAAAAGCGTTTTCCGGGATCCCGAGATCTGCCCGTGTTTGAGATCGTCGTTGATCGGCTTCCGAGTTTGCGAGCTCTTGGATCGGTATGAATTCATGCAAAAGTTCTACCGAAGACCTGTCGATTCCATGCCGCTCCACAAGATTATCGCGAACTGCTTCGGCGACCGCTACGAAATGCGAGGAGCGCTTCTTCAGGCGCTCAAAATTGTCCAGACCATGCTTCTGAATCAAGGTTTCGAGTTCGTGGCAATGAGCCACCACGGGAACATCGAGATCGGTAAGAGCGGCCATAGCATCGTGATTGATCACGGCGTTCGAATAGATCAGACCTATGTCGAAACGTTTTAGCGCTCTAATCACCCGCGCTTGGTGCAGGCCAAGCAATTTATCCACGCGTTGTAGATTCTTTACGACTGCTGAGACATCTCCCGAGCCATAACCTAAATTAAACGCTGGGCCGAGCTTCTGAAATTCCGGTTCGAGGTCACCGCCGTGTCCATAGAGAGTTATAAATTTAAGATCGCTATATTCGCTTGCCCACCGCAGGAAATTGAGCAGGAAAATATTTCCCCCAACTCTCGAGGCACCCGGCGTTAAAAACAGAACTGATGGTTTGCGATTTTTCACGGTCACTCGAAATAATCTGTCTTCCATTGAAGCATCGGGCGAACAAGACCGATCATCGGTCCACCAAAATCGCCTCTGGCCGAATCGCCCTGGATCGGGTCGTAAACGCTGAACGAGACGACATCTTTAGCTTCAAAAAAGGTTTCATGCGTGATCGGCCCGAACCCCATTACCGTTACAAAGAACGTGCCCTCAGCCAACAGGTTTCCGGGTATCGTGACCACGCTTCGGTAACTTCCAATCGGCCGTTGACGGTGCTGCCAGGTCGGGCCGACGTCGTTTGCGGCAAAAAGACAAAAGCCCTCCGGGTCGTATAGATGGGCGGTCGTAGAAAACTGTTTTCCTTCTTTTATTACGTCGTATTCTAGTTCGATCATTACCGGACGCCGAATGTCGAATGTGCTGGCGATCTTACCGTCGTCGTCGAGACATCGAACACTTCGTAACCGAGCGTGCTCTCCACCGGGCGCTTCATCAGGTCGGTCCCAGGAGCGCTCAGGCACAAAATTCAAACCTTTACTCAAATAATCCGAAACAACCTCGCTCGTCGGGCCGATATTCTTTATCGCGCCCTTTTCGATCCAAAGCGCCTTTTTGCAAAGCCTTGAAACGGAATGAAGATTGTGTGACACGAAAAGGACCGTTCGGCCACCTTTGCTAATGTCCTGCATTTTGCCGAGACATTTCTTTTGGAAGGATGTGTCACCAACGGCAAGAACTTCATCGACAATAAGTATCTCCGGTTCAAGGTGAGCTGCGACCGAAAATGCAAGCCGCATGTACATACCGCTCGAATAATGCTTTACGGGCGTATCGAGGAATTCTTCGATCTCGGAAAAGGCTACTATCTCATCGAACTTCGATGAGATCTCGGCTCGTTTCATCCCAAGGATGGCACCACTTAAAAATATATTCTCGCGGCCGGTGAGTTCACTGTGAAATCCTGTCCCAACTTCAAGCAAGCTTCCGACCCGGCCACGGATTGTAGCCTTTCCCTTTGTCGGACGTGTGATCCGCGAAAGTATCTTTAACAAGGTCGATTTGCCGGCGCCGTTATGGCCGATAATGCCAAGAGTTTCGCCATCGGCGACATCAAAGCTTATATCGTTAAGAACCCAGAGATCGCGGTCCTCCAAACTGATTTCGCGGCGCAAGAAGCCCGCGAGCGTATCCCGAACTGAATTCGCTCTTGTCTTGCCGATCCTATAGCGTTTTGACAGGCCCTCGACCTTGATTGTTTTCATCTAGAGAATGTCGGCGAAATCGTCTTCCATATAACGGAAAATGGCAATTGAAATTATCGTCAGTACAAGCAGCGAACCGCTCGAAACGGCGATCACTTGCCAATCGGGAGAATTGCCGAAAAGCGTCGCTCGCCAGAGATCAAGTGTCCCGACGAGCGGATTTACAGCCCACAGAAGCCGCCATTTCTCAGGCACAAAGCTCACCGGGTAAAATATCGGAGAAGCGAGCATCCATATCTGCAAAAAGAATGGCATCGCGAACTTAACGTCGCGAAAACGAACGTTTAGAGCCGAGAACACTATGCCGACGACCGATGCGAGAAGAAATAGCATCGCAATGGCGATCGGAGTTAATAGCATCTGCCAAAAAAACGCCACACCAAAATAGGCCATAAGTATCAGCATGATCGGAAGGCTGATCAACAGATCCGTAAGGCAAGCGAGCGTCGTTGCAACAGGAAAAATTAGCCGCGGAAAATACACCTTTGTAACAAGATTTGTGTTTCCGACGAATACGTTGCTGGTCATCGTTACCGCAGTAAAAACAAAAAGCCACATAACCATGCCGCTAAGTATATAAACCGGGTAAGGGACGGTTACGCCATCGAACCGCACGAAAGATCCAAAAACAAATGCCACCAGCAGCGATGCGACAAGAGGTTGAAACAATACCCATGCAACACCCAGCAAGGTTTGCTTGTATCGGATCTGTATATCCCGCAATGCGAGAAAATAGATCAACTCGCGGTGTCGAACGATCTCAGCTAGACCGATCGAGGCAAAGTTGCTGCGAGGTTCGATAATTGTTATGTTTTCGTGCTGCAATTATTAGATCGGCGGTTCTCCGCATAGATATTTCGGTTTCTTGAATAAAGTATAGTCCAACAATAACGGGTTGGATACATATCAACTATTGATCGAATATTTCGATTTCATCTTTGCCCGACGAAACTTGCGTCGGTGCTTTATTACTTTCATTGGAACGAGCATTCGGACGGAGAATTTGAAAAGATCCATGATCGAATCTGCTCCTTGCGAGTTTTTAAGCGCGAGTTTGAATGCATCGCTCTTACGCCCTTTCTGCAGAAGATCACGGGCGAAGCGGAACTTCACCTTTTGCTGAATTCCATTGATACTGACATCCGTTAAACCTAGTCTTTCTTTGTTTCGATCCTGCGCAGCGAGAACCTCGGCGAGCATTAAAATTAAATCACCGCTCACATTCTTGCCGTGATGTCGCCAAACGGACAGAACTCGTTCATCGAAAGCAAATTCGCCCTCGGCGAGCAATCGAATGTAAAACTCGTAATCCTCGAGCTTCGATTCCTCGTTCCATCGGTATTCTTCTAATGACTGCCGCCGGTAAAAAACGGTAGAACTTATCGGCGCGATCCCGAGCCGAAGCATTTCGCAGGCGTCTGGTATAAAATTCCACCATTCCTCGGAACTTTCAAATATCTCGTCGTTTTCATCTAAGAAAAGTGCGTTTCCATAACCCAAAACAGCAGACCTGTCGTTGTTCAAGAGTTTTGTCCGTTCTTCAATAAACGATTTCAGCCACAGATCATCCGATCCAATATACGCAAAATATTCCCCAAAACTCTGCGCAAAGCCTTCGTTCAAGGTAGCGCAGAGCCCACGGTTCGCCCGAACTATCAGTTCCGAATCAAACGGACATTCTTTCAATACTTTTTCGATCACGGACGGCGATCCGTCAGTCGAACCGTCATCGATCACCAAGAGTTTTACCGGCTGACGCGTCTGGCGAAAGATCGACCGAAGACAAGTTTCAATGTACCCGGCATGATTGTATGACGGAACCATCACAAACGTCTCATTATTCAGTCCTCTTTCGGTGTCTTCAGCAATTTGCATTACTTTGAAATAGAATCATATTTAAAGCTGAAAGTCATAAGCTAATTAAATTTCGAATGAACGTACTCTATTATATCGATTCGCTGGGTCGTGGCGGTGCCGAAATGCTCGCATTAGATGTATGTCGAAACGCCGCCAGATTCGGGATCGAAATGACGTTCGTTACTGCCCGTGGCGGCCAACTCGAAACTGCATTTATTGATTCGGGTGTACCATTTTTCAGACTCGGCCGCCGACTTCCCGTTGACCTATATTTGGCGTCGCAGATCCGGCGGCTGATAAGAGAGCGGGAGATAGATATTGTGCACGGCTACCAGGCTGTTGACGGCATCCACATGTACCTGGCCAGCCGTGGCGTTAAGAACGTTAAGAATGTTTTGAGCTTCCACGGTTTTGTTCCTGACAGAAAGAATCGGGCTGCTTTGAAATTTCTGATACCCCGAATGGACACCAACCTTGTCGTTAGCCATAGTCTGCGAAGGTGGCTATCAGATCTTAAGGGCCTCGATACGGAATCAAATTTTTCGACTTTATACAACGGGGTGGATCTCGGCCGGCTAAAGCCATCCGGTCGATCTGTCCGCGAGGAATTGGGCATCGATCAAAATGCCTTGGTCTTTGGAATGATCGCTAATTTCTATTCTGATCCGCGGAAGGACCAATTAACGATCTGTAAAGCTCTGCCGCAAGTTTTTGAGAAACTTCCACATGCACATTTTTTATTCGTCGGTGGGATAGAAAACGGTGCTGAAGATAAAGTCGCGGACTGCATCAGCTTTTGTCTTCAGAGCAAAATTTCTGAGCGCGTGCATTTTCTTGGTTCGAGGTTGGATATTCCGGACGTGCTCGATGCGATGAATATTTTTGTATTGTCTTCTCTTCAAGAGGGTCTGCCGATCGCGGTCAATGAGGCAATGCTCGTTGGCCTACCCGTGATAGTTTCGGACATCGAACCGCTGCTGGAAGCAACACAAAATGGAGTGTATGGAATGGTGTTCCCTGTCGGCGACCATTGGAAGCTTGCCGAATTAATGATCGATCTCGGGATGAGTAGCGACGAGCAAAGCGTATTGGGTTTGCGAGCGAAAGAATTCGCGAAGCAAAAGTTCAGTATTGATGCTCACCTTCATGAACTGCGTAAAATTTACATTTCGCTGCTTTGATCTGTTTTCACTCGATCGCCGGCGACACCCCAGTACCTCGGCTCTCGCGAGAATAATCCGCAGCAGCACGAAACTTAGATGAATCGGCATTTGTCGGTTCGCGTCTTTGCCCTGATACTGAGCAGCTCAGTGAGAGATAAACCAAACAAAGTAACCCAATATATAATGTATGTCATCGATATAACCTCGAGACAAAATATGCCAGCGGCGAAGCAATTCAAGGCGTCCGCCGACTTTCAGGTTGGAAAGGATCTTACTGTCGCTGAAACTCTGGCGTTCCGAGTACAAGGCTGACGATCTTGAAGACTTCCGGATCGCCGCTCGGTGGAAGCAATCTAGCCTGCCGATTCATTCCGCCGCCTTGTTGCCCTTGCTGACGCATATTCGGCACTTCGCCAGCGTCATAATCAACATCTTTTCCTTCTGCAACTTCGGGAAGCGGTTGCGACATTTGTTTGACGAGAGAGGCCTTGGTCGTCGGCGAAACTTCACCCGCCAAGATCCGCTCGATCGCTTGATCAAGGATCTTCAAGCGTTCAGCGGTATCGTAACCCTTTAGATCGACGCGAGTTCCCGGAATCCGATTGCTGGCAATGGCAACTGCGAAATTTAGCCGTTCGAGTAACGCACCTGTGTTTACCCAATCCTCAGCCGTGTCAGGGTAACCTGTCGGTGCTTGATATCCGTAAGGTACTTCACCGAGCTTATTAAGCATTGCGATCAAAGCGGGATTTGCATTAGTGCTTCCGCCGAGAGTTCGGATCGAACTAACCGCGAGTTCGAAAGGCGACTTGATCTTTGCACGATAGTTTTCGGGTGCGAAGAATTCTTTATCCGAGAACAAGGCTCGCAGCGTCGTCTTGATATCTCCATTCGATTTTGAGAACGCATCAGCAATGCGGCCGACAAAGGCTTCGCTCGGCGTATCGCTGACGAATTTTACAGCAAGCTTGCGTGCGATGAATTTAGCCGTCGAAGGGTGTTTGACCAAAATGTCGATCACCTTTAGTCCATCTTTAACACCACCTTCGTTTACCTTTTGGCCCAAAACCGTCTTTAAATCTTTGTCGTGCCAGCGGTCGTTGAAATAGAACTCGCCGCTTTCGATATCGTCAGGAATACCTGCCTGCCGCTGAAGTCTTGCTAATCTACGTCCTTCCTCGCCTTGGATCATGCCGGCAGCGGCACGACGGTAGCCACGCGGATCCGCGATCGTCCAACCTGTAAAAGCTCGGGCGACCTCAACGATGTCTTTCTGCGAATAGCCGCTGTCAACGCCCATAGTGTGCAGTTCCATCAGTTCGCGAGCATAGTTTTCGTTAATGCCCCGACGCTGGCGATTCTGCGCTACCTGTTGCCCTTGTTTGATCCGGGTATCGAGTTCGGCATCGGTCAGGCCCTGTCGCTGCTTGATCCTTTCGCGTTGCCGAGCGTTCAGATTGCCGCTTCGCATGGCTTCCTGAAGACGGTTGTTTCCACCGCGGCCGGCCGCGTTGTTTGCGGACTGCGGAGCAACCGATTCGAAGTTATCGAGGTAGAAAAGCATCGCCGGGTGTTGCGCCGTTCCGACGACGAGATCCTTAAAATTACCGAGAGCATTCTTCCGCAAAACATCGCGCTCATAACTCGGAATGTACCAGCGAACTGCGGCCTTGCCGGCAAATACGTTGAAATGATTCTGCCAAAAGTCGACCATCACCTCTTGCAACTGTCGTTCGGAATATACGGCACGGAGCACACGATTACCGATTATTTGCGGCACCAATTGGTTCGCCGGTCGCAAGTCGTATTCGCGGTAAAGTTCCTGAAGCTTTTGCCGACGTTCGCGCTGTTCGCTGGCGGTCATCTGCTGCTCGGCTGCCGGATCAGGCATTGCACTTGGTGCCATTGCGTTATTGTTTCTATTATTAGCCTGAGCCTGTCGGCCTCCTTCAAGTTGGCGAAGCAGAGCTCCCGGATTCGGATATCTTGCAAAGATCTGAGCTGTCGTCAGTCCAAAGACCTCTAGGCCTTTGAGCTTGCTTTCAGCCGCCGCATCGTCTATCAATGTCGGGTCCAATTGCAGTTCGATGTACTTCTGAAGGCCGATCTTTTTTACACGCACAACATCGCCCGGCCGGGCGCCAAACCCGAGGCGATTTAGAACATGGAGGATCTTCTGATCTTCGGAAAGCGCCTTTGGTGGAATTGATGCGTGGACCGGCAAAGCTGTGATTACGAATGAAAAAACCACTACCGATACCCACAACTTACTGAACAATAACCATTTATAACTCATAACGAAACTTCCCCATATATCTGACTGCCAGAACTTTAGATGCCGCACGCCGTTAAATTGGCGAAGTTTGTTTCCATCCTCTACTAGCTGGACATACAACAGTGAACCAGTAACTAGCATCATATCCGGCGAAAGCTACGTTTCAAGTGCTGTCCTGTTGTAGAATTACTCTGACGATCTAATTCAAAAGTTATGCGAATTATGCGAAGTTCAAAAATGCCGATGATGTTGACAGCGATTTGGGTTCTGCTGGCGGGAACTGTCGCATTCGGACAATCCTCAACATTTAGCGACCCGAATGCCGAATACACTTTCGAGATTCCCGAAACTCGATGGAAGATGACGGTGAAACCCTCGGCGACAAATCGAAGTGTTGAAATGGTTTATGTCGATCGAAATGACGGACATCTGGAAGTACGACGGATAAATTCGCCGCGAGCGACGCAGATGGCGGACGTGATGCGCGAGGAAGAAATTAAGCTCCAATTTATGCCTGGCTACGTTCCCGGAAAAGAGGAAAATGTTGCCGGGAAACTTCGCGGTTCAATCTTTAATTTCGAGTACGTCAAGGCAGGGCGGCCAATGGCAGGACGATTTTATTTTCTTCGCTCGGATGATTACATTTACATCCTCAGATTCACCGGGTTTCGCGACAAGCTTCGGTCGATCAGGAACCAGACGGACAGCATTGCCAGAACATTTGGATTAGCAAAAAGTTAAGTAACGAAGAGATTTAGTTTCGATCCGTTAGGGATCAAGTAGCCGGTGCGACCATTTCGCCCGGCTTCATTTATTTCATCCGCCGTGATTCGGCGTAAGCGCATTTGAGCGATCGTATGATCGTCGAGATCCGTCATGATCCGAACGTCGAACCGCTCGGCCTTGCTTAACAAGCTCCATGCTGTTTGTCCGTTCACCTTATATTTGGCGCAAAGACGCGAGGAAAGTTCCTGAGAATCGGCCGCCGAAAACCAATCAAGAAAATCCGCTCGTCCAAGACCGTCCGAACATTCCGCGACCAGAATGATTGTCCCGCTATCTATACAGGCTTTCGCTGCTGCTTCAAGAGCCTTGTGAGCCTGGATCATATTTAGATCGAAAGGTGATCCACCGCAGCTAACGATCAACAGATCGCGTTTTTCGCGAAGTTCAACGGAATTAGCCAAACCGAACGCCTTACATCCTTTCGCATGCGAATCGATCGGATCGCCGCAATAAACACTCGTCGCTTCGCCTGATGCGTTTACGATCGAATTGACAGCAAATGAGACTTCGATCTTCGTCGCAGCTTCGACGAACGCTTCGTGCACCGGATTTCCCGCAAGTTGGCCGGGGCCAACACCCGAACTCCGATCCAGTTTTTCACAATCGAAAGCAAGCCGATGTGTCGCCGCGATAGTCCCTGCAGATGCGAGCCCCGGACAGATCAATTTTCGCCCACCGGTAAATCCGGCAAAGTAATGAAAGTTGATCGAGCCGATCGTAACCACGTGATCGAACTCAACGAGAGCCCGGTTCAACTCGACCGAGATGCCGCCGCTCGTCTCTCCAAGCCGAACTATCTGCACCAAATTGCGGGGATCGTGATCAATCGTCTTTATTCGTTGTGCAATAAAGGGCGTAAGTATCGCTTCTTTCTCGCGGTCGGTAACTCTTCGGTGTATTCCGGTCGCAAAGATCGCGGCAATTTCGTGCGGCACTGTGCCATTTGCGATAAGTCGCCTAACGAGTAGATTGATGATCTGTCCGGCGGCGGCTTGTCGCGTTGCGTCCGGTACAACGAAAAGAACGGTTTGACCCGGTTCGACCAGATCTTCGAGCAGGCTCGACCCGATAGGCGAATCGAATGCTTCTCCGATCTCGATATCGGAAAGCGGCCGAGAGTCGTCGGTTCCGCCTAAGATCTCGAAACGATCTTCCGAATATTCGAAAGGCACAGAAGTTCGTCCGTATCTCAATTGAATTTCAGGCATCGTGAGAATCTTTTACTTAGTGATGGGTTGGTTAACTTTGTTCTTCAGAGCCGGTTCAAAGCACTTCGTTCCAGTCTCGCAGACATAAACAGCCTCAGCCTCGTTATCCAGAGTCTCCATCTGGATCGTTAGATGATCGATCCCAAAATCAGAATGAAGGCGATTTCGGACGGTGGCGAGCAGCTCCGAATGTGACACCGAATCGCCGTGGGTTATGTGTGCGGAAAGTGCTTCAATGCCGGAAGATATCGTCCATACATGAAGGTCATGGACGCCGCCCACGCCTTCTGTATCAAGAATGGCCGATTCGACTGAACCGATCTCAATATGGCTTGGTGTGCCTTCAAGCAATACGTTGACAGATTCAAGGATCAGCCGCCACGCACTTACGATTATCACAATCGAAATAAAAATACTGCAAAGTGGATCGGCCAAGCTCCATCCAAAGAAGATTATCAAAAGCCCGGCACCGATCGCCGCGACGGAGCCAAGCAGATCGCCCATTACATGAAGCCAGGCGCCGCGAAGATTTAGGTCGTGCTTATGATCGGAATGCAGAAGCCCGGCAGCGATCAGATTCACGATCAATCCGCCGACCGCGACGATTGTCATCTCAAAACCCTTCACCTCCGGCGGCGACTGCCACCGTTCGACCGCTTCATAGATTATCCAGAGCGAAAGCAGCACGAGCGCAATGCCGTTAATAAACGCGGCGAGGATCTCGGTTCGGTAGTATCCGTAAGTTTTTCGGGAAGTCGCCGGGCGAGAAGCAAACCAGATCGCTGCGAGTGTTAATGTCAACGCCGCAACATCGGTGAACATGTGGCCGGCGTCGGCCAGCAAAGCAAGCGAATTTGCCAAAAAACCGCCGGCTGCTTCGACCAGCATATAAACGAATGTGATCGCAAGGGCGATCTTCAATCGAAGGATGCTCTTTTCCGAACGCCGCGAGTGGCCATGTGTTTGATCTGAACCCAACTTAATTTATCTTCCCTCGCTAATATCGACGCAGCACCCGCGAATTTCGCAATGAAAGCACGAAACCTGCTCGATTTCCGCGGTCGTCGCTCATTTCTACTGCGGCATCGGCCGACGGTGTTGATATTTGCAGTTTGAATGATCCGTCCCCGCCGGCAAATGCTTCACGTCCAAGTGAGCGAACGAGTAAGCCCGGCCTCGTCCGACCGGAAATGATGTAGATATTCCCGCCGACCCGTTCGACCTTCCATTCGGACACTTCGACCGTCATCGCGGCCTCGCGTCGAATAACCGTAAATCGTCCAGGCTCGCTCCAATCGCTCGTTTGACCGGAGCGAGCGGTCGATTTTAGCCGCCAATAGTAATTTCCCGGACCCAGACCGGCAAGCCGGAATTCGCGGGTCGTAAGATTAGATCGATCGGCGAGAATTGCGTCGGCCGCAAACGACGGCGACCGTGTTATTTGAATGTAATACGACGCGATCGGACCGCCGCCCGAATCTTGCCAATTAAACGAAACGCTTACACCAGTGCCGCTCGTATCGGTAACCTGTGCGCCGTTTGCGGGTGTCAATAGACGCGGGGCCTGTAGCAGTTGTTCTTTTTGTCCTAATCGACCGTTGTTTACCGCCGCAAATTCCTCGGCATTGATCGTTGATGTCTCACCGCCGACGGAAGTTTCCACGGCTCCACGGCTGATTCGAATTTCGCCGCCGCCATTTGTTTGATCGGCATTAAAACTAGCATCTGTCTGGGAACGGAGGCGGGTTTCTGAATCCATCATTTCGACGATATTCTCGGCATTTTCGGGTTGATCATCGGTTCGAACATTGAGCTGGCCGTCGTCGAGTGCAACGCGAACGTTCTTTCCGCCAAAGATCGACGAATTATCGCGGATGACAACCGTGCTGTTCGGCCGGATCGTATAGACCGAACCATCGATCATTTGAACGGTGGCTCGTCCATTGGCTTGTGTTTGGATCGTGTCGCCGGCAGCAACATATGTCTCTTTTGTGATCACGATCGTCTCGCGCGTGGAGGATCGAATAATTCTGACGTCGCCTTCGAACGCGATTATTCTAGCCGCATCTTTTGGTGCAGCCGAAGTGTCGGTCTGGATGAACCAAGAACTGTTCATTCCCCACCAAATTCCGGCGAAAACAAGCAAGAGCAAAACAACGCCCGCGATCAACTTGTAGATCGTGCTTCGGCGGATCTTCCACCAATCGACATAAAATTTGCGGTACTGATGTTCCATCTGTTCGCGGTCGATCCGATCAAGCCTCTTCTGTCGATTCGGTTTCGGTCGGATCCTTATGCTTTGGCGGGAAGATCAAAGAGACAACGATCGAGACCACGATCGAAAGAACCACTACGGCAAGCGAGATGTTAATTACCTCTTCCTTGAATTCGCCATTTGCGAAGCGTTCGACAAACGAGCCGATCGCCGAGCTGCCGCCTCGTCCGGTGATCATTAGCATGCCCTCGGCCAAAAGCGGCAGTAGCATCTTAACGCCAATGAACGAAAGTATAAATGCGAGCCCGACTTTCAGGTAATGGAACCGGTCTGCAACATCTGCCAAAAGAAAGAAAAAGGTGCGCAGGCCAAGGATCGCGAAAATGTTTGATGTATAAACTATGAAACGATCGGTTGTGATGCCAAAGATCGCCGGGATCGAATCGACAGCGAAAATGAGATCGGTAAATTCGACGACGATCAAGACACGAAGAAGGAGTGTTCCGGTTCGAACGCCATCCTTCATTACGAAGAATTTATCCTCGTGATATTCCTTTGTGATCCTGATGTAACGGGTGGTAAACCGGACGATCGCACTCTCGGTCGGATCAAAACTTTCGTCCTCTTCCTTGAGCATCTTTAGACCTGTATACAAGAGGAATGCGCCGAAAATATAGATGATCCAATGAAACCGTTCGACCAACTCGGCACCCGCGAAGATCATGATCATTCGCATCACAAGGGCACCCATAATGCCCCAGAAAAGGACTCTGTGTTGAAAGTTCTTTGGAACGCGGAAGTAGCCGAAGATCAGTAGGAATACAAACAAGTTATCGACGGAGAGCGATAATTCGATAAGGTAACCGGTAAAGAACTGTTTTGCTTGGACAGCTGCGAGGTCCCAATCTTGGTAATAGTTGCCGACCTGCCAATACAAGAAAACGTTGAAGCCAAGGGCCAGCGATACCCATACCGAAGCCCAGATGAACGTTTCCTTACGTGTCGGTACGTGGGAACGTCGGTTAACTATCCCGATATCGACAAATAAAGCCGCGAGAACGATGCCATAAAATAATAACCAAACCCAAAGAGGATGTTCGACTGGTGTCATAAAACTTCGATCTAAATGAATCCGGCCAGACTTATAACGAGGCCCCGAACGCTATATTCTAGCGGATTATGGTAAACGACACCATTTCTTTAATAGTGACCGAAATATTAAAGTGTCTTATTAAACATCGAAATGATATTGCCTAAGCCTTCGGCATCGACGAGTGAAAAATCGTCGAGCCGGTCGCTGTCAACATCAAGTACGCCAAAGACTTCACCGTTTTGCTCGAACAGCGGCAAAACGATCTCGGATCTAGATGCAGAGCTGCAGGCAATGTGCCCGGGAAACTCATCAACATTGGGCACTATCACAGTTTCCCGAATCGAATAAGCATGTCCGCAAACACCTTCGCCGAAATTGATCCGCGTACAAGCAAGCGGCCCTTGGAAGGGTCCGAGAACAAGTTGATCGCCCTTTTTCAAATAGAACCCGACCCAGAAAAAGCCGAGTGCTTCTTTCAACACTGCGGCGATATTTGCCATATTTGCGATCAGGTCATCTTCGCCGGCGATCAACGCTTCGATCTGCGGCAGCAACTCACTGTAAACAACCGAACGATCCCGGGTCTTTGACAAAGCAATACTTTCAGCCATACAGGTGATAGTATCTCTCGGTAAAACAAGTCGCAACGGAGCGGGAATATTATGGATGCAGCTTCAAAAATACTTGCCGTCGCTGCGGGCGGCGCGGTCGGTTCGGTCGCTCGTTACCTTGTTAACATTTCGCCACTGGCGACCTTGTTTGAGAGATTCCCTTTTCCGACATTTTTAATAAATATCTCTGGCTCATTTTTGATCGGCTTCTTTTTGATCATACTTACCGACCGATTCGAAACCTCAGAAACTTTCCGTTTAGCAATTATAGTTGGCTTTCTCGGAGCGTTCACAACGTTCTCAACCTTTGAAATGGATACATACGGTTTGCTGAAAGAAGGCGAAACTTTAACTGCAGTTTCCTATCTTTTTCTGAGCGTTATTGTAGGGTTCGTCGGGCTGCTGGGAGGCATCTGGCTTGGCAAGAGCATGTAAAATCTTTCCTTCGTACGCGCAACTGGGTTATTCTTATTGGTATGCGGCATTTGTTTTGCACTTTTTTCACTTTTTTCTTGTTGGTTGCTTCACTTTCGGTATTCCCCCAGACGTCTTGGGATTCTGG
Organism: Pyrinomonadaceae bacterium; assembly: GCA_041744555.1. Lineage (GTDB taxonomy): Bacteria > Acidobacteriota > Blastocatellia > Pyrinomonadales > Pyrinomonadaceae > OLB17. Next base: position 47,135 of record JBGTKQ010000047.1, read on the forward strand.
TCTGGATTCTAATATTAACTTTTATCAAACGACGGATTTTGGCATTCTTCTGGCCGGAACCGAACGTAGCCTGTATGCAATAGACGGCCAAACGGGCGAACGCATTTGGCGGCGATCGACCGGAAAAATAAATGAAACCGCGATCACGCCCGTTCCCGATACCGATCTTATTCTTTTCACTCGCGATCTCGGTAGCAAATCGCGGCTTGAGGCCGTCGATCTCATTTCCGGTGCGTCCATATGGCAAAGCGAAAAGGCCAAAGGCGACGTTATGCAGCTTGCGGTCGATCCGGAAATCGACCTGATCGCTGTTGTGTTGGTAAAAGATCCTAAAGCGAATTCGGGCAGCGACTTCAAACGCAAGCCGATAGTTCACGTTCTAAAACTTTCGACCGGCGAAGAGCTTTGGAAGAAAGAATTAGACGGCGACATCGAAATGATGCCGTCGCGTTTCGGCGAAGGGCTCGGCGAGATCGCATACACGCTCGATAACTATAGAGCACCGATGATGATCGACGGTCGCCTGTTTTTGTTCTATGACGGCTCAACCAGCTACGACGCGCGGACGGGCAAGGAAAAGGAACGGGAGAAATTTAAGATCAATGAAGACGGCCTTGCACTCACCGAAGCCGATCCGGTCTTCGACGACCTGCACGTTTACATTTCCGGCCGCGGCCGTATTCGTGCTGTAGATCGCAAAACCGGAAGTGTCGCTTGGAAAGCGGACGACCTGGGGATCTGTGCGGAAATGGCGATAGTTGGCCAAATCCTGTTCGTCCGAACAGGCGGCCAGTTTATTCGACTAAAAGACGGTGAAGTTGTTTCCAAAGGTCCATACGGCATCTCGGCCATCGACACGACGAACGGTAAAACAAAATGGCGCTATAAAGGCGCTGATAAAGGGCTGACCAATTTCGTCTTCGCGGATGCAAACACCATTCTGATAGCCGACAAGGATGATCTCTACACGATCAATGCTTCTGACGGAAAACGACGCGATAAGTTTGAACACAAGATCGACAACGCGCAGTTCGTGATACTGAATGAGCGCGGTCAGGCGGTGGTTGGAGGTAACGACGAGATCACCGCTTTCAAGACAGAACCATCTGCGTCAGCAGGTGGCGGAGTGTTCAAACTTTCGCATGTTGATCTCGTATCTGGATATGTGCCACCCGCTGACGCGGGCGGTTCTGCCGCGGCTCGCGAGATATGGCGTGTTCGCCATAAGGCTCCGGGCCGTGGAGCATTCCGCGTTATCGCCGGAATTGCTCTCCGAGCAACGGCTCTATATTTTCGATACGGTGGATTGGCAACATCCGCGATCGGGCTTGCACGCGGCGGTTTGAGTTTAGCGAGTACCGTTAATTCATTCCGCTGGTCGGGGTTACGTTCTCGGTTCGGTTCGTTTGACCTGACCACGCTTGCGAGCAACGCGGCACGGAATTATGCGACTCAGCGGATCTATTCGTTCGGATCCTTTGCCCGAGCGCCCGGCGCGATCAGTCGCCTAAGCGGAATTCAGGTAATAACTCCGTCGACTATTCGTGCACAAATAACACGCGGTGCGGTATCACGGCTTACTCCATCGAGTGCCGATGTTCAGGAAAGCGTGCTCGATCGGCTCGATCCGGCACGTTACGCTGACAGGCTTTCGAACTACTTGCTTCGACGAAAACGCGTCGCTGAGCTACGCGGCAGCCATATGTACTTTTACACCGATCTGCCGAAACCGTTCGACCGCAAAGGCCTCGTCGGCGTGAATATTCACACCGGCCGCGACGCAAGATACATCCTTGCCTCCGATCCTGATGCTCAATTTACTACGGACGAAACGGTGAATCTACTGTACTCGGCCGAAGGCAATCGACTGCGTGCGTTCGATGTTTTATCACGATAGGTTGTGCTAAGCTGTCAGCACTTCAAAAGGAATACCAACATAATATGCTTGCTCGAAAACTGCTTTTCGTTTTGCCACTCATTGCCCTTTTCGCCGGTACAGATCTTTCACAAAAACCGAAACCAGATCCCTTGATCGCTAAGATGCTGAAAGACGTTTCGGCGACTCGGATCGAGGCTGATATCAGAAAGCTTGTTTCGTTCGGCACGCGGAACACATTGTCGGAACAAGACAACCCGACCCGCGGTATCGGTGCTGCACGTGATTGGTTGTTCAGCGAATTTGAGAAGATAAGTACGGCTTGCGGCAATTGTCTAACTATTGAAAAGCAGAGCTTTACGCAGCCTAAAGCCGCTCGCGTTCCCGAACCGACGGTGCTGACGAATGTTGTCGCGACGCTTAAAGGCACGACGGATCCGGACCGCATTTATGTCGTTTCGGGCCACTACGATTCGATGTGCACATCGCCGACCGATGCAAAATGCGATGCTCCGGGGGCGAACGACGATGCTTCGGGGACCGCCGCAGTCGTCGAAATGGCTCGTATAATGTCGAAGCAAAAGTATGATGCGACGATCATTTTTATGGCCGTACCGGGCGAAGAACAGGGGTTGCTTGGTGCACGTTATTTTGCCGTGCAAGCGTTGGAGAAAAAGATGAATATCGAAGCGATGTTCACCAACGACATCGTCGGTGGCGTCACGACGAACAAGAGTTCGCCTGATCGGAACAAGGTTCGTGTTTTCGCCGAAGGCGTTCCCTCAAACGAAACGGAACAACAAGCGAACACTCGACGGAGTGTAGGTGGCGAAAATGATTCTCCTGCACGTCAGCTTGCGCGCTACATCAAGGAAACGGCAGACATCTATTCGCCGAAGTTTGGTGTGATGATGATCTATCGGCGAGATCGTTACGGCCGCGGAGGCGATCACATTCCGTTTCTCGAAAACGGTTTTCCGGCAGTAAGATTCACCGAACCGAACGAAGATTATAACCATCAGCATCAGAACGTTCGCACGGAAAATGGCCAATTCTACGGCGACACGCCCGAGTTTGTTGACTTTGGTTATGTTGCGAATGTGGTAAAAGTAAACGCCGCAAGTCTTGCCCGTCTTGCACTTGCTCCCGGCAAACCGAGAAACGTCGGGATCGTCACCGCACGTCTGGGCAACGATACAGAACTAAAATGGGATGCATCGACCGAAGCCGACATCGCCGGTTACGAGATCGTTTGGCGCGAGACGACTTCGCCCATTTGGACAAATTCACTTGCGGTCGGAAACGTCACGTCGCATGTGATGAAAAACATGACGAAAGATAACTCGTTCTTTGGCGTTCGAGCGGTAGATATAGCGGGAAACAAAAGCCCGGTCGTTTATCCTCGGCCAACGCGTTGATTGTATGATCTCGGCGTTAATTTGTTCTTTGATCGGAGGTTCAAAGATGTTCAGTTTGAAAGCAATCCATCTTCTATCCCTTGCTTCATTTTTCACCCTCACTTCTTGCATCGACGTTGTCGCCCAACAATCCGGCGGCGGACGTGCTGAGCCTGAACCGGTGCGAACGGAAAGCCGCGTTCGACGCGTAATAAAACCAGCCGTAAAGCGGACGACGCCAAAACGAACGGTAACTGCGGCCAAAACGGCCGAAATTCTACAGGCCGAAGCGGACAAATTATTCGATTCAGGTGATCACGATAGCGCGCTCGCCGCCTACCAATCAGCGGTCAAGATCAAGCCGCTGCTGAAATCACTGTATCGGATAGGTTGGATCCACAATGAGTTCGAACAGTATTCAGAGGCGATAACAGCTCTGAATCGTGCGGCGGCGGTTGGCCCGAACGAAGCTGTGATCTTCCTGGAAAAAGGGTATGCACATCGCCGATTGAAACAAAATACCGAGGCGATGGCCGCACTTAAGAAGTCGATCTCACTCAATCCGAAATCCTATATCGCGACCTATGAACTCGGTGCTTTGCATAACGATCTCGGGCAATATCGCGAAGCGGTGACCGCCCTCAGCCAGTCAGTTGCAAACCGCTCGGACTACTCCGAATCATATGAAGAGCTTGGTTTTGCTCAGCGCAAACTCGGGCTGAACAATGAAGCGATAAGTTCGTTCCGAAATTCGATCAGGATCGATCCGACTAATTCCGGAGCTTATATGGGGCTCGGTGATGCATTTTTCTACGGCACGAAGAATTATAAGGAAGCTCTCGGGCCGTATTTGAAAGGACTCGAATTTTCACCGAACAACCAGATCGCAGCCTATAACGTCGCCTGGATGTACAACGAGAATTCTAACTTCGCCGAGGCCTTACGCTGGGCCAGCCAGGCCGTGAAAGCTAAGCCCGATTATTATCAGGCACACTCCGAGATCGGATACGCGAATACAAAGCTCGGGCGAACTGACGCAGCGATAGCGGCCTACCAGACAGCATTGCGTCATAAGCCTGATGATGCGACCTCGCATTTTGGAATCGGTGATATCTATTTCGACAATGTGAAGAACTATCCGCTGGCCCTGGCAAGCTATACGAAGGGATTGAGCTACAGCCCGAAGAATCAGACCGCCTTGTATCGTGCCGGCTGGTGCTACAACAACCAGAAGCGATATCAGGAGGCGATCACAAGTCTGCAAAAGCTTCTCGCGATCAACGACAAACCTTCTCATTTTCATCGTGAGATCGGGTTTTCCTATTGGCAGCTTAATCGATCGGCCGAGGCGATGACCTCGCTTAATCGAGCAGTTCAGTTGAATCCGGATGAAGCCGCATCCCATTATTATTTAGGCCTGATCTACGTCAATCAAAAGAATCGGGAAGCGGCGATGCGTTCGTACCGCGACCTTGTACGACTCAATTACGTGAACGCACCTACGCTTTTGGATAGAATAAACGCAATGCGGTGAAGCGAATTCAACTCTCAATAATAATCAATTCTCATTCCTGATAGCCTGCGGCTTCGGAAGTTACTGCATCTGAAGTTTGGGTTTCATCGTTCGGGAGAAAGATACGAAACGGGCGCGGAATATGTTAAGAATAGAGTTTGCGAACAGTTCAAGGTTTTTGGGCAAAAGGGTTTGTATTAATGAAAAAGTTTTTCCTCACAGCGTTCATTCTTTCTTTCGT
>JBGTKQ010000048.1:0-11865 GCA_041744555.1 Pyrinomonadaceae bacterium
ATCGTTCCAATTGCTCGAAGATCGCCGGTCCTGGTACCAGGCGTGGTTGATGCCGTCGGCGGTTGGCTCTTTTGCTTCGGTGGTATTTGGCGTTAGCTTGCTTTGGCTAGTTTTGTCGCCGACAAACCGTCCACAACTTGCGATCGAGCCGGAAACCCATACATCCGCAACCTACATTGCGAGCGCGAATACGAGTTTATTAAACGGTTCCGATATTTCACCGCTTGATTTTGCAAATACCCGGCTTTCAGTCTCTGGCGAATCGCCAAGCGTGAACCCGCAAGGAGCACTTATTGCACTTTCCCGCTCTTTCGTTCGCGGTGAAATGAAAGACGAAGAGGTTGTCATCGTTGCAGATGTGTTTGGTGACGGATTGGCCAGGATCGCCCAGATCGTCGAACCGCAACAAAGCGAAGAGGCGATACTTGAACTTCGCAAAGCATTCCAAACAAATCCCGGATCATCTCCGTTCGTACCAGCGTCGATGGACGGCCGTTCTAATTCAGTACGCGTCGTAATTAAATTCCAGACAGTTAATGTTCCCGTCGAAGCCCCAGGTTCTTGATCAATCCGTACCCCGACAATTTGTTGACCATTTGCGAATCGATTCTTGTGTTTTCGCCGAAATAGAAAGTAGAGGATAATTCGCATATGGATCTATGGGAATCAGGAACTTCTTTGTTCAAATCGGTTGAGCGTTCATCAGCCGAGTTATTAGAGTTTGTAACTCAGGCCGTAGCCGGTTCGGCCTCCACATTACGTGACGGCACTGAACATGATCCGGTCGTATTACCACGCGATCTGGCCGCACACTCTGATGCACAGACCGAATGGTGGTACTACACTGGCCAAGCTGAAACGACATCAGGCCGACGATTTGGTTTTGAATTGGTCTTCTTTAAGCGTCGGACCGATCTCGATAAGTTCTCGATCGTTCCGCTCCGTCTTATCGGTAATCCCTATTATTTTGCACACTTTGCGATCTCCGATGTTGATGACCAGGTGTTCAGTTATGCACATCGTAAGAGTGCGAATGGGCCCCTTGATCTCCCCGCATCGGCCAACGAACAGCATTATCACTTGCGGCTTGGAGATTGGTCAGCGGCGGAGTCGAACGGCCTGCACGTTCTTCGAGCAACGCTCGATGATTCCACCGTTTTTGAAGCTACCGTTCGGCCCGAAAAGCCGGTCGTCTTGAACGGTGAAAACGGTGTTTCATTCAAGGACAAGGACGAGGCTTCGCGTTATTTTTCCTACACCAGAATGGCGCTTGAAGGTGACCTGATCGTCGGCGGAAACATCGAGCATTTCACCGGTTCAGCCTGGATGGACCGAGAGTTTGGAACCTGGGAACCAACGGAGAACCAGAAAGGCTGGGATTGGTTCTCTATCCAACTCGACAATGGAACTGAGTTGATGTGCTATCAACTTCGCGACGGACAGGGAAATCGATCACCATATTCGACCGGAACATTCGTCGAGGCCAACGGCACGTTTCATTCATTGAAGTATGACGAATTTGAAATATCTGAACTCGCACATTGGACGAGCGCAAATTCAGGCGCCAGTTATCCTGCGAAATGGAAGATTGAGGTGCCACGCTTTGGAATCTCTGTTTCGGTTGAACCGAATTTTCAAGATCAAGAATTAGACACGCGCGGTACTACGATGATCGTCTATTGGGAAGGCAGTTGTGCAGTCGCCGGCAAGGCAGGAACTGAAGCGGTTAACGGAAATGCTTACGTAGAGCTCGTCGGCTACGACCGCTCGCACGACAACCCAAATCTAGCGGCTTTTCTGATCGGCGGCCAGTTCGATTCATTCAGACGGTTTTCCCTATAGACACAAATTCCGGGAGTTTTTTTAATAGCTCCCGGAATTCCTCAAAGATCTGCGCGTTCTATCTTGCTGAATCGATCTCAGCCTTCAGCATTCCAGCGTATTTGGGGCTGATCGCAGCTAGGCGGCGGTGATATTCCAATGCAATATCCTTCTTTCCTTCACTTAGGTACGCGATCCCGACGTTGAAAAGGGCTTTAACAAAATTCGGGCTAAGCTCGAGGGAACGCTTGTACGAGGCAAGCGACTTTTCCGTTTGGCCGTCGTCATAATACGCCCCGCCCAAAAGATAGTGCATATCCGAGTATGTCGGATTGAGCCTTACTGCCTCTTCCAATCCCGCAACCGCACGTTTTGTAAAGCGGATCGCTTCTGCATTTTTGTTAAGCGCACGATTCGCACGCGACAAATAAAAGAAAGATTCGCCGTCGTCCGGCCGGAGCTTCAATGCGCTATTACACGCCGCAATTGCAAGATCGTGTCGCTTGAGATCATTGTACGCCCGGCAGAGATTTGTGTAAGGCATGTACATTTCCGGGTTGTAACGAATGCCTGCTTGAGCAGCGTCAACTGCGTCTTGGTGGCGGTCGGCAAGGCTGTAATACCAGCTAATATCCGTGTATATCAATCCATTCGTCGGGAATAACCGCAATGCACGCCGCGCCGTTTCAATCGCCTTTTCAAATTGTGCCAAAGCCCGATAACCCTCGGCGAGTTTTTGATAGGTCAGATAAACATCTGGTCGGGCCGTTACTGCACGCTCGTATGCCGGGACTGCTTCCGTATACATCATTTTCAATGTGTAGCCGTCACCGACCAAAATATGAGCGTCAGCCAAAGACCGCGTTCCTCTGCGAATAGCTTCCTCGGCCGAGGCGATCTGTAGATCTACATTGCCGAGTTGTGCATGTGATTGAGCAAGTCGAAAATGCACGTCGGCATTGCCCGGATTACGCTGAACGTATCCGGCATAGGCATCGACCGCATCTTTGAACGCTTCCTTCCCGAACGAAATATCACCCAAGGCAAGGAGAAAGTCTTGATTATTGGCATCAAGCTGTAAACCGCTGCGAACATCACTTAACGCACTATCAAAATCTTTCTTTCCAAAATAGATCCGCCATCGCACAAGGTAAACGTCGAGCGGCTTGTTATAGCCTCTCTCCATCGCCGCATTCAGATCAGGCAGGGCCATTTCGTGTTCATCAAGATAAAAATGGGCAAGACCCTTCCAAAAGCGAGGATTAGGCGATTTTGGTGCAAGTACGATCGCTTGGGCGTACTGATCGATCGCGTTGCGATAATTCTTCTGTCTGAACAGCTTGTCGCCTTCGGAAGAAAGCTGTTGGGCTCTTCGTTCATTGCGGCGATTCTGGGCCTGAGCAAGATCAGGAAACAAAACGATCACACTGGCTAGTACAGCCAAACTCAAAACAATTTTCGATCGCACGTAATTCATATCGCATTCACTCCTGATCATTGAAGCGGTGTCCTTTTAGGTGTTGGCCTCGGAAGAGGTGTAGTCGGCGGCCGAGTCGGTCCCGGCACCGGTCGAGTCGGCGACGGTCGCGGGCCGGTTGTTCCTGGTCGAGTTCCCGGCCCAGACGGAACGTCGGGTGATTCCGGCGTGACCGTCGATTCAGCCGTCGGCGACGGGCTTGGGGTGACCGATGGTGATGGCGACGGCTCTTCTGTTGGCGACGGTGACGGAGACGGTGTTTCCTCAGGCGTCGGAGTCGGGGTCGGTTCAGTAGTCACTGCGACGTAGTTCATGTAGTACCATACGCCAGCCGCTGTGCCTGTTCCGAGCAAAACAAGCAGTACTAGTGCTGCCAATATGCCAAACACCTTCCCTGAGCCACCTTTCTTCTTAGCGGCCGGTGCAGCCAAACTTGAAACTATCGGAGCACCAGAGGCCGAAGTCGGGTCTTTCGTTTCAGAAGTGTATGCTGCATCAACTTCGTCACCACTCGCAGCAACTGTATAGAAGCCACTGGGCTGATCTTGCGGTGAATAATCTCCATATTCTGCACCCGAACTCGATGAAGCCGGGTCGAAGGCGATTATCGGAACCGTCGCATTAGGTTCAAAACTTGAAGGCTCGCCGTAAGGATCACCGCTATCTGTTGGTTGCGGTGAATAGGCATTCGTCGTTCCAAATTCCGGCACCTCCGGTTCAGCATCGACCAACTCAGGTTCAGAAACGACGTCCTCTGCAACATCAGGAGAATACGCCACCGCGCCTGGAATAAACACTTCGGTTTTAATTCCTGCCTGTTGGGGCACGTCGTCGATAGCCGCAGGCTGCGGGTATTGATCAAGAACTAAAGTGGCTCCAAAGTCCGGTTCGAGAGCATCCGCCGGTTCAGCCGGTGCGGTTCCAAATGGTTCGGAATTCCCTGTGGTCGCAGAAGAATCACTCAGATCGGTTGGCTGAATACCGCCGGAGATAACGACGGTTTTGGCTGACATCGCATTCTGCATGTCGCTGTACGCCCGTCGCAACGCTTTCTGCATCTCTCGAGCAGTCTCAAACCGCTTCTCCTGGCTTACTTCCATTCCGCGCAAGATCACATCGGAGATGTCTTGCGGAACTTCGGAATTCAACTCGTTGATCGGTTGAACGGGATCGGACAGGCCATTAAGCATCGTGTCCGCTCGGGAAAGAGCATCGATCGGTATCGAATTCGTTAACAACTGATAAAGTGTGGCAGAAAGCGAATAAAGGTCGCTCCTTGCACTCGTTCCGATCCCGCGAATCTGTTCCATCGGCGCGTAATGTGGTGTGTAACCTACTACGCTGCCCGTACTTCCGGTCGAATTTGGGCCAAGATTCGTCTGTCCGGTGGAACTCTTAGCCAAACCGAAGTCGAGAAGTACTATATGATTCTCATCTGTGAGTTTCAGATTTTGCGGCTTGATGTCGCGATGAATGATCGGCGGTTCGTGCGAGTGTAGATATGAGAGAGCGTCCAAAAGCTGATCAGCCCAAAACATTACCCAACTGACAGGAAAAGGCTTCTGGGCGGCTTCGATCCTTTTCGACAGATCGTCCCCGGAAATATGCTCCATTACCAGAAACTGCTCGTCGCCTTCCCCAAAATGATCGCTGACCTTCGGCAAAACCGGATGCCGCATCCTAGCCAAAACGCGGGCTTCCCGTTCAAAGGCGCTTCCGAGTGCTTCGTCACCTGCGAAAAATGTGCGCTTCAACGCGATCGCACTACCAAGCCGCTGGTCGACCGCAAGATAAACTTCGCCCATCCCACCTTTGCCGATGAGCTGGACAATCAGATAACGATTCTGGATCAATGTGTTCTGAGCGAGGGGTTTCATTTATTATTCTATTAGAAACGGACGATGGTGCGAAGACCGCGCAGACAAGGCGGTATTGTCTAATAATTCGCGACAAACTTCAATAGGTACACTAAGCGTCCAAATATTTTCGCAAAATACATCGGTCCTTTCAGCGGAATTCCTCTAAGGAACTGTCTGTTTGTGCTGCCAGCATAAACCCTTGACCTTAACTCTTCTAGTGCACGGGGTGCCCTTCTTTGTGGGTGCACCGCAAAAATAAATCTCTTCGGTTTGTCGGTTGCCGCCAGAAATCTCTTGTTCGCGACTTGCGGCTAAAATGCCTTGTTTTTGTTGCTCCTGAAGCACACTCGGTTGCTGAGAAAAAACTGCCTTTGGCTCAACGTCCTTCAGCTTTTTATCAGAAACGAAACTTTTGGCGGGCGGAGCAGTACTCTTCAGTTGATTACTCATCTTTCCGGGCATGAAAGCCGACGCTGCAAAACCAATTAGTATGATAGGCACCAACAACAGCGAAAACCGCCCGGTCGCGTCAAAAACCTGATGTTTGGTCGAGCATAAGTCACAGAATTGCCGGCTGTGCCAAAATTTCCATTCGGCGCGTGCGATCTTTTCGCCACATTCGCTGCAAAACTTTGGTTGATACCACATACTATTCGACCACTTGAGACCTTCACATTATAGCCCAGCTTTCGTTCATCGCTAAGCGAAGCAAGACAACCGAATTTCAACAATAGGCGTCTGATTGATAACATTCCTTTATGGCGTTGCGTCGAACACTTACTTTAATTTGCTGCTTGGTCGTATGTGCATTCACCGTGCATGGGCAGGACGATGATCCGATCAAGGTCGATTCGTCTTTAGTGCGTGTAAATGTTGGTGTCGTGGATACACGCGGACGACCGATAATTAATCTTAACCAAAGTAATTTTACGATCTCAGAAGATGGTGAACGGCAGGTGATCTCACGTTTTGAGACCTCGACGGCTCCGTTCAGTGTCGTGATGCTGCTTGATATGAGCGGTTCGACAAAAAGCTTTCGCCAGAACATTCGCCTTTCTGCCGCTCGTTTTCTTGACGCGCTTGCTCCTGATGACCGTGTCGCCGTTGTCGAATTTTATACAAAGATACGACTATTGAATGATTTCACGAACAATAAGATGACTGCGGCCCAATCGATCGGCCTCGCGAACGGTCAAGGAGACACGGATCTTTACAAGGCGATCGAATTTTCGCTCGACCGGCTATCTCGCGAAAGCTCACGACGAAAGGCGATCGTCGTGTTGACTGACGGTGTCGATACGGCTTCGCAAAAGATCGATCGCGGACTTTTGGAAAAAACGCCGGACGATCAGCTTTTGACGGCTCTTCAACCGGAGTCAAACGATTCACTTAGGAGAATGCTTAATCGTGCCGACGAACAAGGCGTTACGATCTATCCATTGGCTCTTCCGACCGGTGACCCGGCAAGACTCGCCGACCCGACGCCAAGACAAGTAGCCCTATATTCGGCAGCTCGTAACCGTCTTCAATTGATCGCTGACCGTACCGGCGGCACTTTGAACGCGATCCGGCGTCTCGAAGAAATGGGACTGCTTTACGCACAAGTCGCTGCCGACCTTCGCACGCTGTACACGATCGAATATGAACCGGTGAACCTCAAGAAGGATGGCAAGTGGCGAACGATAAAAGTTGAGGTATCGGAACCGGATCTTATCGCTCGTTCACGCCAGGGTTATTTCGCCCGCTAACCTTTTCGCATCAGCAAGTTTCAAAGGTTGCTTGACAGCGTCGCGACCGCGTTTGTATTCTAGGTGTTCGCTTTACGCGCACCCGTAGCTCAGCTGGATAGAGTACTTGACTACGAATCAAGGGGTCGCATGTTCGAATCATGCCGGGTGTACCATCAACTTCAACGGAAAAAGGCCATCGAATTCGGTGGCCTTTCCGTTTGAACTTGATCGATCCAAGAGATCGGATCATGGACGCATGGCTGAGCTTTCGCGTTCCATTACGACCATGTGTTCGCCGCGGCTGACCATGCCAACGATCACAAAGCCTGCCGCGAGTGCCTCAGTAACTTCTTTTTGAAGCGTGGACGTAAGCGTGGTCGCTAATAGTTTGTATTCGTAATTCGTCTCTACCTTCGGCGGCTGTTCCATGATCATAACTATCTCAACTCCCGCCAACATCCCTTTCTTTGCGATCATCGTGCTCGGGATAAGTCGAAAGCCATTGTCGGCAGCCTCGTTCAGTTCCTTTTGCATCGTGCCCGTCCGGGTCGTCGCAAGCAATTTGTATTTGTAGGGAGCGGCAACGGTTCCGTCTTTCGAAAGAAAAACGGCCATTTCAGATCCGCTAGTCGGCGATCCGACCAAGATCCTGTAGCCTTGAGCGGCCGTCTCGTCCATTTCCTTCTGCATTGTCGATGTTCGCATCGTCGCGAGCAGCTTATATTGAAGATCTTCTGTTTTTTTGTCTTGGGCAAAGCTGATGCCGCTTACAAGCGTAATTAAAATTGCCGCAAAGAGTGTGCTTTGTTTCATTTTGTCTCCAAGAATTTTGTTTGTTGAGAGTTAAATCCGTACGGGAAGAGATTTACAAGCTAAAGTATCGACCATATTGCCACGGAAATCAAAAACTTTTGAAAGAATTTCGAACGCCAGGGCGTGCCCGCAATACGATCGAACTTGTAAAAGTTGCAAATGGCAGAAACAAGTTTCCCAGCCCCGCGATTTTTCGCCCCCAGCCCCGCGATATTCGAGGCCAGCCCTACATGTTTTTCAAGCCAGCCCCGCGAAACGCGGTGGAGTAGGATTAGGCAACAGCAATGCAGTCAGTGTCGGAGTATTCGGTGCAATGGAGCTATCTTCGCAGTTGGGTAGTACGGAGCGACTAACAATGTTCGCCTCCAAAAGTCCAATTTGCGGGATCAGGGTGTAGAATAAAGTCAGTATCCAAAATTTTCTTTCCATCAATTTTCATCCGGAGTGAATCAAATAAGCGTATGAAGAACTTCTACCGATCTCGTCTCGTCATCGCCACCGCATTTGCCGGTTTGGCGATGCTCGCAAATTCAATTATGAACAAAGATCAAGTTTCGGCGTTCGGAGATGAACCGTCCGCGGCAACAAATCCGTTATTAGAAAAATGGACCGGGCCGTACAGCGGGATTCCGCCATTCGATAAGGTTAAGGTCTCCGATTTTAAACCTGCGCTCGAAGCCGCTATGACCGAGAATCTTTCTGAGATCGACAAGATTGCTACGAACGCGGCTCCGGCCAATTTCGAAAATACAATCGCCGCGATGGAACGCACCGGAAGCACGCTCGACCGAGTCAGCACCGTTTACGGAATTTGGGGCGGCAACATGAGCACGCCTGAATTCCAGTTGGTGCAAACGGAAATGGCGCCAAAGCTTGCGGCGTTCGGCGACAAGATAACGCAGAACGAAGCTCTATTTAAGCGGATCGAAGCAGTTTACAATTCGCCGGACAAGGCAAAACTTTCGCCCGAGCAGCAACGCCTCGTTTGGGTCTATTATACGAATTTCGTCCGTGCCGGTGCGAAGCTTGATGCTGCAAAGAAGAAACGACTCGCAGAGATCAATCAGGAACTCGCGGGTAAATTCACCAAGTTTGGCCAGAACCAGCTTGCTGAAGAAAATGGCCAGTGGGTAATTCTAAAGGACGATGCTGATATGGCCGGGCTTTCACAAGGTCTGCGAGATGCCGCTGCCGCAGCAGCTGCCTCGAAAAAGGTTGAAGACGCTGCCGGAATCATCATTAACACACGCTCGTCTGTCGATCCGTTCCTCACCGACTCAACTCGTCGCGACCTTCGTGAAAAGGTCTGGAAGATGTTCATCAACCGCGGCGATAACGAGAACGAATTCAATAACAACGCGATAATCAGCGAGATCCTGCAGCTACGTGCCGAACGAGCAAAGCTGCTTGGCTACAAGACACATGCACATTGGCGTTTAGAAAATGCAATGGCGAAAACGCCGGAACGAACCCTTGAGCTGATGGAAACCGTTTGGCCCGCTGCCGTTGCCCGCGTTAACGAAGAAGTTGCTGACATGCAGAAGTTAGCCGACAAGGAAGGTGCAAAGATAACGATCGAGCCCTGGGATTATCGTTTCTACATGGAGAAGGTGCGGAAAGAAAAATTTGATCTTGATCAGAATGAAGTGAAGCCGTATCTTCAGCTCGACAAGATCCGCGATGCGATGTTCTTCGTTGCCGGTGAACTATTCAATTTCACATTCTTTCCGGTTACGAATGTCCCCGTTTTTCATCCGGATGTGAAGGTGTGGGAAGTCAAGAATAAAACGACCGGCAAACATGTCGGCCTTTGGTATTTCGATCCGTATGCACGCGACGGGAAACGTTCGGGTGCGTGGATGAACGCATATCGTTCGCAGGAACGAATGGACAGCGACATCACGACGATCGTATCCAACAATTCGAATTTCGTTAAGGGCAAACCCGGCGAACCTGTGTTAATCTCGTGGGATGACGCGACAACGATGTTCCACGAATTCGGACACGCTCTTCACGGGCTTTCGTCAAATGTGACTTATCCGACGCTTTCCGGAACCAACGTTGCTCGTGACTACGTTGAATTCCCTTCACAGCTACTCGAGCATTGGTTGTCAACACCGGAAGTTTTGCAGAAATACGCTTTGCATTACAAGACCGGCAAGCCGATTCCGCAGGCGCTGGTTGATAAGATCGAAAGTGCAAAAACTTTCAATCAGGGTTTTGCGACGACCGAATATCTTTCCAGTGCGTTGATCGATATGAAGCTGCACCTTGCCGGCGACGCAAAGATCGATCCGGATAAATTCGAACGTGAAACACTCGCTTCGCTCGGGATGCCGAAAGAGTTGGTGATGCGTCATCGTACGCCGCAGTTCGGCCACGCGTTCTCGAGCGACGGTTATTCGGCCGGATACTACAGCTACCTTTGGTCGGACGTGATCACCGCTGATTCGTTTGGTGCGTTCACCGAAGGAAAAGGCCCATACGATAAAGCGGTCGGTAAAAAGCTTGTAGATTACATCTTCTCGGTCGGCAACACGATGGATCCGGCCGAATCTTATCGCAAATTCCGAGGCCGTGATCCGAAGGTCGAGGCATTGATGAAGAAACGCGGATTTCCTGTTCCGGTGCAGAAGCCCGCACGTCAGTAAGGGCAAGCTACAACGATGGAAAACGTAGGGCTTCAACAGAAATGTTGGAGCCCTTACTTACGTGCGGGCTACTGACTTGATATTCCCAAATTTCGCATCCGGCGGTAAAGATGGCTGCGGTCAACGCCCATGTCTTCAGCGGCTTTGCTTACGTTACCGTCGAATTCGGCCAACTTATGAAGAATGAATTCGCGTTGATACGCATCGGTTGCTTCTTTGAATGACGGAAAACGAAAACTCGATGCAGTTTTGCCATCGGCAAAACCGAGTTCCGGCAATTCCGCGACATCGATCTTTTGCTTCGCGGTCATGATGATCACGCGTTCGATCGTGTTACGAAG
This sequence comes from Pyrinomonadaceae bacterium, assembly GCA_041744555.1. Taxonomy (GTDB): domain Bacteria; phylum Acidobacteriota; class Blastocatellia; order Pyrinomonadales; family Pyrinomonadaceae; genus OLB17. The sequence goes on from JBGTKQ010000048.1 coordinate 10,693, forward strand.
TTCACGCACATTTCCCGGCCATGAATGACTCGCGAGCTTTTCAATAGCGGCTTCGGTAAACGCTTTCGCTTTCTTGCCGTTATCTGATGAGAATTTTCGGTTGAAGTGGTCGATCAGTGCGGGAACGTCTTCCAGACGTTCCCGCAGCGGCGGAACTTGAAACGGGATCACGTTCAAACGATAAAAAAGATCGTGTCGGAAATTGCCGTTGTCGATCAGGTCTTCAAGCCGCTTGTTCGTCGCCGAGATAACGCGGACATCGACTTTCACCGGCGTGTTGCTCCCGACTGGCTCAAACCGCTGTTCTTCCAAAACACGCAGCATTTTTGCCTGAACTCGCGGTGACATATCGCCGATCTCATCAAGAAAAAGCGTCGCTCCATCAGCGATCTCAAACTTCCCTTTCTTTGCCGAATTGGCTCCGGAAAATGCGCCTTTGGCGTGACCGAACAATTCAGATTCGACTAACTCTTCCGGAATCGCGGCCGAGTTTATCTCGACGAACGGCGAGCCTCTTCGTTTTGATTGCGAATGTAACGCGCGGGCGACCAACTCTTTTCCCGTACCGCTCTCGCCGGAAATAAGAACTCGACCATCTGACGGTGCGACGATCGATATCTGCTTTCGCAGAGCACGCATCGCGATCGATTCGCCGACCATAACATATTCGTCCGCAACGTCTTTTTGAAGCTGCTCATTCGCCCGCTCAAGCTCTCTTTGGCGGACAGCGTTCTTTACCGTCACAAGGGTACGCTCCAGACTCAACGGCTTTTCAATAAAATCGAACGCCCCGAGCTTAGTGGATTTCACTGCCGTTTCGATATTCCCGTGCCCCGAGATCATCACGACCGCCGAATCGTTTCCATCCTCACGCAGCTTTTTCAGCGTGTCTAACCCATCAATCCCTTTACCCAACCAGATATCGAGAAGAATACAGGCATAGCTCCCACCGGCCGCAAGCTTTAAACACTCCTCGCCCGTTGCGGCCGTCTCTACCGCAAATCCTTCGTCCTCTAACACCCCGCGAAGCGTCTCGCGAATGCCGGGCTCGTCATCAACTATTAGAATTGAATTCATTTAAGTCTTTTCGAAAGAAACACTCTTGCAACTATAAGTGTCACTAAACTTCTTATTGCACTCAGAGCTAGAAAATAAAAAGCCGAAATTGCCAAA
>JBGTKQ010000049.1:0-6430 GCA_041744555.1 Pyrinomonadaceae bacterium
TCGATCCGTGGATGAACCACGACCTTTCGGAGTCGAATGGAACAATGTCGTGGCTGAATGAGCGGGGAAAGATCTGGAAGGAAACCGATGGGAGCCTGATCCATTGGGGCGGTTAGATCCGCCCTTATGCAGCTTCTTCGAGTGGTCGGACGACGTCAAAGACCGGAGCACGTCGGTCGATCATTTCGCGCGTAATTACCAGTTCTTTCGCCCGCTTTTCCGATGGTAGCGTGTACATCGAATCGAGCAGAACTTCTTCCATTATCATCATCAATCCGCGGGCTCCAACCTTTCGTTTGTGTGCTTGCTGGGCAATGGCACGAAGAGCATCGTCCGAGAACTTTAGACTTATATTGTCAAACTCAAACTTCTTTTGATATTGCTTGACCAAAGCGTTCTTCGGCTCGGTCAGGATCGTCATCAACGCGGCCTCGTCAAGCGGTTGCAACGCACTGACAACCGGCAAACGGCCAACAAATTCGGGTATCAGTCCGTAGTGGATCAAGTCTTCAGGTTCGAGCTTACCGATCAACTCATCCTGCCGCTGTTTACTTGTTTTCACGTCAGCTTGAAATCCTAACGACTTATTACGAAAACGCTTTTCGATCACCTTTTCAAGACCGATAAATGCACCGCCGCAGATGAAAAGAATGTTCGTCGTATCAAGCTGCGTAAACTCTTGCTGCGGATGTTTGCGGCCGCCGCCGGTTGGAATATTTGCAACAGTGCCTTCCAGGATCTTAAGTAAAGCCTGCTGAACGCCCTCGCCGGAAACGTCACGAGTGATAGACGGATTGTCATCTTTTCGACAGATCTTATCGATCTCGTCAATGTAGATAATTCCCTGCTGTGCAAGCTCGACGTCGTTGCCCGCAGATTGCAACAATCTAAGTAGAATATTCTCGACGTCTTCGCCTACGTAACCGGCTTCGGTCAAGCTCGTCGCATCGACGATGCAGAACGGCACACTAAGCACGCGTGCAAGGGTTTGTGCAAGCAATGTTTTACCTGTGCCGGTCGGGCCGATGAGAAGCACGTTTGATTTTTGGATCTCGACGTCGGTTCGGCGCTTTGCAAGTTCTATTCGTTTGTAATGTTGATATACCGCGACAGAAAGACGTTTCTTTGACTCATCCTGACCGATCACATATTCGTCCAAATGTGCCTTTATCTCTTGCGGCTTTGGCAAGTTCAGGCTCGAAGCTGACCCTTCAGTCCTTTCATCGTCGTTGATGATCTCGTTACAAATATCGATGCATTCATTACAGACGTAAACGCCGGGGCCGGCGATCAATTTCTTCACATCGTTCTGCGATTTTCCGCAAAACGAACAACAGAGAAGTTCTTCTGGTCGTCTGAAATTTGCCATATTCTTGAGTCACGAGTTGTAAGTCATGAGTCATGAGCAGAAATTCTGATCCTGCTCACGACTCGTCACTCACGACTCTAGACTTATTTATCCCGGTGCTCGATCACTTCATCTATCAGACCATATTCTTTTGCCTGGATCGGCGTTAAGATACGATCACGTTCAACGTCTTTTTCAACCTGATCAAAATCCTGGCCGGTGTGATGAGCGATCAAACGCGATGTCATTTCACGCATTCGAAGGATCTCTTGGGCCATGATACGGACGTCGGTCTCCTGACCGCTGGCGCCACCCGAAGGCTGATGGATCAATACACGTGCGTGCGGCAACGCAAACCGTTTTCCTTTTGTACCCGCCGTCAAAAGCAAAGCTCCCATCGACGCACATTGGCCGACGCAGATCGTCGTTACATCGTTTTTGATGAACTGCATCGTGTCATAGATGGCCATACCGGCTGTGATCGAACCGCCGGGGCTGTTGATGTAGAGGTTAATGTCACGCTCAGGGTCTTCGGCTTCAAGAAACAGAAGCTGGGCCACAAGCAGGTTCGCGATCTGGTCATCGATCGGCGTTCCGATGAAAATAATGCTGTCTTTTAAAAGTCTGGAAAAAATGTCGAAAGCACGCTCGCCGCGTGAAGTCTGTTCGACAACCATTGGAACTAAAGCCATATATTTCCTCTCTGGTCCGTATTGCAACCAAAACTTTGAGTAAAAGGTGAACCGGGCGACGTTAAGTCGTTGAATAATTGACCGATTGCAGATTTTACTATTTATTCATCAAAATGCAAGCCGATCGACATGCCCGACATCCTAAACTTATTCGGCCGCCTTCGATTTCGTCGCTTTCTTAGACGGAGCCTTTTTCTTTGCGGGCTTTTTAGATTCCTTCTCCTCATCCGCTACTTTGCTGTCTGCTGCCGCATCGGCCTCAGCCAAACTTTCATCGACCCACGGACCGTCCGTCACCTTTGCGTGTTCGATTATCGCCTCGATCGATCGCCGCGTTTTAAGATTGTTAGCGATCGTTCCCGGTCCGCCTTCGCGTTCCAGCGAAGCCATAATTTCTTCCGGCGTAGTTCGATATGAATCGGCGATCTTCTGGATCTCGGCATCAACTTCTTTTTTCGGAACTTCGACCTTTTCAGCTTCAGCGATCTTATCCAAGAGCATCGCTCCGCGTACATCGCGTTCTGCCTGAGTTCTCATCTGGCTAAATGCCATTTGCAAAAACTCGTTCTCGACGTTATTTAGATCGACGCCGCGTCCTTGCAGGTCACGGGCAAAGTTGTTCAGTAGGTTACGGGCCTGGTTTTCGATCAATGCATTTGGTACTTCGAACGAGTTCTGCTCGATCATCTTTGCGATCGCATTATTTCGAAGGCGAGCGTCGGCATCGGACTTCGCGTAAGTTTCCAGATCGGCTCGAAGCTTTTTGCGAAGATCGGCTAGTGATTCGTAACCTTCGTCCAGACTCTTCGCCCATTCGTCGTTCAATTCCGGCGTCTCCGACTTTCCGACGGACTTTATTTTTGCTTTATAATGAAGCGTTTTCCCGGCAAGTGCGGGTGAAGAAAAATCGGCGGCGTAACTGACCGTAAAATTCTTTTCGTCATCCTCTTTTACACCGATCAAATTTTCTGTGAACGACTTCTCAATTACTTCATCGCCAAGCACGACCTCAAGGTCTTCGGCAAGGATCGGATCTGCGTTCGGATCGTCATCGAACGTGCCGGAAAGATCAGCGATCACCGTATCGCCTAGTTCCGAGGCACGACCTTCAACCGGAATTAAAGCAGCTTCTTGGCCGAGTCGATTCGCGATCAGGTCTTCCACTTCGCCTTCTTCAACCGGTTTTACCCGCCGTACGAGTTCGATGCCTTTAAAATTAGGTACCGGAATTTCCGGCATTACTTCAATTTGAGCTTTTAATTCGATCGCTTCCGAACCATTCACCTTGACCTTTTCAACATTTTCGATATGAAGATGCGGTTCGACGAGCGGTGTTATCTCATGCTTTTGAATGGCCGCCGAAACCTTTTCCGGCACGATCATCTGCAAAACTTCGCTCTTGATCTCTTCCTTATATCGAAGGCGGATCACATCAAGCGGAGCAAATCCCTTTCGAAAGCCCGGCACGCTCGCACCCTTGGCGTAACGTTGGCTGATCTTGTTGTAGGCATCTTTCAATTCGGTGCCCTGTATCTCTATCAACAACTCTTTCTGAGTCGGCGAAATGTCTTTAAGTTCCGTTTTCATTTACCTAAAAAGGATAGCGCGTCAGTTGCCGGTTGTCAGTTGCCGATTATCAGTTTTCGCCATCTTATCCTTCCTGTGTTTTTGGTCTCTCTAACGGCAACGACCGGTTGCAAGTGTCACATCGGACAATCGGCAACCGGTCACTGACTACTAAATTTGGTGCCGAGGGCGAGACTCGAACTCGCATGTCTTTCGACGCTAGTTCCTAAGACTAGTGCGTCTACCAATTTCGCCACCTCGGCGTGCATATCTTGGACTTGAGATCGCGGATTGTGGATTTGAAAATCCGGCCTGCGCGATTGAACCATTGACGTTGGCAATATCAAACTTATCGAAGGCGTCTTCAATTGTCTAGCGTGTGCATTAATTCTTCGACCAAATCACGTCCGAAAAAACACCCAAGCTGCCGAAAGCAGATAGTAAACGATCCCGATTGCCGCGATTACTTCCAGAATCCCAAGAAGAATCTTCAAAATTTTCATACCTACAAATAAGCGTGCCAGAGTTACTTATGCAAATATTTCTTCTCGTATTCGTCCCAAGACATATTGAAATCTCGGTCGCCGAGCTCAGTTTTTGCGGTACCGGCACCGACATATTTATTTTCAGCTCTCTTGAAAAGCCTGTAAGCACCGTATCCGACACCGCCAAGCACCGCTAACCAAAGCCCGTACCAAAGCAACGACGTGACCAGCCCAAACAGCCAGAAAAACAACATCACTCCAAAGATAAGGCCGAGAACCGCCAGGATGATCTTGATAAAATTCATTTCCAATACCTCCGCATTGACCTACTATACGATTTTTCTATCGAGGTTGTTCGTAGGTTTTTTGAAGGCTGTCGTATAATCCAGTTTCAGCCACTAAATTCCTGTACGCTGTTAGTCGATTAGCCCAAGAAAACATTGTCGAAAATTGAGATAAACACAATCCTTGTCGCGTCCGAGATCGGCGCCGAACTTTCGGGTTCGGTTAATTCGAATGTATCAGATGTCACACACGATTCGCGGCAGGTGCGCGAGGGCACGCTTTTCGTTGCGATCAAGGGCGCGACCGTTGACGGGCACAGGTTTGTCGATGACGTAATGCGTCGCGGAGCCGCCGGGGTTATTTCGGAGTTCGATCGGCCCGATAGTTTTACCGGTGCATGGCTGAATGTCCTAGATGCCCGCGTAGCGCTCGCAAAAGCTGCCTCGATCATCCATGGGGAACCGTCGCACATGCTCGACCTTGTTGGCGTCACCGGAACCAATGGCAAGACGACCACAACCTATCTCTGTTATGCACTTGCAGAGGCGGCTGGCGTAAAACCCGCGATGTTGACAACTGTCGAATATCGCATCGGCGATCGCAGCGAAGAGGCAGTTAGAACGACGCCCGAAGCCAGTGATACAAACCGTTTTCTGAAACAAGCCGTCGAAGAAGGCTGTGGGTTTGCCGCAATGGAAGCTTCATCACAAGCCATCGACCTTCATCGTTGCGACTGGTTGCGGTTCAAGGTCGCGATCTTTACAAACCTAACCCGCGATCATCTTGATTACCATCACACGATGGAAAATTACTACGACGCAAAGAAAAAGCTCTTCGACGGCCGTCTCGGCGAAAAGCCGGGCTCGTGCGTGATAAATATCGACGATGAATGGGGAGCGAAGTTAGCCGACGAACTGAGATCGAATGGCCAGCGAGTTGTCACATTTTCACAAACATTGCCTGAACCCGGAACGCAAACTCGAAACCCAGATCTTACAGCAGAGAATATCGAGGTCTCTCTTCTCAAGGGCACATCTTTTCTACTGAAAACTCCCCAGGGCGAACGACAGATCACGTCGCCCTTGGTCGGTCGGCCGCATGTTTACAACATGCTTTCTGCGGCAGCGGCGGCAATAGAACTTGGGTATGATCTCGAAAGTATTTCGAAAGGCCTTGCTACGTGCGTTGGCGCTCCGGGAAGATTCGAGCGTGTTCAGCACGACGGAAATTTTGCTGTTGTGGTTGATTACGCTCACACCGACGATGCGTTGTTGAATACATTGAAAACCGCGAAAGAACTGGCAAAGGGCAGAATAATCACCGTCTTTGGTTGCGGGGGTGATAGAGATAAAACGAAGCGTGAACCTATGGGACGGATCGCCGGCGAATATAGCGATCTAGCTATTATCACGTCTGACAATCCGCGAACTGAAGATCCAATTAAGATCATCTCTGAAATAGAGACCGGCGTTACAAATTCAGGCGGGCAATATCTTGCAATTTCCGATCGCCGCGAAGCTATTCGAAAAGCGATCGCCGAAGCTTGTGCAAATGACGTTGTAATAATTGCGGGCAAGGGTCACGAAAACTATCAGATCATCGGGAATGAAAAATTTCATTTCGATGATCGAAAAGTGGCCTTAGAAGCATTGAGGAAGCGCGAAGAAACGTAATACAAGCTCGCGAATGTCAGCGGCCGGTACTAGTTCATTTATGTCTCAAGCGTAAATGGATTGAAATCGGTATCTTTGTCGTAATAATCTTCGTTTTCTGACCGTTTAAGGAATCCGACGATCAGATAAGTGAATGGCGTAGCCAGGACTTCCCAAAGCACCTTAATAATATAATTGCCGAACATTACGCTAATAAGTTGTTCATTAGACCAGATCCCGAAAAACGCGATCGGGTAAAAAATCAGTGTGTCGGCAACCTCGCCGCATACCGTTGAACTGATAGTTCGCACCCACAATTTTCGACCGGCCATCCAGACCTTCATCTTTGCAAGCACGAACGAATTAACAAATTCTCCTGCCCAAAATCCGAATAACGATGCT
>JBGTKQ010000050.1:0-32054 GCA_041744555.1 Pyrinomonadaceae bacterium
TTGCGTTCGCTGATCCAGAATTTGACTCAGGCCGTTGGGACCGACGCTCGTGCGCTGATGACGGCAGATCTTGAGATAAGTTCGACCGGCGATTTTTCGCCCGTGGATCTCGCAAAAGTACAGGCCGTGATCGACGGTTCGAACATCGTTGAAGACAGAAACGAAACGATCAATACGTCTTCGATGGCACGGCCCTCAGATTCCGCAAATGAACGTGTCCGATTAGTAGAATTAAAAGGCGTTGAACCGCCGTTCCCGCTTGTCGGCAACTTCGAACTTGATGGCGGAAAGGCGTTTGACCATTCGATCCTTCAAAATAACGGCGCAGTCGTCGCCCGCATTCTGCTCGAGGATCTTTCGATCAAGGTCGGCGACAAGATCAAGGTCGGCGAGGGCGAATTTGAGGTACGGGGGAGTTTTGATCAGGAACCGGGCGGTTCAAGTGGCTTTCGTTTGGGTGCACGCGTGTTCATTGAGAAGAAGGCTTTTGACGAAGCTGGTATAACTCGAAACGCGAGCCGTGTCCGGAACGCTATCCTTTACCGCACCTCAGACAATCCGACCGCTTTGGTCGCACAGCTTCGCGAAGCACTAAAGGGCACAAATTTGCGCGTTCAGTCTTACCGTGAAACCCAGGAGCGGCTAGGGCAGCAATTTGCTCGAACTGAAAATTATCTTGCCCTTACGGGTTTATTGATCTTGGTTCTTGGTGGTGTCGGTGTCTGGAACGTTTCACGTGCGTTCGTCGAGCAAAAACGAAAAACGGTCGCCGTTCTGAAATGTCTCGGCGCAAGCGGTAATCGAATAATCACCGTCTATTTGTTGCAGATCCTTACGCTGGGGTTGATCGGAAGCGCCTTCGGAGTTGTCCTGGCTCAACTCGGACTTTGGTTTGTCCAAAGCCGTTTCTCCGTAGATCTGCCCGAAAAGATGTCGTATACTGTAGGTCTTTCGACCGCTTTGCAGGGCATTATTCTCGGAGTTCTGATCTCAGTTCTCTTCTCGATGCTGCCGCTGCTGCAAGTGCGAAACATCAAGCCAAAGCTTCTTCTCCGCGACGAGAACAATGCAAGCCTTCGTAAGCTCGATCCGGTCAAATGGCTGATCGGTGCACTTAGCTTACTCGGTTTGTTAGGCCTCGCGGTTTGGCAGGCCGGATCGTTCGTTATCGGAGCATTCTTTCTCGCCGGACTTGGGCTTACATCGCTTTGTCTTTATCTCGCGGCGATCGTACTTACGAAGTTGCTTCGCGGCCTTCGTTCATTTGGTTCGTTCTCTTTTCGGCAATCGATAAACTCTCTCTATCGTCCCGGTAACCAAACTCGAATAATATTGCTTGCCGTCGGGCTCGGAGCGTTTGTTGTTCTGGCGGTTCAATCGTTGCAGACTAATCTTGTTCGAGAATTTGATTTCACGCGGAACCAGCGCCTACCGACGTTGTTCTTCATCGACATTCAAAAGAGCCAGATCAACGAACTTGCGGCGCTGATCGAACAGAGCATCGGTGAAAAACCCGAAACGACGCCGACCGTTCGTGCTCGTATTTCTTTCGTCAACGGCAAGCCGCTTGATTTTCAGCAAACGGAAGTCCGGCAGCAACAAGGCCAGATCGGCCGCGAATTTGCCGTGACCTATCGGCCAAAACTGGACACAAACGAAAGTATAATTGCCGGGCGATGGTGGAACGAAAGTGGCTCGGATGTTCCAGAAGTCTCGGTCGAAGAATCGATGGCAAAGACATTGAAGATCGAACCCGGCGACTCAATGACGTTTGATATTTCCGGGCGCAAACTAACCGCCCGTGTCGCCAGTATTCGGAAGATCGATCTTCGAAACACGCGGACTGTTTTCATTTTCGTCTTCGCTCCGGGCGTGCTTGAATCGGCACCGCAGAGCTTTGCAACGACAGTTTTGAGCCGCATCGGCGCAACCGAACGCCAACGATTGCAACGGCAGATACTTGACCGCTTTCCCAACGTTCAAGTATTTGACGTAGCGGATATCATCATGACCGTACAGAAGCTGATCAACAATTTCGTGCTCGCGATCTCGTTCGTCGGAAGCTTCGTAATTCTTGCCGGAATTTTGATCCTGATCGGATCGATAGCACTGACGAAATCTCAGCGTATTTATGAGAATGCGATTCTTAAAACACTAGGAACAAGGCGAGCATCGCTGATGTTAATACTATTCGGCGAATACGGCATTCTTGGTTTGCTTGCCGGGATCATCGGTGCGAGTTTTGCGGGCGTTCTTTCGTGGGCCGTCAGCCGGTTCGTTCTTGACATTCAATGGACCTTCGATCCATTGCTTCTCTTGAGCGGAGTTCTAGTTACCGCGGTTGTCGTAATGGTGGTCGGCGCCGCCGCGAGCTTTGATGTACTCTTCCGCAAGCCGCTTTCGACGCTTCGCTCACAATGAACAAACTTTCGACACTTATCAATGGGATGTAGCTTTCCGCGTTTATTATCTGTGGCAATTAGTCTTCCAATGGATGTCCGGCCAATACGGCCCGCATGCCCACCGCCCCTAAAAGGGTTTCGAGGTATGCACCAAATCTATGCAGGATCGGAACGAGATCTTTAGATTCATTTGTAAATTGAATTTCTTCCGTAAACCGCTCGACCGTATCCTTATCCTTGTAATATAAAAAATGGAAAGCCTCGTGATTGAACAGTTCAATAGTATTTCTCATTCGGCCCATTGAGTTGTCGTTCGGTGTACTTTCGGCTTCCTGAACAGCACGTAAAGTTTTGGCGAGACCGGAGCGGAGCGTGAGCGATTGTTCGAGCTTAGTAGTAAAACTAGGGAATATGTCGGACACCTTCGTTGCCGGATCTATGGTTCGAGCGAAACTCGCAATGATCTCCTCAAAGCTTGCCGACAACAAAGAGTGAGCAACCTCGACGTGGGCGTAAACCAACTGTGCAGGTCGGACACCGACAACACCTGACAATTCTTGGTTGAAAGCTTTCTTGATCTCAAGCGAAGCGGTATATGAAGCGCCATCGAGTGCGATAAAGACTTCGGTCTCTTCGTCGCTCATGGTCGACAAACGGTGGTTGATCTGACCGATCAGGGTCTGTGTTTGCTCGTAAACAAATGCAAAAATTAGCAACGTGGGCTTTAGAGGTTCATCATTTCTCAGCATTCGGCCAACGATACCAAGTGCCAAATGAATCGACGCGAACTCCCGCAAGATACCGCAGATCTCGGGATTTGCGGTCACCGCTTCAAATTGCGCAGCGATCAGTTTCTTTACCGGTTCAGGTATGCCCGTCCCGTCGTGGTTTCTTGCGAGCGATTGAAACAAACTAACTGACGTTGACCCTTCCAATCGTGCGATCATATCTTTTCGCCATGTTCGCCACTCGTCGGAGCGCACAACGCCGCCTTTCGAAATACTTTCGTTCAACGTAAGCGAAGTTCTGAGTTTTTCCGAAAGTTCCGCCAGATTTTCAGGGCTGGCAACCGCGAAACTGCCATTCCCGGTAAGGTCGGCCGTCCTCAAACGGAAAAGAAGATCTGAGCATCGCAAAAGGCCCGCACGTGCCAATCTCATTGCACGATACCATTGCTTTGAATCAGGACCGCCATTGTTTCTCTCAATGAACAACTGCTCGAACCTCGAAACGAACGATTCGATGCCGGCGAGCCACAAACCGAGTTCGTACGCTATCTCTCGCGGATCGTCCGGAACGGATTCATCCAAGACTCGAATATCGATAACGGCTCCGTTATAGATCGTACCGGGAATGAACACAGGTTGGCTGGTTACTGTTGGCGTCAAGGCGAATCTCCTTTTCCTTTGGGGTTAAACGGGTGAGCGGCCCTGGGCGGTATAGGGCCGTATTATTTTATACACTTTTAACACCGTTGAATGCAATGAAATTCTTTCGGATGTTGAATTTCTACAAAGTTTATCCGGGTCAGTCTGGTTCGAAGGATTGACGTTTCCGTTAGTCCGATCGACACTCTAAAGAGTTTATGAAGATAGATCAATTACTGATCGCAACAGGCAATAAAGGAAAGGTTCGGGAACTGCACGAGCTGCTCTCCGCGACTTCGATCGAACTGATCGATCTTTCAAACTATCCCGATGTGGAGGCTGTTGCCGAAACAGGTTCGACGTTTAGTGAGAACGCAGAGCTCAAGGCGGCGGGATACTCTTACGCGACGGGATTATTTGCCATGGCGGATGATTCCGGGTTGGAGATCGATGCACTACAGGGACGGCCCGGCGTTTATTCGGCGCGCTACGGCGGCGATGAATTGACCGACCGCCAACGGATCGATATCGTTCTCGAGGAGATGCGTTTGAACCCGGGAGCGCCTCGAACGGCCCGATTCGTTTCCGCCATTTCCTTTGCTGATACGACCGGGAAGATCCTCTTCACTTGCCAAGGAGACTGCCGCGGAATGATCGATCGCGAACCGAGGGGAACGGGCGGTTTCGGCTACGATCCGATCTTTGTGCCGGACGGATTCTTAGAGACATTTGGAGAGCTCGCCTCGGACGTTAAACAGCGAATTAGCCATCGTGGTCGTGCAATATCGATATTTGTTCGATATTTACTCGACTTTAACCGCATTTGACTTGACCAATCGATTTTTCGCTTGTAGAATCCGAAACTTGTCTTGGATGAATATCGGGGCGTAGCACAGCCTGGTAGTGCGCTCGGTTTGGGACCGAGAGGCCGCAAGTTCGAATCTTGCCGCCCCGACCAATCAGGCTTTCGAAACAGCCCATGATCGTTGCCCGATAAACCCATTCGATTCGTAGGAAGTTTAGTAAATTTTATTTTTCAAATCCCTTGGAGGTTAACCAAATATTATGGCTCGTATGACACAGACGGAGATCATCAACACCTTGTCTGAAACAAGCGGAATGACAAAGAAAGACGTAAAAGGTCTTTTCGATGCGCTATCTGCTCTTGCAACCGCAGAAGTCAAAACGAACGGAGAATTTGCCGTTCCCGGCTTCGGTAAGCTTGTAAAAGCGACACGTAAGGCCCGTGATGGCCGCAACCCGGCAACCGGTGCCGTTATTAAGATCCCGGCAAAGACAACTGTTAAGTTCCGTCTCGGCAAGGCAATGAAAGACGCCGTAAGCTAGACAAATCAGGTTGATCTTTCCTTTTTTTATCGCCGATAGGTCTCCAGATCTATCGGCGATATTATGTGTTTGACCTGTTTGCGAAATAAATCACAATCTAAAAAAAAAGTGGTGACATTCACGTAAGTTTCTGTTAACATTTCCTTACATTGACGATTCGGCGACGAGCGAATGTTCGGTTTTTGACGACTAGTGCGTGATTTCTCGATATTGTTCGCTTTTCTATTGCCTATGATCGCAATTAAGTTATAGACGTACCAGACTACGTAGGAAGGAGAACAAAAAGTGGCAGCAGCTAAACCAATGACTTTGCAGGACAGGATTCTGCAGATCGATCATATTCAAGCTCGCCGGTTTTCGAAGTTGACCGGTGATTGCATTGAGATCGCGACCGAGGGAATTATCAGGCATTTACGTGCCTGTGCGCGGATGGATGTCAATCCTGATGCCTCTGCAGTTCGTGAAATAATCGACGATGCTTTGAACGGCCGGCGTGTTTTTGCCGAAACGTCCAATGATCTTTTGGCCGCTTAATTATTTTCTAGATCTTGAATTAGCAATATTTATTTGACCGCCGTTATTTGGCGGTCTTTTTCTTTTTTATCGCAGTCTTACGCTATATATTGTGTGGGCGCCAACATGTTCGCCTTCGCCCAATTCATACCATTTTTCGAGATTCGCGCGGTTTGTAGTATCCCCGTTACCGATAATAACGTAGGCGAGCAAAGGTCGGGCCGCCTGTTCGCGCGAATAATTCCGAACAAAATGCCCGAATTTCGCGACCTCGTCGGCGACCTCTCCATAGCTCAAAGGCTTGGAGTCAACGCTTAGACGATCCGTGTGCCTTCCCCATCCAAACAAGGCTATTTGAGAAACGAAATCGTTCTTTAAAAGCCAGTCTAGCGTCTTCTCTGTAGCACCCGAATAGTAAAGCTGCTGGTAGTACCGTTCTTTACTTTCTTCCCAACTTAGCCCCGCGAAAACATGCTGATGCCGTGCCCATAGTATGTTCTGCGGAGCGACGCTGGGCATGTCGTCGGCAAAGATCCCGTCGAACGAGAGAACGGTTTGCCGGTGTGGATCTGCGGCTTGTTTACCGAGTTCCTCAAGCCGCTTTGCGACAAGCATCCCCTTATCCCGTTCGATATTTGCTTCATCCAAAACACGAACCGTATAGTGACATTCGACGATGCCCCAAACTACAGCGGTGAACAACATTATGGAGCTGATGATCTTAACGCTCGTTCTTCCCTGCCCGAGTTTCGACCGCCACAGAAGTCCAACAGCTAAAAATACTGCTAGTGCGGCAACGTAATTTCCGATAAAGACTTGATAGTGTATCGGTTGCAGCGAACGCCCGGTCAGTATTTGTTGGTTGAAAATAACAAAAGCGACCAACGAAAGCGAGAGAGCGAACAAGACGGTACGGTCCTTAAGTTGGATCAGCTTGAAACCGATTCCTACGATGATAAGCAGTAGAACGACAAAACCCAGATACTCCGGAAACCGAAAGAAATCCGGCATTCTCGTATAAACAAGCAATTGAATGTGGTCCAACGTTTCGCCTCGTTGCGAAAGAAGATAGCCATAAGGGACCAATACACCTACACAGCCCACACCAACAGCGCTCAATCGCTTTATATCTTCCTTCCAGCCCTCGGGCCTTTCGATCAACCAAACCAGGAACACGCAACCCAGAAACGCCGCCGCCGTCGTCCAGATATAAAAATATGTATAAACGCAGTAGGCGAAAGACGCGATCGCCAGCAATGAATATGCGACGTGAGGATTTGAACTGACTTGTTGGCGCAATGCGCCGTCAGCAAGTTGAGCTTCTCCATCTTCGCTGACAAGACCATTATCTGAATCTGAAACTGGAAACTGGCGGCTCGAAACTGGAAGCTGTCGGTTAACTAACTTCCATATCAACCCGACAAACAAGAAAAATGCAGGCATTCCGAGGGCTGGAATATAACGACGAAACCCAGGAAAATACGGATAAGAAAAGCCGTCGAAAAACACTTCTGACACGGCGCCTTCGCCCGCGGCCAGTGTTCCAAATGCGAAAACTCCAAGTGCCGCGGCCATTGCATACCAATTGTCACCGGTGACCCGCCCAAGCAGCCAGAACGTCGCCAAAGCCGCTAAAAACCCTGCCAGAGCTCCGGCGATCGTCATTGCCCATGGGGCTTCGACACCAACTATTCGGGCAGGTATGGCGATCGTGTAAGGGGCAGCGAACTGAATTGAAAAGAGCGATTCGGGCTGCGGGGTTTCGGTAGCATGATCGCGTCCGGAATATGGATCATTCTTCCGCGGTCGACCGTCGATCAAGGCACGCAGGTAAGACGCATACGCAACCTCATCGATGTCGTTGTAAGCATAATGCCCGTTCCAATCCGACCCGCGAAGATAGACCATCTTCATCTGCGGATACAGACAAAAAAGGGCCATAAAAATCCCGGCAACCAATCCAAAACGCCAACGAAGTTTCATAAGCAAAAAGAGAAAGTTAGCACATCGTCCGAAGCTTGTCTCAGAATCGAAGCAATTGATCATCCATCGTTTCTCGCATATTTCATCCGTGCGCTTGTTTGTTTGTTGCCGCGAATCTAAGATTTCGGTATGAGTTTGAACGAAAAGATCATTGGTGACATGACAGAGGCGATGAAAGCAAAGGATTCCGAGCGTTTGGGAACACTGCGGATGGTTAAGTCGAACTTGATGAATCGCAAGATCGAAAAGGGCGAAGAATTGACGGATGATGAAGTAATGAAAGCACTTCAATCGTTAGTGAAGCAACGGCGTGATTCGATCGAGCAATACGAAAATGCCGGCCGGCCCGAACTTGCCGCTAAGGAAGCTGCGGAAATTGCTTTCATCGAGGTTTACTTACCGAAATCGGCGACGGCTGAAGAGATCGATTCGGCAGTATTGGAAGCGATAACGGAAACTGGCGCGAGTTCGATGAAAGAAATTGGAACCGTGATGAAAGCTGCGCAAGCAAGACTTGTCGGAAAAACCATTGATGGCAAATTGCTCAGTGAGACCGTAAAGGCAAAGATCCAATAGAGAGAAAGGCCGCCGCGACGCAGCCTTTCCCATTCCAACTAGGCGGAAGCCGTTTGGCTGCCTTCGCCGAGGAACGCGAGCATCGCTTTGTTCACCTCTTCGGCGTGTGTCCATAGCAGGCCGTGAGGGGCACCGTCGATGACCTCGTACTTCGCATTCTCGATCATCTTCGAAAGGCGGTCGGCTGTTGATTCGATCGGCAGAATTCGGTCGGCGTTCCCGTGAATAATTAGAAACGGAACATCGATCTTGGCGACATCTTCACGGAAGTCTTCGAGCCACGAAGATACGCTCTTCAATGTTCCAACGGCAGAAGCCTGTGTTGCAACATTCCAACTGTTGTTAACTACCTCTTCGGATATGAGCTTGCCAAGGTTTTCGTCAAGATTGTAAAAATTCTTGAAGAAATCGGTAAAGAACGCAGGGCGATCCTTGGAAATTGCCTTTTCAATTCCTTCAAAGACGTCTGCCGGAACGCCGTCCGGGTTGTCGGCGGTTTTAAGCAGAAACGGCGGTATAACTCCGATAGCGATCGCTTTCGAAACGCGTTCTGAACCATACCTGCCAAGATAACGGGTCACCTCGCCTGATCCCATCGAAAACCCGGAGATAATGCAATCGTTGAGGTCAAGATCGGTAAGTAGCGTGTTCAGGTCCGCAGCAAATGTGTCGTAATCATATCCGACCGACGGCTGGTCAGATCGGCCGAATCCGCGGCGATCGTATGTGATGACGCGATACCCGGCATCGAATAATGCGGCAGATTGCTTTTCCCAAGAAGCTCCGTTAAGCGGCCAACCGTGAATAAGCACGATCGGTTGACCCGTTCCGCGGTCTTCGTAGTAGAGTTCGATCGGTGTGGAATTTTCTTGACCAACTTTTATACGTCCCATCTGTTTCTCCTTGTTCTTCTAAATGTCCGACTCGCCTTAGTTCTAATCTTCACACGGGCGGAGCAATTCGATCGGCTTTTTGGACCGAACATCGTGTTCAAAAATAAATGCTCTCCAACAACTATAACCGAAATAATAGCCGTGGAAAGCAAATTAAAGTTTTAAACCTGGGTCGCCCGCTATCCGAAAATATTTCGCACCTTGTCGATGAACGACGCGTCGTTAAAATCGGTATCCTCGATCTCTGCTAGCTGTTCGAGAATCTTGCGCTGTTCTTTGTTGAGAGCCTTTGGCGTAATGAGGGTAACTGCTACGAAAAGATCGCCCTTTCCGCGACCACCAAGCGTGGGCATTCCGTGGGACTTCAAGCGAAAAACTGTTCCCGTCTGGGTTCCGGCAGGGACTTTAAGTTCCTCTTCGCCATGAAGCGTTTTAACTTGAAGTTCCGCTCCAAGTGCGGCTTGAGCAAATGTTATTGGAACGGCTGAATATAGATTCGCACCTTGCCGCTCAAACGTCTCGTGCTCTTTGACATGGATAACAACGAAAAGGTCGCCCGCCGGCCCGCCGTTAACGCCGGCTTCGCCTTCACCCGAAACACGAAGCCGTGAGCCTGTCTCGACGCCCGCAGGGATCTTTATTTCAAGCGACTTTTCCTTTTCGATACGGCCTTGGCCTCTACATTCTTCGCAAGGCGTTCGAATGATCTTTCCAGTGCCGCGGCAATTCGGACAGGTCCGCATTACGCTGAAAAAGCCTTGTTGATATTGCGTTTGGCCTCTGCCGCCGCATGAAATGCATTGTTCCGGCAGCGTGCCCGGCTCCGCTCCGTTTCCGTCGCACGGCTCGCATTTTTCGAGTTTCGGGATGTTCAGGTTTTCATCCTTTCCGCCTGCTGCGTCCTCAAGGCTTATCTCGATATCGTAACGAAGGTCGGAACCGCGCTGTACATTCGAACGGGTTCTTCCCCGGCCGCCGAACATATCGCCAAAGCCGAAGAGATCGAAAATATCTTCGATGTTTGAAAAGCCGGGCTCGAATCCGCCACCACCCATTCCAGCATGACCGAAACGGTCGTACTGAGAACGCTTTTGAGCATCCGACAAGACTGAATATGCCTCAGCACATTCTTTGAACTTCTCTTCTGCCTCGGCGTCATCCGGATTCTTGTCCGGATGGAATTTAACCGCCAGCGAACGGTAGGCTTTTTTGATATCGGCATCTGACGCTGTTTTCGCAACGCCAAGCACTTCGTAATAGTCTCGTTTCGACATAACCAGATAAATAAAGCGTCAGCCCAAAGGTGAACTGACGCCAAACACTATTGTAACGAATCTACCAACTAATGCTCAAGCCGGCATAGAATCTATGCTCTTTCGGACTAAACCGCGGTCAGCATCGATGCCGTTATTCGGCTCGCGGTCTCCTCTACTTTGACCAGAACCAGCTTGACCTCGTTTAGATCATCGGTCAAAAGCGACTCTTCCGCGTTGTTTAGAATTCCGTTGATCTCCTGTTGTTCTTCAAGAGGAAATGCACGACCGTATTCGGTCATCGCCTTTCGAGCGTTCTTGATCAGACTCTCGAGCCGATTTCTTTGCATTATCAGTTCGCGTTCCTCGCGGTCGCGATCGGCCGAAGATTCGGCTTCCATTATCAATCTTTCGATCTCGTCGGGTGCCAAACCGGACGACGGTGTGATCGTCATTGCCTGCTCAAGACCAGTCATCTTGTCTTGTGCCGACACGTTCACAATGCCGTTAGCATCGATCTCAAAGGTCACATCGATCTGCGGAACACCACGCGATGCCGGCGGAACGCCAACGAGTTCGAACTTCGCAAGGCTCCGGTTAGCCGAAGCGATCTCACGTTCGCCCTGCATAATGTGTATCTCAACAGACTGCTGATTATCGACCACAGTCGTGAATGTCATCGTATTTCGAAGCGGGATCGTCGCATTTCGATTGATGAGTTTCACGAAAAGTCCGCCGCGAGTTTCCAGACCAAGACTTAGTGGAAGTACGTCCAACAGAACGATATCCTTTATGTCTCCGGTAAGAACGCCGCCCTGGATCGCGGCTCCCATCGCAACAACCTCATCCGGGTTGATCTCAGCCGATGGCTCTTTTCCGAAAAGCTCAGTTACCGTACGGGAAATTATTGGCGAACGTGTTTGTCCGCCGACAAGAATTACCTTGTCAACATCTGAGGGTTGCAATTTTGCATCCCAAAGCGCTTTCTGACAGGGCTCGATGGATGCATCAACAAGATCCTTGACAAGTTCCTCGAACTTTTCTCGTGTGAGGTTCGCATTAACGTGCTTCGGACCGGTTTGATCGGCCGCAATGAACGGTAGACTTATGCTTGTTTCGCTAATGCTTGAAAGTTCGCATTTGGCGCGCTCTGCGGCTTCTTTCAGCCGTTGCAACGCAAGCCGATCTTCTTTCAGATCGATCCCGCTTTCTTCTTTGAACGTCTCGACTAGCCAATCAATGATCCTTTGGTCAAAATCTTCGCCGCCTAGAAAAGTATTTCCCGAGGTTGAGAGAACTTCAAAGACACCATCGTTTATTTCGAGGATCGAAATATCGAACGTTCCACCTCCGAGATCGTAAACCGCAACTTTCTCTGATTTGCTCTTTCCAAACCCGTAAGCAAGAGCCGCAGCCGTTGGCTCGTTGATTATGCGTTCCACTTCGAGTCCGGCGATCTTTCCGGCGTCTCGTGTGGCCTGTCGCTGCATATCGTCAAAATACGCAGGAACGGTAATTATGGCCTCAGTTATTTTGTCGCCAAGGAACTCTTCGGCAGCCAATTTGAGTCGCTGAAGCACGATTGCAGAAATCTCCGGCGGACTGTAGACACGATCAAGGACCTTGATATGCGCATCACCATTTGGTGCTTCGACGATGTCAAAGGGCACCGTTGTACGCATCTTTTCGACTTCCGGGGAATTGTACTTCCGACCAATAAGGCGCTTGACAGCATATAGCGTGTTTGCCGGATTTGTAACGGCTTGTCTCTTCGCGATCTGACCGACAAGGCGTTCATCCTTATCGGTAAATCCGACGACCGAGGGTGTCGTCCTTCCGCCTTCCTTGTTAGAAATGATCTGGACCGTGCCGCCTTCCAAAACGGAAACACAGCAGTTTGTCGTACCCAGATCGATTCCAATTACTTTACTCATATTCTTTATCCTTCGTGGTTGGATTGGGGAGGCGTGGGGAAAATGCGTGGGGAAGACTGATGGTCGGTTATGAATCGATCTCCTCTAAAAGACTAGAAGATTCGACATCATTTTGTTCGTTTTGGCCTTGTCCTTCGATTTTTACATGTCCGCTCGGACTCGTATTCTTAGCTACTTTTACCATCGAATGGCGAATCACTTTTTCACCGATCCGAAATCCTCGGATCAGTTCTTCGCATACAAAATCATTTGGGAGATCGTACCTGTCTTCAGTCGCAACGGCTTCGTGAAAATGAGGATCGAACGGCTCACCGACCGTTGCGATCGTTTCGATCCCCATCCGTCCAAGAATTTCGTACATTTGCTCATTCACAATGACAACGCCGTCGAAAAACTGTTGAAATTCGGTATTATTCGCTTCCTTGATCCACTTCGCCGAGTCGATCGCACGGTTAAAGTTATCTAACGCCGGAAGCAAAAACGTTGCCAGATTTACCATTTGGCTTTGAAATGTTTCTCTTCGTTCCCGCTCTGAACGTGCTTTGAAGGTCTCGAAATCCTTGGTTCGTCGCTGTGAGTTCTTAAAGATCTCCGACCGTTCAAGCTCCATCCGGGCGACGATCGCCTTTAGGTTTGAAACCTCACTCTCCAACTCGATCGTTCGGCCATTCTCGACCGACTTACGCAGATCAGGAACTGACGCTGTTGCCGGTTTCAGTTTTTCGACTTCTTGCTTGAAGTAATTAGGAAGTTCTTCGCCGCCGAAAGATTCCGCGATCTCAATGATCGTCGTATCGGCCGTAATGTGGAGATCTTTTTCGCGCTCTTCCAACTGGCGAATGAAATCGTCGACCGACGCACCATCTTCGGCATCGGATTCAGCGACAGTTATCTCAAGATTTTTGTCTTCCTGGTTTTGGTTCATTTTGAATGAAACCGCTAAAAAAGCCGGTCTTTGGTTGGCTAGTTATTCGAAATGTCTTTCGACATCGTTTTCTCAAGTACACGGGCGACGTAGGAAACGACGGAGATCATTCTTGCATATTCGATCCGCGTTGGGCCAAGAACACTGAGCGTCCCGACCGCTGATCCGTTTCCGATACGATATGGGGCTGAGATCAAGGTGCAGTTCTTAAACGATGCTGTACGGTTCTCGCTTCCGATCACCACTTGAACATCACCATTCAAATTTGACTTTCGATCGACACATTCATTGAGGATCTGCAGCAACCGTGTTCTTTCGCCGATCGTTGCAAGCAACTCGCGAAGCCGTTCGAGATCGGCAAAATCGCTTTTCGTAAGTATGTTGGTCGTTCCGTCAACATAAACCTCTCCGGCCGAACTTGCCGCATCCTCGATGCTCTCCGAGCAAAGTATCACAGCAGTCTGCAGTAACTTGTCGAACATCGACTTTTCCTCGTGCATTAGCCTGAGGATCTCAGCACGGATCTCCGACAGACTCTTGCCGGCGAATTCCGCATTGAGGTATTTCGATGCTTGTTCAAGATCCTCTTTTGAAAAGTTGACCTTCAGTCGAATGATCCGGTTATGCACAATATTGGGATGTGAAACCAGAACGACCAGGATCCTCTTTTCTGAGAGACTTACGAACTCGATATGCTGAAGGCGATCATTCGCCAAATTTGGCGATACCACGATACCCACATTATTTGAAAGAGCAGATAACAATTGCGAAGTGCGTTCCATAAGGCGGTCCGGCGTCTCGATGAGTTCGCTCGGATTTAACCCAAACTCATCACCGATACGGCCAAGATCGTCATTTGAAATGCTGAGAACGCCCAACAAATTGTCAACGTAGAATCGATAACCCTTGTCCGTTGGTACCCGTCCGGCGGACGTGTGAGGTTGTTCCAGAAGTCCCAGCTCCTCAAGTTCTGCCATTACTCCGCGAATAGTTGCCGAGCTCAAACCTGAAGCATTAGCAAACTTTTCCGCAATGGCCTTCGACCCAACCGGTTCACCCGTGACAAAATGTTCGTTGATGATCGCCGAAAGGATGGTTTGCCCACGAGTATCGGGGTATCTGGAAGGATTTCCGATGTTTAGCTCTGATTCGCGGATCGGCATTCTGTCACATGAAGCTTGGCCTAGTTTCCAATGAGGTGGAAGTGGCCACTTAAAGAAATATCACTTTATGTCGTTTTTTGTCAACAATTATTAGTTAAACTTTGATTAACATGAATTTGGGTTCAACAGAGATCGAGATCGGTCACTTTTACCGCGAAGCGTTCGAATACTACGACGCCACCCGAAGTCCGCGTTCAATTCACATCCAGTTTTACCCTTATATCGGTATTAACCACACAATTCGATTAAGGTCCGGCGGTGCATTTGTGCGAATTGCTGATATTTGCAAGGACATGCCCGCAAACGCCCAACGAGCTTTGGCTTACATCCTCGTCGCAAAGCTATATCGCCGCCGTGCTCCCAAATGGATGCGCGAAAACTATAACGACTACATAAAAAGCGACGAGATCCGAATTCGTTCCGTCACAAGTAAACGAACTCGCGGCAGGAAGGTCTTGTCCGGTTCCGTCGGACTGACATACGATCTCAACGAGATCTTTGAAGTCTTAAACTTCCGATATTTTAGCGGAAGCATCAAGAAACCGGCTCTATCATGGTCGTCCCGTCGAACATTTCGAATTCTCGGGCATCACGATTCGACTCACGACACTATCGTCATCAGCAGTTCGCTCGATACCGCTGAAACACCGCGAATTGTTGTCGAATACGTGATGTTCCACGAAATGCTCCACATCCATCATCCAACCGTTCACCAAAATGGCCGACGTTATAACCATACGCCTGCTTTTCGCCGAGATGAAGAAAAATTCGAACATTTTCACGCGGCCGAAATGTGGATCGACCAGAACGTTCGAAAGCTAAAGCGTGCGGCGAAGAAAAAGTAGCTATTCGTTTGAGAGGTGCGAAATGATCGTACCGATCAAGCCAAATTCAGATCGAGTTGAACGATGCAGTTTATTTGCAACAAAGGACGTTTGGGTCGTGTAGTTAATTTTGGTTGCAAGAGATCCCTCTTTCAAATCTCCGACCACATTTGCGATCTGCTTCTTTATTTCGGCGTCAAAGCCAATGGTGACGAACGGCGAATTGTTCGTATCAAATGTCTTGAAACTCCCCGAGTTCTTGATATTCGCTCCGTTTTGACGTACCTCAAGGCATTTCCGAATCGCCTCGGCATCACCTGCCAAGATAATATTTTCCGGAGCGATCGCGAACGCTGTTCCGTCTTCGGCACGCCAGATATCGGCATTGAAAACTCTTTCGGGAGATTTCGAAAAATCGATCTCTTTCGAAAGCGATCGCTTTGATTGTTCAAGGTTCTTCGATTTTCCGAATGCAACCGAAGAATCGCCGACCTCATCGAACCTGACCGTTATGATCTGTGCGTCCATCGCTCCAAGAAACAATTCCGGATCCTCAATTCCATACGGCTCAAACAGGCTTCCCGAAAAAGCAGTAACGATCGAACTATCAAGGCCGCTAACGCTGGACGAGGCACTCAACAAAACGCTTCGCCACGCGAGCCGAGGATCTTTGAAATTATAACGAGTGGCTGAAACGCTCTCGATTGGGACGAACTCGGCGAGATCGTTCGCCCGTGGATTGTCGGCCATCGTTTCCCGACCGATTCTGGCAAGATCCGGGTCGAGTTCGATCAGATATTTGTCTTCGATCCCGTCATCGCTCTTCTCGGCGGCCCAAGTCGCATCTTTCACCGAACCACGGAGCAACTCCGGCAGAACGCGAGCGATGAAGCTTTGAACGTCGCCCTCTTCGCTAGATTGTTTCGCTAGAGAAATTCCGATGATGTTAGATATCTGTGCGATACCATCCGGCGAAACATAACCGAAAGCCAAGCGTTCGCCGTTTGTAATTTTCGGATTTTTAGCGATGCTCTCCTCTTCGCCGCGGCCGATCGCCAAACAACGTTCGATAGACGATTCGTCGTTGCCAAAATAGATCAGGCTTCCGATCACCAACCCGTAGGCCTTTCGTCCGTCCTGACCTGACCAGATATAATACTTGCCACCAAGTTTATCGGAAGATTCCAGCGTCGCTTCGCCGCCGTAAGCTTCACTAATGAAAAGTCCAAGTCTTTCCTCAGCAAATGTAAGCACCTGAAAATTCCATTTGTTCGTTTCAAGAATCGCTACAAAGCGAGGCTGAAAGCTCAGCACCGAACTCTCTTCAGTAACGGCTTGCTCCCTTGTTTCAAATCCCGTCACTGCAACCGACATCTGCATTCCGTTCAAGATGATTGTATCGGGGGGAACAGATCGAATGGCCTCCTGAAGCGTTTTGTTGTTTATAACGGTGCCGACCGCTTTGCCAAGATCTTTTGTTTCGAGATAGACGAGTGCGTCTGACGGAATTAATGTGCGAACATCGGTCGGCTTCGATCCGCACGAGAAGGAAAGAGAAATTAACGCAAAGACGCAAAGCTGCAAAGTCGCCAAGAAAAACCTCGACTTATGATCGAAAGCAAAAATCTTGGAATAAAGTTTCCGTGGTTTGCGTCTATGCCATTCGGCGTCTTTGCGTTGAAAATTCTGTGGTAACATTCTCAAATTATGGATCAAATATTTGCTGACAACATTTTACAAGGTAAGGTCGCGTTTCTAACTGGCGGTGGAACCGGCATCACGGGCGGCGTTGCACGTGCCTTTGCCGAACACGGTGCTAAGGTCGCGATCACAAGCCGAAAGATCGACAACCTTGAAGCAATGAAAGCTACCATCGAAGCCGCCGGCGGTGAATGTTTTACCGTGGCTGCAGATGTTCGCGATTTCGAAGCGGTCGAAAATGCCGTCGCAAACACAGTTGAGCATTTCGGAAAGATCGACATAGTCGTAAACGGTGCGGCCGGGAATTTTCTGTGCGCCGCCGACCAACTTTCACCGAATGGCTTTGGGACTGTTGTCGATATCGACACGAAGGGCACATTTAACGTTTGCCGTGCGTCATTCGAAGAACTGAAAAAGTCACAAGGCCAAATATTGAACATTTCCGCAACGCTTCACTATCTCGCCACGCCGATGCAGATCCACGTTTCCGCTGCGAAAGCCGGAGTTGACGCGATAACCCGCAATCTTTCGGCTGAATGGGGCCGTCACGGCATTCGGGTAAACGGCATCGCGCCCGGCCCGATCGAAGATACCGAAGGAATGAAAAGGCTCTTGATGCCGGAACTGAAAGACAAGATCACGAAAAAGATCCCGCTTGGTCGTTTCGGCAAGATCAAGGATATCGAAAATGCTGCGCTCTTTCTAACGTCCGATGCGGCCAGTTACGTAAATGGCGTCACGCTCGTGGTCGATGGCGGCCAATGGCTGCTTGGGACAAGCCTCGCTTAACGCCAAGCTTAAAATTTATTTATCAATAACATCCGGCGGAATTGCGTCTTCCCCGAACATCTCTTCGAGATACTGCTCTTGGGTGATCTCTTTGCCGAGAACCGTTCGAAGAACCATGAGTTTTGCCAAAACCCGCAATTCGGTCCGATCAAAACGGTTCGTTAACGCTTTAGTTTTTTCAAAGTCTGCGTCGATCATAACCTTGATCGCTGAATCGGCAATTCCGGCACTTCGGGTAAAAGTTTGGATCATCTGACCGCCGAACGCACCAACCTGAAATTCTCCGTCGGCGATCACTTCTTCGTTGACATCAACAAATTCGGCGATCTTAACGCCGGCCGCTACGAGTTCGTTCGTCTTGAACACAACGTCGTCAAAGACCTGAAACGCCTTGTCGGGGTCAACCGCTAAATAACCCGTTCCGAAAGCCCAGGAATTCATCAGGTCCAAATAATTCTTGGGCTGTCGAACGACAAGTTGTTCGGCTTCGAGCATTATTTCGCCAGCGAGTTTTTTGTCTCCAAGTTTGGCGATAGCTGCGGCCAAGCCGCTGAGTCCCGCTATTTTCTGCGTTTTACTTTTTGTCCGCCCAAGTATTTCACGAGTCTTCGAAATGATCTTATCTCGCTCTTCTTTCGGTAATTCGGCGGTGCCAAGCCGTTTGACTTCTTCCAACGCTTCGCGATCTTTCTCCTGTTGTTCCAAACGTGCCTTCAAGGCGGGATCTATCGTGCCGGAATCACTACCTGTTCCAGTAACGTTTACAGGACCTTTATACATGGGTGGCGGTACTCCACCGGTAGACGCGGATCGACCCGAATCTCGACCATTGTCATTTTTTGTTGCGTATTTTGCCCTTATTTGAGCCGCCCGCGATGGCAAAACCTTTTCGATCGCACTCGCATACCTCAAAGCATCATCTGCGTCGTATACGTCGCCGGGATTCAATACCATTCGTGCCAACAATTCGGCGATCTCGCGCACCTCAGATTCCGAATACACCGATTTTTTACCAGTGCCAACTTTAGATTTCGCCAAATTTTCCGTAGCAAATCTCAAAAGTTCTGCTGTTTGCGAATCCGAGAGTTTGTCAACACTTGTACTTTTAAGAAGGCTGAGAACGGCTTGACCAAATTCGATCGCCCTATCAGGGTCTTTCGTATACAGCCTTCGAAGCAAAGCCACGTGTTCCGACGAGAAACCCTTTGCAAGCGAACGTTTCCCAAGTTCGGTCGCTTGTTTTGTGTTGGTTTCAGCGATCCGGGAGATCAGTCTGTGTTCGTAGTTCGAATCGCTCGATTCTATTTGCTTTCTAAATTCAGGGTTTGAGATAACACTTACGCTATCGTAGAAAAAGTTGTAAGCGAGTTCCGGCTCATGTTCTGCGATGCTCATCGCGATCTGTTGGCGAACCCCAAGCGCATTGCGAAACTTTTTCTCGATCTGACCGCGATCCGTAGGTTCTCCCATGAAAGGCAAACCCGCCATCGGGTCGTGATCCTCATAAGTTTTTGGTCCAAACGCATTCATCTGTCCGTCACAAACCGCAAGTAGCTGCTTGAAATCAGCGATCGCGCTGCCAAACATTGCCGCGGCATTTTTTTGGTCTTTATACCAAAGCAGCGAAGCAAGTTCAGAAGTGAAACTAATGCGGTTTTCGAGAAGCCGCATATTTCCGACATCGCTGTAGGTCTCTCGCAAGAACGATAGTGCGGATTCTTCAAGCTTTGCCTTTTTCTCTTCCGGAGTCAGTGGCTTGTCGGTTTGAGCTTTACCGACGAACGGAAAACACAGAAGTACGGCCAGCAGGAGTGTTAACGGAAATTTCATTTATCGCCTCCAAATTTGGTCAGCACAATCATAGTTCTTATTTGATACGAAAGTAAACATTTAGACGTTGACGCACGACGCAATTGTAAATTGGCATAAAAGATGCAAAATTTAGTCTGAATGCTGCTTGTGATAGATAATTACGATTCGTTTACCTACAACCTTGTCCAATATTTGGGTGAGCTTGGTGCCGAGATGAATATAATCCGAAACGATGAGTTCACGGTCGATGAGGTCGAAAGAGATCTGCGGCCCGAGCGAATATTGATCTCACCGGGGCCGGGAACTCCGGACGATGCGGGTATTTCTCTCGGAGTAATCGAGCGGTTTGCCGGACGAATTCCGATTCTCGGCGTTTGTCTCGGCCACCAGGCGATCGGGCAGTTTTACGGCGGAAAGGTCATTCGCGGGCCCGAACCGGTGCACGGAAAGCCTGTAGAAATAATTCACGACGGCAAAACGATTTTTGAGAACATTCCGAATAATTTCGCCGCCGGAAGATATCATTCGCTTGTCGTCGAAAGAGGATCATGTCCCAAATCCCTTGAGATCTCCGCCGAGTCGCCTGATGGTTTAGTGATGGGTTTGCGGCACCGCGAACTCCCGATCGAAGGCGTTCAGTTTCACCCGGAATCGATCCTTACCGAACACGGTAAAGCCATGCTCGCAAATTTTCTTTCGATAGAATAATTAATAATTAGGAATTACTAATTATCGCAGAGTCGGATTGTCCAAAGCGATGAGGTTACTTGCACCATTGGGGAAAATCTACGGCCGCGTTACGGACGTCCGCAATCGGCTTTACGATCGCGGCACTTTTCGTTCAATTTATCTTGGGGCGCGAACCATCAGCGTTGGCAATCTTACAACCGGAGGGACCGGGAAAACACCGCTGGTTGCCCTGACCGCCGAAATGTTGGCGGACCACGGCGAAATCGTCTGCATCCTTACCCGTGGTTACGGACGCAAGAATCCCGGCCATCGTGTTTTGGTTTCTGATAGCCGGATCGTTTTCGTTGACGCCGCAACCGGAGGCGATGAACCGGTCGAGCTTGCACGAAGGTTGATCGGCAAAGCGATCGTTGTTGCTGATGCAGATCGGGCTGCCGCTGGCGTCTGGGCGAAAGAACAATTTGGTGTGACAGTCTTTATTCTTGACGATGGGTTTCAGCATCGCCGCGTGAAACGCGATCTGGACATCGTCTGTATCGACGCTACAAGTCCATGCGGAAACGGCCGCATTTTACCCGCCGGTCCGCTTCGAGAGTCGTTCAAAAGCCTCGATCGTGCAGATGCGATCGTAATCACGCGCTCCGACCTCGTGGAAGATTTAACCTCGATCGAACAGCGGCTGAGGAAACGGAATGAAAGTGCTCCGATCTTTTGTGCCGAAGCGAAGTTCATAGGCTTCGGACGGCTTGAGAGTTTTTTCGAATCAAACTCCGCGACGCAAAACGAACCACCGTCAAAACCTTTTGTGTTCACCGCGATCGGGAATCCGGATAATTTTTTAATCACGCTTGAAAAGGCAGGATTCTCGTCCGTTGGGCAAAAACGATTCCGCGATCATTTCGTTTACGATGCCGCCGCTGTCGCACAGATCGATCAAGCTGCAAGAACCGCCGGAGCGGCCTCACTCATCACCACGGCAAAGGACGCCGTTAAGCTTGCCAATGCGAAATTCGAAATTCCCTGTTATGTTGCGATCGCGGAAACAACGGTTTATAACCATTTCGAATTCAAGCGATTGATCACTTCTTCTTAGTCGGCGGCTCTCGTTTATCGCCCCAATAATATGCCCTAACGATGAGCAAATAGACGAACAGACAAATAAATATCAGCAAAAAGAAAAAGACTATGAACCATGCCAATGGCGACA
The DNA here is from genome assembly GCA_041744555.1 of Pyrinomonadaceae bacterium. Lineage (GTDB taxonomy): Bacteria > Acidobacteriota > Blastocatellia > Pyrinomonadales > Pyrinomonadaceae > OLB17. Next base: position 21,380 of record JBGTKQ010000050.1, read on the forward strand.
TTAGGCGTTCACCTCGGTTATGGGTGCTTCGTCTTCGAGATTGTCAAACAGCCGCGTTGAGCCGCGATGTTCAAGTACATGACGATAGATAACGGTCGCCAACGCAACGATCGGGATCGCAAGAAACACGCCGGGAATTCCGGCCACCTGCTCACCCGCCAAAACGGAAAGAATTATCAAAAGCGGATGTAAATGAATGCCGCCGCGAACGATTCGGGGATATGTAACATAGTCATGGATCACGCGCAATACGATCAGAAAGACTAAAACGTAAAGCCCTCGCCACGGGTTATCACCTAGAGCAGCCGTCGTGGTCACAACAACCATCACGGTCAATGGACCCAAGAGCGGAATAAACTCAAGCACCGCGGCCAACACTCCGAGCAACACCGAGTATTTCAGACCGATCACGGAAAACCCGATCGTACAGATCACGCCGATGATCACGCAAGAAATTAGTTGTGCCCGCGTGTAGGCAGCAAGTGTTGTATTAACATCTTGTATTACCGCTTCGGCTCGCAGCCGCCATCGCCCGGGCGGAAACAGCCGAAGGATAGCGAGGCGAATCAGGTTCACGTCCTTGAGGAAGAAGAACGCTAATATCGGCACTAGAACGAGCCACGGAACATAATAAATAATGCCCAGAAAAACCCCGCCGAATACGAAGCCGGCGAAAAATGTTGAAATTCCGTCAACCAGACGACTTGCTTCCTGGTTTATCTTTTCCTCAACCGCAGGCGGCAATCTTAAGCGATCAAATCGTCTTCCAAGATCGGTCGAAAATCCGCGAAACTTTGTCGCATAACCGGGAATGCTATTGGAAAATTCCTGACCTTGAGCAAGTATCAGCGGCGAAACATTCCAGACTGAAAATCCGACGACCGACAAAACGAGCAGAAAAGAAAGCACAATTGCGAGCGACCTCGGCATCAGTCGTTCATAACCGTAGAGCTTAAATGGCTGCCGCAAAAGACGAACGAGCGGATCCAACAGATACGCGACAAAGACCGAAAGTATTAGTAGGAAAAAGAGAGATGTAAGCGACGCAATGATCGTCTCGATGCGGTTGAAAACGAAGATCACGACGAGAGCCGCAATTACGATGCGGACAATCGTACCGGTTGACGGCCACGAACGGTCGATCACGATCGACGAACTCGTCTCATCGTCAGTACGATTAGACGCACCGTTCGCAATCACTACGCTTTTATCCTCATTTTCCATTTATGGCATTGGCAGCGGTGTTCACGTTAGTCGGCCGATCATCCTTTTTCGGTGAAAGATCTTCAAGGTCAAAACGTTCGATCAATCCATTCAACATGTTATCAGGGATCAGAAAATTTGTGCCGACGATCAGTGCCTTTCCTTCATCCGAAAGCTGTCGCCGGTTGACCTCGGTCGGGATGTTCGCGGCAAGAAACTGTTTATCGTCCGCATCAAAAATCGCTCGATCTTTTCGGCGAAAGACTAATATGAAATAAAATTCTGCGGTCCGCATCGCTTCAATGTCGCGTTCGAAGCTGGAAACTGCAGGTTCGACCTTGCCGCTGAACAAATTCGCCGGTGGATTTTCATTGCCTGACTGAATGATTCGCTGATTCGGCCCACAGCCGATCAGAGCTAGCAGCGAAACCGCAACGATCAAACATATTATGTAGGTGCGGCCTGTCATCGTCCGTTGTCCTCATTTACTTCGGGTGCCGGTGGGAGTAAGTCCTCGGCATTAGCGTTCGTATTTGTTTTTCGGTCCACTTCATCGAGCAAACGCTTTTCCTCTTCAGTTTCCGGAGCGTCGACCTTAATCTCGGGCGCAACGCCCTTCTTATCCCGGATCTTCAATATTTTTGCTTCATCGTCTTCATAAACGATATCTGCCCAACCGGTATCGAGCAGTTTGACGACCATCTGCTCGTTCTCCCGTGCGTCAACGAAAACATAATCGGCACCGAAACGATCGCGGATCAAAGGTCCGGCTTCTTCCGTCCTGCCTTCAGTTATTTCAAGCAAGAGCTTGTACAGATCCGGATTTTTCGAGAACAAATAATTCGGATCTAAGCCGTAAACGTAATTGTGCTTTTGATTAAAAAAGAAGAGTTTGGGGAAATCATCCCAGTTCGCGTTGAAGATCCTGGTACCGGCAGGCATGTTTTCGGTTCCGTCTTCTTGCGTTCCGGTTGCCCAAGCCATCGAGCGTTCGTATCGGTCGTTCGCTTCGTTTCCGGCGATGTTTCCCATCAACCCGCCGTGGTCGATCCCAAAACGCTGGAGGCCGACCATTCCGACCAAGAAGTAAATGAACAGAAAAATACCTAGCGACCAGGTGCCGACATCACGTGCCAATTTCCACGTCCGCTGGTTCCCCGGCTTCTTGTCTGCATCGAGATAAGGTTCGATATCGCGGCGAAATTCATCGGGTAATTCAGCAACCGGTTTCGCCAAGAATGCCTGCCAGCTAAACGCTCCGAATAGTATCGCGAACGGAGGAAAGTATTCAGCGAATCGCTTTGACCGAAACTGTGCGGCAAGTAATATCGTCACGAAGACTAAAAAGAACGTCGCTTTTTCGGGAAGCTTGCCGCCTTTGGGCACGAACAAGATATAGCCGATCAGCATCGCGATCATCGCGATCGGGAAATGCGTAAGCAGTTCCATTCCCGTGTACGGATACCATTCCCCACCGACCGCCACTGCAAAATCGCTGCCGATCTTGATCTTCGTATAGGCGTGTTCCCAAAAAAGCTTCAAGTTGTGTGGGAAATACGGGTTGATGATGTTCCCAGCGATCATTCCTATCCCGGAATAGGCGACGGGCCGCCATTCGAATATTCGTTCATTCCAGCCAATGATAAGTGCCCAGATAATAGCGGCGATAAACAATAGCGGGAACAGGCTATAGGTCCAGACGAACGCGAACATCAGCGGCAGGAGCCAAACGTACTTCCGTTCGAAGAGCAAGTAAATTCCCGCGATGGTGATGATTATAGTCAGCGGCGGAGCCTTCGCCATGTTCATTCTGTAGTAGAACATGTGCGCACACGTTAGAATTCCGCCGAGCCAGATAAGTTGATAATCGACCTTGTAGTGATGAAGGAGCCAATAGACTGAAAATATCGCAAGCGTTGCAAAAACGACCGCCGCAACCTTTGCTGCCATCACCGGGCCAAAGATCCAAAGAAAAGGAATTTGTAGTAAATGAAAAAGGAAATGGTGATCGTTATAGTCTGCGGGATTCAACACCGTCAACGGGAGCCAATCAAAACTCGGCAGCCATCTGCCGCTCGACAAGCTTTCCCAAAGCAATGCCGACCAACGAATATGGTAATAACCGTCCCAATCACCGCAGCAAATGGCAGACGTTCTGGATTGCAAAAAGTACATCACCATTGCGATCGCGATCAAGCCAAAGATCAAATAGACCATCCGCGTGGCGTCCTCAGTCTCAAGATACGCCCTCAATTTTGATTTGGGTCTCGGCGTTGGCTTTGTCGATGTTTCGGCCTGAAGGCCGTCCGATTCTGCTTTGATGTCTTCCATGAAATGCTTGAACTAAGTATGAAATGCGCAATGAATTAACTAGAAAAAGTAACACGAACGCTGGTCAAATATCTAATAACCGAATTGCGGATTCGCGCCCAGACGCCTAGAATTGAAAGTTTAATAATGTACCCAAAAGGCAATTTATTCATACCGGCCCCGCACGGAAAGCTCGAGGCGATAATCAAAAAGCCTGTTGGCGAAGCCAAAGGCGTTGGGCTGGTTTGCCATCCGCATCCGCTCGGTGGCGGGACAATGCACAACAAGGTGGTTTTTAGGGCTGCCGCAGGGCTGGTCGATGCGGGCCTAAGCACGATCCGGTTCAATTTTCGGGGCGTTGGAGCTTCTACGGGCGTACATTCGGAAATTCCCGGCGGGATGGAAGATGTGCGAACTGTCATAGATTATATGGCCGAAGTATCACCTGGCGAAGACTTTACACTTGCCGGCTTTTCCTTTGGTTCGCGTACCGGAATGGCGGTTGGTATTGACGACGATCGCGTAAATCGCCTGATCTCGATCGGAACGCCCGTCGACAAATACGGCGATTACGAATTTTTGCTCAATGTTCGCAAGCCGATCCTGTTTGTTCATGGCGACTCTGACGAATTCGGAGCCGAAGCAAATGTCCGTGAATTGTTCGAGCAAGTTGCAAAAGTGACCGACGCCGAAATTGTTGTTTTCAAAAATTGCGGTCACTTCTTCGACGAGCATTTGAATGAGCTTCGGAACACAATTCGCGATTGGGTAAGCAAGAAAATATGAGCGATGAAGTAATTACGCGCGACGCGGCGATCCGGTTGACGATGATGCCTCGCGACACGAATGCACACGGCACCGTTTTCGGCGGAATTATCCTAAGTTACATTGACGTTGCGGGCGGTGTCGAGGCCGTCCGGCACACGAAACACGAGCGTTTCGTAACCGTTGCGATGAACGAGATCATTTTTCACGAGCCGGTATTCATTGGTGACCTTGTCAGTTTTTACGCGACAACAACAAAAGTCGGCAACACTTCAATATCGATCCACGTTGATGTTGAAGCCGAACGTTTCGGCAATCACGGAAAGGTGGTAAAGGTTACTTCCGCGGATCTTACGTTTGTTGCGATCAATGAAAAGCGTGAAAAGGTCAAGATCGGGAAATAGAGTATGCCGACCTGGAAACTTGAACTCGAATACGAAGGCACCCGTTATCGCGGCTGGCAGATGCAGCACAACGCGAAGACCGTGCAGGGCGAACTGCAGGACGCGGCACGCCAGCTCTTTGCTTCGAAGTTTGAATTGTTCGGCGCAGGCCGAACCGATGCCGGGGTTCACGCCTTGCAACAGATCGCTCATCTGAAAGTGGATGAGGTGGGCTCAAACGTTTCGCCGCTACAGATACGTCACGGCTTCAACGATATACTTCCACACGACATCAATATCCTAAAGGTTTCGAACGCGCCCGACACCTTTCACGCTAGACACGACGCGATAGCTCGTTTTTATCTTTACAAGATATCGACGCGACGGACCGCGTTTGCCAAGAGTCTCGTCTGGTGGATAAGGGACCGGTTGGACGCAAAGGCAATGGCCGAAGCGGCGCAGATGATCGTCGGAAAACACGACTTCACATCGTTCTGCGAAAAAGACGAAACAAAGAAACAATCGATGATCGTTCAGGTCCAACACGCTGAGATATTCACCGAGGGCGACCTTATCTGTTTCCGCATCGGAGCATCGCACTTCCTCTGGAAAATGGTCCGCCGCATCGTTGGAATGCTCGCCGAAGTCGGCCGCGGAAACACGACCTACGATGCATTCGAACGCCTTTTACGTTTCGAATCGAACGTGCCTGCACAATTCACCGCTCCGCCATCAGGCCTTTTTCTCGAAAAGGTCATTTACAACGGCGATAAACCGCCGACGGGAAAGCCAACGACTATCGGCATCGTGTAGAACTCCAAACTTGCGAATAACGTCCAGTTGTGACAAATTCAAACGATCAAAGCTTTTAAAATTACGATCTAGGGAGAAACCATTTAATGCCCAATATCAAAGCTGAAACAGCAACCGGCACCGTTGATTTTGCGTGCGACGAAGGCCGCAAACTTGTTCTGTGTCTTGAAGATAACAGTGTCGATATAATGCACCGTTGCGGCGGAAACGCCCGTTGCACCACTTGCCGAGTTGAAGTTATTTCGGGCGAGTTTGGTGAAATGGAAGATGCCGAACGCAACGTCTTAGCAACAAAAAGCGATCTTGCACCAAACACGCGTCTTTCCTGCCAGATTCGCGTCAGCGGCGACGTTCACGTAAAAGTGTTGAATCAGTCGAGCGTTACCGGCGTCGATCCCGGTACTCGGCCCGAAGAATAGTTTGGAGTTCAAGCTTTAGCTTGCTATTTGCGGAGTACTGAACCGCTTATTCAATTGGAGAAATTACGATTATGTTTGAAACACTAAAGAAAAACCTTGCTGGCAATTTTGAAACGGCTGGGGCCCATTGCGATGGTCCTTGCGGAGTTTACGATCCGGCGCAGGCCCGAATCGAGGCCGAATCGGTATTGCAGCTGACGAAAAAGATACTTGATCTCAAAAAGCCGGACGGGGACGACAAGGCTTTCGCAGCCTATCAAAACACCCTGACCCGTTATATTTCGATCAAAGAACAACGGGCGGAAATGACCAAGCATCATCTGCTTGTGCTTTGGACGGACTATTTTAAACCCGCACATCTTGAAAAATTTCCTGATCTTCACGAAACGTTTTGGACGGCTGCCAAACTTTGCTCATCTTGCAAACAGGAAGTAAGCCTCGAACATGCACAGGAATTAATGGACGCGGTCAAGAAAGTTCACGAAATGTTCTGGAGCAGCAAGGACAAAGAAGTCGCTTGGTACATAGCTTCTTAGGCAGAGAATCCCGTTTTAGCTCCGTTAGGAGCATAATGTTTGTAGAACCGAATTAGAGAAGTTTTCCAAGCTCCGTAGGAGCGGCATATTATTGAGTTTCAATGATCTATGTCGCCCCGACGGGGCTTGCTACTTTTATCGGCGTTCTTTTCTACAAACATTTGGCTCCTCTGGAGCCCGTTGGCGTTGCGGGTTGCACCGTTATTACTTTCCATGAACGATGAAATACCGATCGCCGGGTTCTTGCAAAAACTCCGGCTTTTTGTGGGTCAACTCCAAGGTTTCGAGATCGAAGGCGATTCGATGCATCCGACCTTCAAAACCGGCGATCGCGTTTTAATAGATGATCGCTCAATGCTACACATCGGCGATATCGTGGTTGCCCATCACCCGTTCAAAGCCAGCGTAAAGATCGTTAAACGCATCGAATCATTGGAAAAAGACGGTAGCCTAAACCTTATAGGCGACAACCCAAACGAAAGTTCTGACAGCCGCGGCTTTGGTTCCGTCAAACGCGACGACGTGATCGGAAAGGTCGTTTTCCGCCTTCGCTAATACTTCGCAACGCTCGGATCGACCTCGTCGGACCATGCCCCGATTCCGCCCTTTAGATTGATTAGCCGCCCTGCAAAGCCAGCATCTTTCAGCAAACCGATCGCCTTTGCACTTCGCACGCCGCCTTTGCATTGAACGACCGCCGTGCGGCTCGGGTCGATCTCTGACAAACGCGCTACCACCTCGCCGAGAGGTATCAGTTTCGCGTTCGGAATGCGTGCGATCTCGTATTCATGGGGCTCGCGAACGTCAATTAGCTGAACATCGATCTCTCGGTTGAACCAATTATTTAGATCTGTCGCCGTTATTTCTTCGATCTGAGGCTCGGCGTCGACCGGTGTTTTTAATCCGCAAAACTCTTCGTAATCGATCAATTCCTTGATCGTCGCGTTCGGCCCGCAAAGAGCGCAATTCGGGTCTTTTTTGAGCTTCAATTCACGAAAGGCCATCTTCCAGGCATCGAAAAGGAGCAGCCGATTGAGCAAAATGCCTTCGGCTCCGAGGATCACTTTGATCACTTCGTTCGCCTGGATCGTTCCGACGATTCCGGGTAAAACGCCCAAAACTCCGCCTTCGGCACACGAAGGAACCAGCCCCGGCGGCGGCGGTTCGGGATAGAGGCAGCGATAACACGCTCCTTTTTCAGCCCAGAAAACGCTCGCCTGGCCCTCAAAGCGAAAGATGGAGCCGTAAACATTGGGTTTTCCGGTCAGCACGCAAGCATCGTTGACCAAGTAACGCGTCTGAAAATTATCAGTTCCATCTACGATCACATCAAAATCCTTGAACATCTCTAAAGCGTTCTCGCTAGTGAGTCTCGTTTCAAACGCCTCGATATTCGTGTTCGGATTTATGTCGAGCAAACGATCGGTCGCCGAAGCGATCTTCGGCCGCCCAATGTCTTTCGTCCCGTGAATTATTTGCCGCTGAAGATTCGATTGATCCACGACATCGAAATCGACGAGCCCTAACGTCCCAACGCCCGCCGCCGCCAGATATAACCCCAAGGGCGAACCCAAACCGCCCGTGCCGATCGTCAAAACGCGAGCATTTTTGAGCTTTTTCTGCCCTTCGAGCCCAACTTCCGGCAAGATCAGATGTCGCGAATAACGCGCGATCTCTTCGTTCGACAGATCAGGAAGAGGTTGCGTCGAACGAGCCTCTGCAACCGAACTTCCGCCCGCGATCGAGGGCACGATCATGATCGTTTCGCCGTCTTTTACGGGCGTCGCGGGGCCGTCAAGATGCCGAATGTCCTCATCGTCGACGTAAACATTTATAAAATTGCGAAGATTATTCTGATCGTTGTAAAGATGCTTGCGAAGTTCTATGTGCGTCGCCGCTAGCTCGGACAAGGCCTCGCCCGCCGTGGCTGCGTTCACTTCTATTTCCGAATTTCCTCCGGCCAACTGCCGCAAAGGCGTCGGTATAACTATCGTAATTGCCATATTATTGCTCCTTGTTTAGTTCCTGGACAGCTCATTTGTCCGCACTTGGTCGGTTTACTTTTAAGTACTTGCTAGTTAGTTTTATATTTGTGCATGTGTGTTTTATATATTGTCACTGTGTTTTTATATAATGAAAGTGTGGTTTTACATTAAGACATCTGGATGTTTGATTCTTGAATTCCATTCTTAGACTATTGCACTCTCATTTTATCTTCTGCGAATTTGGTTCTTGATATTGTCGTATTCATTCCCACCGATGCCTGCTCATCAGTAGTGGCTTGATCAGTAATTGGCTCTTCGGTAAACCTCGATCGATCGTTTTCCATCTCCCACGAACGAATATCTACAAGTTTCCCCTGCAAAACCGATGCGATCACGTAAGACCACACGGGTAAAGCGTGATCAAGGTCGTACTGAGACGGAACGCCGAAATCTTCCGGGTGCGAATGGTAGTAACCGACCACATCAAGCTTCTTTTCCCTCGCATATCGCTCGGCACGCATCACATCCTTCGGCAAGATCAGTACGCGATTGTGCCTCGCTTCGTCCTCGCGAGCATTCTCAAGCGGAAACGTCTCAACAACCGTCTTTTCCCCCTCTTCAAACGTCCCGATCAGCATTCCGCCGCATTCGTGCGGGTAATCACGCTCGGCATGAGCAGTTATCGCTTCTATACTTTGTTGGTTTATCTCGATCATTTAACCTTCAATTGCTTCTAGCTAAAGTTAAGGGCTGCTCATTACGCACCACCGCTGACAGAGCTTGCTCAATATCGGCAAGAATATCGTTTACATCCTCTATCCCGACCGAAATGCGGATCAGTCCCTCGGTGATCCCGATCTCGGACCGCTTCCTCGCTGAAAGCTCTCGATGTGTGGCAGTTGCCGGATGGACGATACCGGTAAACAGATCGCCGACGCTTGCGGCCCGTGTGCATAAGTTCAAAGCGTTCAAGAATCGGTAGGCGCCTTCGCGAGTGTCCTCTTTCAGACGAATCGAGACGATCGCACCAAATTCGGAACAGTGAAATGTTGCATCCATAGCTTCTGCCTGCGGTCCTTCAAAATTCTTCGGATAAATAACTTCGCTTATCTGCGGTAGTTTCTCTAATTGGGCAGCCAGCCGTTCAGCGTTGGCGCATTGCTTTTCCATTCTCAAACCTAACGTTTTCAAACCGCGTAAGATCGAATGTGCTTCCCAAGGACTCAAAATACCGCCCGCAAGTGTTAATGCTCCAAGCAACGCTGGCTTATCGAAATCTTCTCTACCGATCACAACGCCGCCGGTCGCATCAGCATGGCCGCCGAGATATTTTGTCGCACTGTGTACGACGAAATCAGCTCCGAGATCGAGCGGACGACAAAGATATGGCGTTGAAAACGTGTTATCGACGATCAGCTTTGCCTTAACGTCCTTCGCTATCTGGGCAACTTCTTCAATATCGCAAACTTTGAGCAGCGGATTCGAAAGCGTTTCGCACAACAGGACGGCCGGTTGGACCTCAAACGCCTTCGCACGCAGTGCCGAGATATCACTGAAATCATCCGTCAGGGTTTTGATACCAAATGCGCCAAAGATCGTTTGAAGCAGCTCGAACGTTGAGCCATACAGGTCTTTCGACGCCAGAACTACCGAGCCGGTCGTTAGTTCGCAAGCGAGCAAAGCTGCGTGAAGTGCCGCCATTCCCGAACTGTACGCAAGGGCAAATTTGCCGCGTTCAAGTTCAGCCATCGCCTCCTCAAACGCCGCAACGGTCGGGTTGCCATAACGGCTGTAAACAAATCCGCTAGTCTCGCCTTCGACAATACGGTCTATATCCTCTACCTGTTCGTAGATAAAGGAAGATGATGCGTAGATCGGTGTTGAGGCCGGAACGCCTTTTGGTGCATTTCGCCGTTCGCCGGCGTGGACAAATTGTGTCGTAATCGAACAGTCGGTCATTATTTCTCCCGACAACTGCCAAAAAGAAAAAGCCCTCGTGCTATTAAAAGCACGAGAGCTTCTTATCGAAATCTCTTTGCAGTCGTTTAGCAGTTTTTTTAGTGGAGCAAGTTAACCTTAAATCGCCACTGTCAATGTGCTTCCGCGAACGAAAGCTTGTAAAGAACTTTCGCTAGGCTAGCTGAAATGTCTCATCCTTGTCAAGCGAAATTGAAAAAGCAAGAGATTGAGTTCGGAAAGTTCAAGAGACAAATGCCCATCCCGAGTGTTAAAATGTCCCTCTACGTTGAGAAGTTTTATGA
>JBGTKQ010000051.1:0-7194 GCA_041744555.1 Pyrinomonadaceae bacterium
AGAAGCCGATGCCAACCGAGCCCGACGCCGAGACTTCCGACGATCCAATTGCCAATCAACAGCACGGCCAGATTCTGCCAGCTAAATGTGAATATCACCGGAATCGCCAGGATGTGATAAAAGGCGACCATCAAGACATTTCGCCAGTTGAGGTTTTGCGCGATGTAACGAAGCGTGAGCGTATTTTGCATTTGATTCCCTTTGTTCGAAGGCTTGGGGCCGTTTAAAGACTAACAGGTCGCGCAGCCAGGAATTGTAATAGTTGGGTAAGAGTTGTTGCGGAAGAAATGGTTCAGGAGGCCGATTCAGCGATATATTTAAGCTTTTCGTTGCGTTTTGAAACAAGATCGCGAAGATGTCTTTCAAGTAATAGTTTATCCACCAGCCGGCCTATGATGCCAAAAGGCGAGATCCATTCAAGGGTATCTCGCATCAGCGTTCCGCCATCTTGCTGGATGAACTCGTGAATATGCTTAAAGCTCTTAAAGCGGCCCTCGATCATTTCGTCAACAAACAAATGAGGCCTTTCGAAAGCGGTGACCTTAACGGTCAAACGCTGCCGCATTCCGAAATGCGTTCCTTCAAACGTAACCGTTTGCCCAAGGCCGATCATTCCATCCGTCACTCCGGCAACAGCCTTTTCGTTCGTTTGCGATGTTGTATGAGCATGTATCCGAATATCCCGCATCAAGTCGAAACAGGTTTCGGGCGAAGCGTTGATCTGCGTTTCAAGTACGAACTTTGGCATTGGTCGAAGTAACCGATCTTCGGGCTCCTTGTCGTGCTAGTTCTTTAGCGACAAGTGTAACTATAAGATCGAGCTTTGTAGCAATGGTAATAACTGTTAGTTCGCTTTCCAGCTTCCATTCTCGAAAAGCAACTCAGCCACAGTGTTTTCCGGCAATATCACAACGGCCATGTTGCCGCGAACAACAACGCGCTCCGCACGCGGGATCAGTTTCTGAACAGAACGACCGAATTTGATGGCTATCTCTTTTCCGTCAGTACCACTTCGCTCAGAGTCTTCCTTATTTCGTCGCAAAGCTCTTTGTGAACTAAGACTCTCGAATGCCTTCATATCACCTTTTGCAAGCGCGTTGGCTATCACTTTCAACGCCTTAACCTGTGGACTGTTTACGGCGTCACGGCCTTTGAGATCAGCGGTAACATTGGGAATCCGTTTAACGACAGTATCTACTTTAAGATTAAAGTTTGCTTTCGGATAATCGGGAAAGGTGAGAAACGAAGTTTCATTAAATTCAAACGAACCGCTTAAACGGTCTGGTCCGAATTCGAACTCATTTATCTTCACCTTATCTGTATCTTTTCGCAAAGAACTGCGCATGAGGATGGTCATATTTACAGCTCCTAACTTTGCCGGATCAAATCGCAGAAGAACGCCTTGTAGCTCGTCTCGTCTCGCCAAATCATCTGCGGGAAGAAACATAAAACCGTAAAGCACATCGATAGGCACTTCACGGTCGGTGACAAGTACACGTAGTTCGGGCGACGAATCGAGAAATCCCTCAGCATTATCATGCAATATTGCATAAACATGCTTTACAGGAATCGGTCTGCCGTTGACACTAAGACTGCCTGAAACCTTATCGCTCCCCAACACTGTAGAAACCGAAATCACGAACAGGAACATCGATATCAACAAAGTTCGATCTGGCATATATTTTACTCCGTCCATTTATCACCCCTCAATGCATTCGCATTCAAGAAGACTCGACCTTGAACCGGACAATTGACGCTAAATAGAAGTTCAATTTGCGCGTAAGTGGACTCGTTTCGAGCGCATCGACCAACGTCTTGGTCTGATCCCAGACTCCCATGCTCCATACCTCCGCACACATCGGCTGCGGCGGCGGCCCGTAATGCCCTGCCGTTCTCGCGTGCATATGCATATCGATTATCGGCAACCAGGGCTGACCGACAACGGCACAATGCAACGCAGTAAGCGAAGTGAGGATGAGAAATAAGCGAACCATATGTTGCTGTTAATAGGCGTTAAAATTGGCCGCCGGCTTCCCCTTTTGACAAAATAACCCTCAAGGTCACGTCTTCAGTATTCATATGGCTCAATGTAGGCTATCTTGTCATCGGTGTCGTACACTGCCGAGACATACTTTGTCTCGTCTTCAACTGCCAGCTTGAAGAAACAAATCTTGTTTGTCCGTGCACCGTAACTTCGTGCCGCGGAATCGAGGATTGGAGAACAGTTGACGAACGAAAGAGCTTTCATACCCTTTACTAGTTGACTCCAATCGTCCGGCTCATAGGCTCTGTATGGGAAATTGCCACTTAGACCGTCTAATTTCATTAAACCGTCGGCCAGCCGGATTAGATTATTTTTTACTTTCGCGGTACGGCCAGGATCATTATCTGCCTTAATAGTCATAGACGCGACCGAACGATATCGCGGTTCGTAGAAACCTGCGACAATATGCCCGGCCTCATTTGCCCCGACTCTGAATCGGTTGGCGAGAATAATGACGGTAAGGCGGTCGTCAAGATAACGATTTATTGTTGAGTTGAACCCTGTCCGAAAGGCACCGCCATGTGTGGCAGCTCCGCGGCCTCTGATAGGATTGAGCCACCAACCCAAGCCGGAGAGGGTAGTCGAACCATCGTTTAGGCGGCCTACTGAAAACATGGCGTCTAGGCTTCTTTGTTTCAATATGCGGGTGTCATTCATCGCAGCGTCCCATTTCACAAGATCGCGGGCAGTAGTGCGAATGCCGACATCGGCCCGCGCATGCGCCGCAGGCGAGATGCGTACACCGTTCATCAGTTTTGAATCGCGATAGATGTAGCCCGACGCACGATCAGGGACTATCCTGGACGGGTCGTTAACATGGGTTGAGGTCAAGCCAAGCGGGCCGAAGATCCGCTCCTGCATAAACTGTGCATAGGATTTTCCCGAGATCTTTTCTATTATCATCCCGGCGAGAAAAGGGCCGCAGCTGTAACCGTATCGCTCACCCGTCTTGAACTTGAGCGGAGCAGCTTTGAGGGCTGTAAGGAACGCGTCGTTCGAGTTTTTCGTCAAAAAGAAGTCATTATCGGCGTCCCAGTCGTCCTTCAATCCCGACGTATGATCGAGTAACTGATGGACCCTGATATCGTGCCAAGTTTCCGGCAAACCGTCGACGTACTTTGTGATCCGATCTTCTAAGGAAACCCTTCCCTCTTCAACAAGCAACAACAGCGCGGCGGCTGTGAACTGTTTTGTCATCGAGGCGATCTCAAAGGAAGTTCGTTCATTTACCGGAACAGCCAACTCCACGTTTGCCAGTCCATAGTTGCTAGACTTTATAACCTTGTTAGACTTGATAACCACTAATGACACGCCTGGAATGTTTCGCCGTGCCATCCAGTCGCGAATGTAGGCATCTACCTCTTTCGACTGCCCCGCAATTCCATTGGACAGGGCAAGTGAGAGCCCCACGAGAAGAACAAAGACTATTCTTCGGTTAAAGCCCATAAGACGTCCTAGTCTGCGAAGGCAACGCTTAACTTCCTGAGTGGCATTGATGTTCTATGATCCATCTCATCTATACCGTCGCGATTGATGTAATTGTATAGAATGTCGCGTTGCTGCGGGCGGTAGCCGGCTTCTCTGATCTGGTATCGGAGGTCGCGTTCGTTTGCTTCGTTGTTAGCACCGGCGGCAGAGACGACGTTTTCTTCGATCATGATCGAGCCCATATCGTCGGCACCGAATCGCAGAGCGGCTTGGCCGAGACGTATGCCCTGCGTCAGCCAAGAGGATTGAATATGCTGAATGTTGTCTAGAAACAGACGCGAGACCGAGAGCATTTTCAAGTAATCAATACCGGTCGGTTCTTCCGTGATCTTTCGGCCGAGAGCGGTGTTTTCGCGTTGAAATGTCCACGGAATGAACGCGGTGAATTTGCCGTAGTTCGGATCGAATGCTTTGGCAGCAAGTGATTCGTCCTGAACCTGGCGAATACGCTCAAGGTGCCGAACGCGGTGCTCGATCTTATCGCCGATGCCGAACATCATCGTCGCGGTCGAGATCAGCCCGACTTTGTGAACTGCTCGCATTACGTCCAGCCATTCCTGCGTGTTGCACTTAGTGGAAACGCGCTTTCGCACCTCGTCATCGAGAATCTCGCCGCCGCCCCCGGGCATTGAATTCAGGCCCGCGGCTTTCAAGCGCCGCAATATCGTTTCGTAATCGAGCTTTGAGATCAGCGAGATGTTGTGTATTTCGGGCGGCGAAAAACAGTGTAATTGAAACGCCGGATATTTCGCGTGCAGCGTTGAAAGAAGTTCTTCGTACCATTCGATATTGAAATCCGGATGCAGCCCGCCTTGCATCAAAACGCCGGTTCCGCCGAGCTCGATCGTTTCATCGATTCGCAAACAGATCTCGTCGATCGAATGGACATAAGTTTCCGGCTTTCCGGGCCGCCGGTAGAACGCGCAAAAGGTGCAGACGACGTTGCAGACGTTCGTATAGTTAATGTTGCGGTCGATAATGTAGGTGACCACATCGCCGGGAATCTTCCGCTGCCGTATCTCGTCGGCTGCGAGGCCGATTCGTACAAAATCGTTTGATTCCAGCAGCCAAGTTGCGTCTTCGCTTGTTAGCCGTTCGCCCGCCAAAGCTTTATCTAATATCGGTTGGATATTTGTTCCCACTCCCTCATTCTAACAAAATGAGAGAGAAATTAACCACAAAGGTTAGCCTAACAAATCTAATATTTACTCTGTGTTCTCTGCGCACTTTGTGGTGAAATGGTTTTGATGGCAAAGGCAGCAAAACAGATCAAATACAAAGCTTTGTTTACCAATGCGGCCGAGCAGGGCGGCGGTTGGCATTTTTTCATGATCGAGCCGGCGGTCGAGAAAAAGTTCGGCTTCGAAAGTAAATCGCGTCGTGTTATCTGCACTATTAAAGGCGGTGAGCCATTCCCGTGTGCACTTATGCCGTGGGGCGATATGTTTTACATAATGGTCAACAAGCAACGCCGGAACGAGCTTGGGCTAGAAGTCGGGCAAACCGTTGATATCGTGCTCGAAAAAGACGAAAGCAAGTACGGGATGCCGATGCCTGAAGAACTACAGGAAGTGTTGGAACAAGACCCTGAAGGTGCACAAATGTTCGAACGGCTAACCGCCGGAAAAAAACGCGGCATCATGTGGCAGATCAGCACGATTAAAGACATCGACAAACGTATTCACATCGCGCTTATATATATCGAGCACGTCAAAAAGAACGAAGGAAAAATAGTCCACGAAGAGTTGATGCAGGAACTGAAACGCCCAATGCTTTTTTAGACGCATTCCACCATTATAATTCTCCGAATCGTCGCACGTTGGCGGCTCGATTTTCGATTCCGCTTGTTTTTAGGCGAGAAATGCGAGCTCACGACGTTTAGCTAAAAGGCCGTTTTTTTCGGCTAGCTTCAGATAGAGATCGAGCCCGCTCATCATCGTTTTATCAACCGAATAATGAATATCTCGGGTCAGGTATTCGACCATCTGTTCTCGTTCGATCCCAATATCGGGCCGATAGTTAGCAACGATCTCGTCGATGTGCGAAAGACCTTCGTTGCGTGCAGCGGAAAAATTCAGATCTAAGCTATCTTTTCGCGTCATCCACATAGCGAATACAAAGCCCAAACCAGTATGCTCGTGCCAAAGCTCGGCAAGATCGAAAACTCTAAATGCAGATTGCGGATCGCGGATCGCGGATTGGTTTGAAAGCTGAAGGGCCGGATCGCCAATCAGCAATGCCGCGTCAGAACTAGCAAGCATCGCTTGTATGTCGGGCTTCGCATCTCGCCATTCGGGTTCAAAGCCGAGGAACTCGCGAAAGATGATCTTCGTCAAAACTACTGAAGTCCGCGATGAAATATCGAGCGCGACTGACCTTACGTCATTGAGATCTTTTCCATCCGTAATTAAACAAACACTGCGAACCTTGTCTTTCGCGCCGACGCAAACATCAGGGATCAGTTTCACCCCATCAATGAACTGCGACGCGACGACTGGAACGAGAGCCGCATCAACTCGATCTTGCATGAGTAATTCGGCCGAACGAGCCGGCGCATTATCCAAAATTATCTCCACCTTTCCGTGCTCGCTTCCATACAGAAACGACCACACAAGCGGTGCCGTGTTCGAATAGCTTGAGGCTGAAATTCGCGGAGTTCTCATTTGTCTTCAGTGGATAGTGAATAGTTTCAAATGGATAGTTTCTCACTTATCACTTACCACTTGTCATTATTCCCTGAAGGGATCAGGTCCTATCGATGTGTTTCCTCCCCAGGTAGCAGTTTCCCGCAAAGCCACGAAGTTCGCAAAGGGAGGATAAGCCACAGAGGAAATAGAGGTTTGTGAGATGCTTTTGCGTTACGGACGGCATTTAAGCATTACCTATTTAAACTCTGTGGCAAATTCATCATTGCGACGAAAATCCGGTTGCATTATGCTTGTGCTATGAAGATTTACGACGTAACGGTGGCGATCAGCAGCGATATGCCGATCTACAAAAGCGATCCCGACGCGAAGGTCGAGTCGTTCAAAGCGATCGCCCGCGGCGATTCGGCAAATGTTTGAGCGATCCGCTTTGGAGTTCATTCGGGAACACACGTCGATGCACCAAATCATTTTATTGACGGTACGAAGCGTGTGCACGAGCTCGATCTTGAAAAATTGATCGGTCCATGCCGTGTAATCGATGTCGGCCCGGAAGTCCGCGAGATCGAACCCGATCACGTTGGTGATATTTCGGGAGTCGAACGCGTTTTGTTCAAGACTCGCAATTCGGAATTCTGGTCAACACCCGAAGACGGATTTCGAAAAGATTTCACGTACATCACGCCAGCGACCGCCAAGCTTTTGGTGGCGAATGGCATTAAGCTTGTCGGTATTGATTATCTTTCCATCGAACGAAGCGGCGGCCCGGGCAAGCCGGTTCATATCGCTTTACTCGAAAATGAGACCGTAATTCTCGAAGGCGTCGATCTTCGCGAAGTCCCGTCCGGCGACTACGAGATTATCTGCATGCCGTTAAAATACATCGGCTCGACCGGCGACGGTGCTCCAGCACGAACAGTCTTGATCGCTCGATGAACGTAAACGACAAACTATACAAAGAAAAGGTGTATGACCTTGTGCGGCAGATACCGTTGGGCAGGGTAATGAGCTATGGCC
>JBGTKQ010000052.1:0-14412 GCA_041744555.1 Pyrinomonadaceae bacterium
ACTTCAACGACCTGAGCTTTTACGCTTCAGATGATTGGCGAGTTCGCGAAGGTCTGACGATCAATGTGGGCATTCGTTGGGATTGGTTTGGCTGGCCAACAGAGAAGCTGGGTAGATTCTCGAATTTCGATTTTTCGCGGGTAACCGATCCTAATAATATTCAGCCGGGGTTCATTCTGCCCAGCAACGTTGGTACGACAGGAAATGCGGCCATCGATACTTCGCTCGGAACTATCGCTACGGCCAGAAATAAACACACACTTAACGGGAACGATCTTAACAACTTTGCTCCGCGTGTAGGTTTCGCATGGAAGCCTTTCAAGAACGGAACAACTGTGATCCGCGGCGGCTACGGCATCTTTTTTGATCGTCCGTCGGCTGCGTTTATCAACACCATATACAGTAACTACCCGTTCTTTAAGGAGATCGAAGTAAAGACCGAAAGCTCGCCGTCGACTATTCAAGCGACCCGTGCATTTAGCTCTGTTAATCCTTCACTGCCGTTCTCAAGCTACTTCCCGTATCGTGCGGCTTTTCGGGATGCCGATCGGTTTACACCCTATGTTTTGCTCGACAGCGGACCGAGTTCAGATGCTATCGCCGGTGTCGAACCGCTCGAATTCCGAGCGATCGATCGTGATCTCAAAACTCCGATGATCCAACAATGGAACGTTGGTATTCAGCACGATTTCGGTTTTGGTGCTGAAAAGAATTGGGTGGTCGAAGCTCGATACATTGGCTCGAAAGGACAGAATCTTCTTCTTGCCGTCGGCTTTAATCAACCATACGATCTTAATGACCCGAACACGCCTGATTACATCTTTGGCCGATTAAACGATGCCTACGAGCAAGTTCGTCCTGGCTCGCTGCCGCCGCGAGCTCCCGGCTTGACCGAACGTGCACGCGGCATGCGAAGGAATAACGATCAGGACGGAGCCTTTGGTGCGTGCAGCACAGTTTGGCGCGGCGTTGCGGGATATATGCCGTGTAACAACGGAAATGGCGGTATTGACCTTAATGGTTCAGCAGCAAACTTTCAATTCGTTAACGCATTGATCTCCGCCGATGTTCGCGTTCCTTACCTTGGTTTTGATGCGACGGACGCGATCCTTCTTCAGTCTCGTGGTTATTCGGCGTACCATTCCGGCCAATTCAGCCTTTCGCGAAGGTTGGCAAATAGCTATGGCTTAAATCTGTCATATACATGGTCGAAATCGATCGATATTGGTTCTACCGATCCGGGAAGCACGACGGCTTCCGGACGTCCCGACACGCCGAATCTTGGACTAGTTATCCAGGGCGATCAGCGTGATCTGAATGCTAACAAAGCGGTCTCCGATTACGACCGGCCGCATCGTATAAGCGGCACGTTCACGTGGGAGCTTCCTTACAACCGTTCGTCAAACAAATGGATCAATGGCTTGCAACTAACCGGTTTTGGCCAATGGCAGTCTGGTTCACCATTTACGATATTTGCTTCGAATGCCGGCTTTGAAGTCCTGCGTACAAGCGGTGATATCGAATCGCAATTCTTTGGCATCTTTCTTGAGGCGACCGAACGAAATGCTCCGCTACAGGCACTCAACGCACTAGCCAGGATATACAACGTTGGCGGCGGAAGCGGAACGATCTTCAATGCTGCGTTCGCCCGTCCGAATGTTCGTAATCTTGAACTGCTCCGACGGGCCGGCGGCGATTCACTTCGTCAGTATTTCAACACATGTCAGGATCCAAACAATACTGAGTGCGCTTTGCTTGCACCGCTCGGCGGCTTCGGCAACCTTGGACGAAATACACTCCGCGGACCTGCACAACGAAGGGTCGACATTAGCGTTCAAAAATCGACAAAGCTTTCGGAACGAATGTCTCTCGAACTCAAGTGGGACATTTTCAATATTTTCAATATCACGAACTTTGCGAACCCGAACTCTGACCTCAGCGATGAGACGGATTTCGGACAGATCACACGGACCGTCGGAGCACCGCGCGTAATGCAGTTTGGTGCCAAGCTTCGATTTTAAGGAAGGAGACGAAAATTATGTTGGATAAAAAATATATCTTCCTCGCAGCAGCGATCGTCTCCGGAATTATAGGAATTGCCGCGTGGGCCTACTATGACCATCGTGCCGACGCGGCAAAACTGGAGTCGGAGATCGTTAAGGAGATCACGGAAGAAGACGTTTCGTTGATTCTCGACAGTCAGGCAAAGGCGGGTGACGGCGACCTAGCCGAGATCGCCACTTCGCCCGAGGCCCGAAAAGCTTTCTCAAACAGCATCAAGGAACATCTTGCCCTTGCGGCTGAAGCCAGAAGGACAGGGCTCACCAAAGATGAGCGGTTTTCGATAAATTTCGATCACAAACAGCGTCAACTCCTTGCAGACCTATATCAAGCAAAGCTTGGTTATACGCTTGATAAACCTTATAAACCAACCGCTGAAGAAACAGCAAACGTTTTGGCTGTCCCCGAAAATGCGGCGGATTTCAAAAAGGATATGGAAACGCTGCAATCGCTCCAAAGCGAAACGAACCGAAAGCTTGGAAATAACATGGCTCCGGGTGTGATGCTGGGGGAATCGTTGGAGCGGGCAAAAACAAGTTGGGCACGGGCGAAGATATTGTCGGAAAAGGCTAGGGCAGATGAAGAGTTCATGGCTGAGCGCAACGTTCAGCTTCGTATTAAGGTGCTCGAGGCCGGAATTCTCTCGAAAGACCTGCTTCGTGCCAACTACGAAAAAGACATTAGGGCGACCGACCCCGAGATCAAACAGTTTTTGAACACTCGGCTCGAATATAGTGTCGAACGAAAAATGCAAATAGCCAATTCTGTACTCGCACGAGCGAAGTCGGGTGAGGACTTTAACAAGCTCGTCAAGGAATTCACCGAACATCGTCCGACCAAAGATACAGGCGGATTGATCGAGAACATGCTAGGCGGCGATCAGCCGGCGGCTCTTGAGGCCGCGATGCTTGGTCTTAAACCCGGCGAACTTTACGGCTCTGTGATCGAGACCGAACAGGGTTTTCACATTGCAAAACTTGTAAGCACAAAAGAGCGAGCGGCAGCAGATGGTAGAAAAGTAACTGAATACTCATTTCGCCAGATCCTGATTCAGAATAAATTTGAGCAACCGGGCCTAGAGAATTCAGAGATTCCTCCTCCATTCATGACGGCCGAAGAAATTGCAAAGATGTTGATCGAAAAGCAAAAGCGTGACCGCTATGTTGCGATGGTTATGGAGCGGAATCCGATTTCACTGCAATAGTTTCTAGCGTGTCGTCATCATGACCACACAAAATGTTGAATGTTTTTTAGATCTTGTCTGATCGAAATTGAATAAATTATCGCGATCAACTGATCTTCGTAACACTAAAGGAGAAGAGAATGAAGAGATTTAATGGCTTATCCAGATCCGGAATTTTAATGGTTTTATTTTCGCTATTCTTGGCCGGAACGAGTGTCGGCCAAAAGGCTGAACAATCGACACCCGAAGGCGGCCCATTCCTATTGATAAATGAGCTCGAGGCCGATCCGGGCAATCAGCAGAACGATTCTTGCCAATACATCGAGCTCAGAGGAACCCCGGGAGCGACCGTTGCCGCGAATACATATTTTGTCGCTATTGACAGCGACCCGGCTTTCACAGGCCGGCTTAGTCATGTGGTTCCGGTCGGCGGCATTCAGGTTGGTTCGAATGGCCTTATCTATTTGAACAATACCGTTGCTCCAGTTTGCCCAAATAGAACCCCCGCTGTGGGTACGACAGTCGTAAACTACAATTCAGTTATCCGCATCGGCTTCGGCACGCTGGAAGTGCGATCAGAGAGTTTTGCTGTTTTCCAAACAACTGCAAATATTTTCGCCGGGCTCGATATAGACACTAACGATGACGGAATGCTCGACATCGCGGTTTCCAACATCAGCGATGCGGTTGCGTTCCGGGTAGACCCGGACCAGGAATTCGTTTATCCGGCAAATAGCGCTATCCTCGGAACGCCGTTCACAGATGTTCCGGATGCGTTTGTCCGATTCCCGGGCAACGATACGGCTTTTAGCATAGGTGCATTCTACTATGGTGAGCTTGCGGCTGATCCGGTTGAATCAACGGTATTTGTTGCACCGCTAAGTGCTAATTTCCCAATGGGCGGCGTTTTGACACCTGGATCGCCTAACGTTCCGGCGGCCGCACCGACCGGAAGTGCTCGCTCAGATTTTGACGGCGACGGACGCACCGACCTTTCCGTCTTCCGACCATCACAGGGCAACTGGTACATCAATGGCTCGACTGCTGGTTTCCTCGCGATAAATTGGGGCCTTAGCACAGACACTATCGTACCTGGAGATTATGACGGAGATAACAAGACAGATACGGCTATCTTTCGTCCACAGGCGGATCCTGCCGAAGCTGATTTCTGGATACTTCGCAGCAATGGATTTACCGTTGCAGGTCTGGCTTTCGGGTTACCAGGGGACATTCCGGTAATTGGCGATTACGATGGTGACGGATCGGATGATGTCGCGATCTATCGGCCTTCGGAGACCACCTGGTATATCTTGAACAGCGGCGGCGGAGTAACCGTCACCCCGTTTGGTGCGGCTGGCATAACACCGGTTCCGGCTGACTAGGCCGGCGATGGAGAAGCCGACATCGCTACCTTCCTGAACGGAACATGGAATGCCCAACTCTCGTCCGGTGGAACCGTCAATATCAGTCTTGGTGCCGCTGGTGACATACCGGTAGCAGGTGATTATGATGGCGATGGAACGGTCGACCAAGCCGTTTTCAGACCGTCAAATGGAACCTGGATGATTCGAAACAGCAATGGGGGCAATGTAACGTCAACCCAATTCGGAATTTCGACCGACATTCCCGTTCCAGGCGATTATGATGGCGACGGTCGCGAAGACATTGCGATCTATCGAAACGGCCAATGGTGGTTGAATCGTTCAACGGCCGGTGTGATCGTTAACCAGTTCGGCCTATCAACGGACGTTGCTGTGGTTGGCGAAGCTCAACCGTAGTTGAACTCGCCGCATCAAAGCGGTCTCAATTCGAGCCGGGTCGCGATAAATTCGCAACCCGGCTCGATCTTTTTTCGATATACAAACTTCTGAGAATGCGAACTTAGCAAAAAGAAAAGAGCGGCGTAAAAACGCCGCTCTTATGGAGTGAAAGACCCAAAAGCCTTTTCGCTTTAGGAAACGTGCACAACAGCCCATTGGGTCATTTAAGATTCTCGAACATTACTGTTAAATCCGCTTTTCACAAGTCGAAACTTAATGTAAACATTTTACTAACGAAAGGTCGCCATTCTGTTCCGCCGAGCGGACCGAACTCTGCTACTTTCCGATACAGAAGGTTGAGAATATTCTTGTAAGCATATCTTCTGTGGTTGTCTCACCAGTTATTTCTCCGAGAAAACGCAACGCATTGTGAAGTCCGATCAATACTATTTCTTCACTGTTCCCGTCCTTTAATTGCCCCGTCGATTCATCTATCTCGTTTGCCGTCCTCACAAGTAAGTCGTGATGTCGTGCATCGGATATCAAAAACCCTTTGCCCGACGATTCGTCGGATGTAAACGGTTCCACTATCGCCTCTTTAAGCTCGTTCAAACCCTCTCCGCTGAGGGCTGAAACCGAAACATGGTAATTTGCGTTCGAGCCGTTGATCGAAAGAACAAGATTATCGCCAATAGCCGGGTCCGACCGGTCGACCTTATCGATCTTGTTGAAAACGATCAGATGAGGTAGATCCTCAACGTTTCTACAAATAGAAAGATCTTCGTCTGTGATCGCGCGTGACGAGTCGATAACTACGAGTATAAGGTCGGCGTCTGCCATTGTCCGACGTGATCGTTCAACACCGATCCTTTCGATCACATCTTCAGTATCACGTAACCCGGCAGTATCAATAAGTGATATTGGAATATCGCCGATAGTGAAACGTTCATGAAGCTGGTCGCGAGTCGTGCCCGCGATATCGGTCACGATCGCTCTGTTGCTTCCTAAGAGCGCATTGAAGATACTTGATTTGCCAACATTCGGACGACCGACCAAAGCGATACGAATTCCGTCTCGAATCAATCGCCCCGCCTTGAATGTCGAAGCGAGATCTAGAACTGATGCCCGAATCTTAAAGAGAGTTGAGATCAGACTCTCGGTTTGAGCGTCGGGAAGATCGTCTTCAACAAATTCGAGCGCCGATTCTAGGATGACGATCGCACCCAGCAGATCATCCTTCAGAGGCTGGAGAAGATGTGATACTTCACCGCCCATCTGGCGGACGGACTGTTTTGCTGCCGCCATTGTCTGAGCGTCAATCAGGTCACGGATCGCTTCCGCTTCAGAAAGGTCAATTCGCCCATTTGCGACGGCCCTCAACGAGAACTCGCCCGGTCCGGCAAGACGTGCACCATTTGAAAGCGCCTGATCTAGAACCTGGCGCAAGACCACCGGGGATCCGTGGCAGCTGATCTCTATTACATCTTCTCCTGTAAATGACTTTGGCGCTTTGAAATAAGAAAGGACCGCGTCATCCGTTGGTACACCTGATCCAGGCTCGATGATCTTCTGAAGGGTTGCAACCCTGTTTGATGGATTGAATTCTTGGTTGCCGACCAAGATCCTCGTGATACGAAGAGAATCGCTTCCGCTCAGACGGATCACTCCAATGCCGCTGCGGCCTAGTGGTGTTGCAAGTGCGACGATTGTATCGGCCATAGAAATTGAAAAAGATATTCAGAGTAAATAGAATCTTCTCCCTTCCTGAATATCCTGTTCTTCCTATTGAGATCTTACTATTTTAAACTTACCTGCAGCCGGCGATCACGTCCCGCACCGACCGATTCGGTCGCAAGGTCTTCTTCCTTTTGAAGGGTCAAGTGAATGATCCGACGCTCTGTGTTATTAAGAACTCCGAACGTAAACGGTCGACCGCTCTTTCGAACTTGATCTCCGGCGAATCTTGCCATTGCCTGCAGCTCTGCCTTTCGCGTCTGTCGAAAACCGTCAGCATCGCAAATGAAACGATGTTCTCGATCAAGCTCCCGGCCAAAGGCTTGGAACAAGATCGTCTCGAACGCGTCAAGCATTTCTGCATTCTCGGCAAGTGCTAATCCGGTATCATTCCCGCTAAGACTTAACAGACAGCCTTCATCGATCCAGCGGGAAGAAACGGTCATGTCGAAACCGGCTCCGGAAATAATTTCGCTTAGCAGCGATTCGGCATTTTTACAGATCTCATTCATAACTTTGGAGTGCGCCTAAGAGGTACTTAGCTTAGCCTTTCCCTTCACTTTCTTCGCATTGTTCGGAACGCTATCGACAACCTCCGCTGCGGGCGGTTCGTCGGTCTTGTTCAAACGGTTGATTATCATCTGCTGACCAAAGCTGACAATGTTACCGAAGAACCAGTAAAGCAGTAGGCCAGAAGGTGCTGTCCACATTACCCACAACATCATCACAGGCATCAGATACATCATCATTTTCTGCTGCATCTGCTGCTCGGGCGTAACGGCCGGTGCCGTCGGTGTAAACTTCATCGCCAAGACCATCGAACCGGCAAAGCCGAATTCAAGCAAATGCCATGGGTCTGCCGCCGAAAGATCGGGGAGCCAAAGGAACGATGCCTGGCGTGCGTCAAGCGCTATTGTGATCGCCGTGTAAAACGCGATCAGCAGCGGGAACTGCAAGAGCATTGGAAGACATCCGCCGATCGGCAGAGCGTCCTTCGTCATCTTTAGCTGATCCATCTGCAGTGCACGCATTCGCGGGTCGTCCATCGGGACGCCTTTCTTCTGCATGTCTTTTATCTTGTCCTGTAGCTCCTTCATCTTCGGCGCGTTCGACGCCGCTTTCTTAAAGGATTTCGACTGCTTCCACCTCAGCGGGAACAGCAGGGAATAGAACAGGAATGTGAAAACAATGATCGCAACGCCGTAGTTATTCGTCAGGCCGTTAAAGAAATGCAGTGCATAAAGGATCGGAACAGAAAGCGTCGCCGTAATAGGCCGGATCCACGAATAGTTACTAAAATTTATGAGGTTTACTAGATTCGGCTTGCCAAGTTCCGCACTTAGCGGATTAAGCAGAAAATAATCCTTAGTTCCGGTGAATACTTTTGTAACGGAACCGTCGGCATTTATCGGTAAATATGCCGTGACAAGATGCCGAGTTTCTTTTGTTTCAGGGCTGCGAATTATCCAGCCAAAAATGCTTTTGTAATACGGCTGAGTATCGACGTCGTATTTGACGGCATGGATCTCTAACCCTTGCGTTTGCGTCGCCGGAATTGCGGCCATCGCGAAATACGAATCGCTTACGCCTGCCCAATCGACCATACCCGGCACCGGCATAGACGCTTTGTTCTCAGCGTTGAATTCAAACGAGTAATACCCCTGCTTGCGGACCACACCGCCATCAACAGCCGCAACCGCTTCTGATTCTATCTGATAAAAAGTGTGATGGTTGATCGCGTGGTCGCCGATGCTGGCACCGATCGCAAGACGCGTGTTCGGAACAATCTGCCCGTTCTGTTTTAGATCAATAGCAAGGTCGGACACGTAGCTGTCAGCACGAAACAAAAACGTTTTCCTGATCTCGACACCGTTTTCGCCGGCAAGCGTAAATTCGATCCGACGCTCCTCACCCGGGCCGATCGTTATCGAATCTTCAGCAACCGAAACCTGATAGTTTCGATCATTTACCAGCGTCGTAATGTTCGGGTCATTTGTGATCAAACGAAACGGAACATCGCGCGGCGTTTGCGATAATGCTTTCGGCGAGATCAACTCGAGAGGCTTCTTTTCGGCTTCCGTCGAGCCGTCCGCAAACAGTGGATATTCGTTCGGTGAGGCATTCTTCAGCAGTATCCAACTCGTCGCGACAGCACCTTTTGAATCGAGCGTAACCTCATATAAAGGCGACTTGATCGTGATCGATCTGTTCGGCGTCGCATCGGGCGTTGCCGCAACAGGTTCCGCGACGGGTTGCTGTGTCTGCGGCGCGGTTGTTGCAACCTGCGGTTGTGCAGTATTCGAATTGGTCGCCGCGTTCGGATCTTCGGCCGGCGGCTTGGGCGCAAAGAAATATGACCATCCGAAAAGGACGACCATCGAAAGAACTGCCGCCATTAGAAACCGAGATTGACCTTGTTTTTCTTGTTCCATTACAAAAGCTCAACGTTCATAGTTCGAGGTTCAAAGCGGTCTTTCGCGACCTGGAACTTTGAACTCGGAACTCCGAACCTACCGAACCGGATCGTGTCCGCCCGTGCAAAATGGCTGACAGCGTAAGATACGTTTTACGCCCATCCAGGTTCCCTTTAACGCACCGTATTTCTCAACTGCTGCCCGCGTATATTCAGAGCACGTCGGCTCAAATCTGCAGGCCGGCGGCAAAAATGGCGACACGAATGCCTTATAAACTCCCAGCAGATCCAGAACGAGAAATTTCATCGATATCCGTAATGATGCCACATTCAAAGACAGAAACACGACCCGTAGGAAGTGTGCCGTCCGAATATCAAGCAGGCACACTCCCTACCGGTCGTGTTTCTGCCCGATGCGACCTACTATCTCGCGAAATTCGGCTAATGGCTTTTCAAGTTTTACCCTGAGGATCGAACGGCGTGCATTCAATACCCAATCGTATTTCGCATCAATGCCGTCGAGCTCAACCTTGCTTAATCTGAACGTCTCGCGGAGCAGGCGTTTCGCACGATTTCGGTCATGCGCCTTGCCGATCCCCTTTTTTGTTGCCGTTATCCCTACTCGCTGCAGCGGTTTATCGCTAAGCAAAATAAAGACCGTCATAAAACGGCCTTCGATTCGCGCACCTTGTTCGTAAACGTGAAGAAACTCGGCGCGTTTCAGCAGCCGAGCCTCTCGTCGTAAAGAAAAACTTAATAATGGTGAACCGTCAATCGCTTCCGGCCTTTGGCTCGGCGGCGCTTGATCACGGCCCGGCCGTTCTTCGTCGCCATTCTCGCCCTGAAGCCGTGCTTTTTCGCGCGACGACGGTTGTTTGGTTGAAATGTTCTCTGCGGCATAATTCGTCTCCATTAACTTCACCCGAAAGTGAAAACCTAGAGTTTACGAGAAAAAAGGGCGCAATGTCAACGGCTGGCCGGGCAATTGACAATCGGCGGTCTCAAGGACATTATCTCTGTGTTTTCTTCCGGGTTATTGAGCAGGGCACGCAGGGATGCCTCACGAAACGAACGTAAAATTCCAAAAATGGATGATCTTTATGAAGAGCCTTTCCAAGCCGATCGACATTTCCCGGACCTGGCCGCTTTTTATCGCTCTTCTAGTTATTGCGTTCTTAGCTTTCTGGCCATCGTACTTTGGATCAGGAGTTTTTTCCGCGTCCGGTTATATTCATTTTCATGCAATTACCGCAACGCTCTGGATGGGTCTTCTAATCGTTCAGCCCTGGCTTATCCGCACGTACCGATATTCGGCTCACAAAGCGGTAGGAAAAGCATCCTACGCAATTTTTCCGATCGTGCTGGCCGCAATGCTCCTGCTTGCAAACCACCGAATACGGATCGCAACTCCGGAAAATTACGCGATACAAAGCTACATTCTTTACCTTCAGATCTTCCTTGCGGTTCTGTTCGCTATTTCATACCTGTTAGCCGTCGTTTTCCGAAAACAAGCTGAAGTCCACGCTCGTTTTATGATCTGCACGGGACTAACTCTGATCGATCCGATATTGGCACGTATCCTGATATTCACAATGCCTGTGCCGATCGAGTATCACCAATTTATTACGTACACCATAACCGACCTAGTATTCGTAATTTTGATCATTGCCGAACGGCGGAACCTATCCGGCAGATGGGTATTTCCGACGATGCTCGGGCTATTCGTCCTATTCCAGGCACCAACGTTTTTTGTGATGAATTCACCAACGTGGCAAGCTTTTACGGAATGGTTTCGATCGATTCCGTTGACATTACTATAGCGTGATCGCGGTCGATGACATTTGTATGTGATCAATTCCTCTATTGAATAGTTTTTGGGCGCCAGCCCCGTTTTTTTTTTCGGTTTTTCGACCGCCAGCCCCACATTTTGGGGTCCAGCCCCGCGTGTTTTTGGCCCAGCCCCGTTTTGATCAGGAAGCATTATGTCGAACATCAACCTCCGGCAAGCAAGCCGTCAAGACCTCGATCAACCCGGTCATCACGAAGGCATCATATCGACCACCGGGGTTAGACTTCCCAATAGTTTTGTCTATGCAACAGACTTTTACTTGTGGTACAATCCGAATTCCTATGAAACGCGATTGGAAATTGATACCGCGGGGTGACAAACGGGCACAGTGGGCCGGATTGTATGTAACGCTGAATGCGAAAGGAACGATCGTTCTGAATCGTGCCGCCCATGAAAAGCTCGGCGAGGCCGAAGCCTTTATGCTTCTTTACGATCCGGCGAACCACACGATCGGGCTAAAACCTACTAATTCTAGCAAGAACAACGCCTATCCGGCTTTACTCTCCGGACGTCACGGCGGCAGAAAAATTAGTGCGTTTCAGCTTTTCGTGGAATGCGGCATCGTCGTAAAAGAAACGCTCGAATTCCACGACGCCGAGATCGATCGCGAGGGAATTCTTCTCCTCAACCTAAGAACCGCACGCGTCTCAAACCGCTCGCTCAATCACCCAACCCGCCGGACGGAAAAAGCAGAGTCGGCAACGCCGACGAAATGTCTGTAGCCCATATCGCAAGATATGGATAGATCGACGCCATCGTCATTTCCACAAGAATTCTTCTTCGCATTCGACCTCGTTCTTCCGCAACAGCAACACAAACTCATCGTCAAATTTCATGCCTTGGTGATGAATTTCCTGATCGCGAATGTACTTCGCAACCGCATCGACACCAGACCTAGAGACGGTAAATGAACCGAAGCCCTTTTGCTATGCAAACTTTGCCTCAAAACGCTCTTTCATCCAGCGAGATGAATTAGATTTAACAAATTTCATCAGGTCCGAAACGGAAAGATCTGGTGGCAGAACGACCAGTATATGTACATGATCCGGCATGCTGTTGATGATGAGAACCTTACCGCCCTTATTTTTGACCAAACTGGTTAGATACGCACGCACTTCCGATCGTCGTTCGACCCCGATCAATGGCACGCGGCCTTGAGTGCTGAAAACAATATGGAAAACGTGATTTGAATATGTGTGTGCCATACAGAATTTGAAGTCGGCGAATATTGAAAGTCATTTTATGACCCCAATCGCGGGATGTTGGAAGTGGCCGCACAAAAGTGGTCGAAGACCACGGTATTCTTTGTAGCCCATATCGCAAGCTACGGGGTAATCAACGTTATCGAAAACCGAGTCGGCAACGCCGACGAAATGTTTGTAGCCCATATCGCAAGATATGGGTAAATCGCAAAACGATAAGAGTGGTCGGAGACCACGGCATAAAATGCATTGCGCGACGTTTAGTTATGTCGTCGTCTCGCGACGACTCGGGTTTCCCTTTCGCACCTTACCCACATCTAGCGATGTGGGCTACACATATACCGTCGGCATTCGCCGACTGAAATCAGAATGCGTTTCTCGCGAGTGCTATATTTACTCAAGAGTCGCCCAAAAATCTAGTTCGCGAGTAACGTATTCAGCAATCGCACGTTCGGTCGACTCAAAAGAAATAGTTTCCCTGGTCTGGAGATTTCCTATACGACTCGATTGTTCATCGATCCACCAACCTCCATCGGTCCGTTTATCTTCGCTATACATTTTCCAGTCATAGATATAGTAAGGATGCGATTTTATGACTGGTAATAGGTCGGAAGCGTCGACTTCCCGCCTGAGCTTCTTGTAGTTGATCCTGCCGAGTGCCTCCCGCAATGAAATGCCTACACCCCTCATCGAGGTAAGCAAACCCACGTCGAGTATTTCGTGGAGATGTCGGGTTTGCTCCGGCAGTTTTTCCAATTCGGCGTGCGTGATCCGGCCAACAACAATCGCCCGCACCGCTTCGACAAACGCTCCGTGCTCTTGTTCGAGAATTCTTGCCGAGAGAGATTCGGGGGTGTCGCCGTCGAAAACCGGGACTTTGCGTTGGAGGATTATCGGGCCGGCGTCGAGGTCTTCGTTAACGAAATGTACGGTGCAGCCCGAAACCTTTTCGCCAGCGGCGAGGACGCGTTCGTGGACGTGAAGGCCGGGATACGCGGGCAGCAGGCTCGGGTGAATGTTTATGACTCGATCGGGAAATGCCTGTACGAACAAAGGCGAAAGCAGACGCATATAGCCCGCAAGGCAAACAAGCTCAACGCCGCGTTCATTCAGAGCCGCAACGATCTCGGAGTCGTGCTCCGCACGTTTCCGGCCGTTTCGTTCAATAGCTAACGTCTCGACCCCGCGTTCCGCAGCTTTCGCCAGACCCGCCGCGTCGGCCTTATCACTAATCACAACCGCCACCTCAGAAGCCGGTATCTCGCCGCTCTTCACCGCGTCAACCAACGCCACCATATTCGACCCGCGGCCTGATATTAGTATTCCAATTTTCATTGACTATTTACCAATTCCACGTACAATAACATTGTACAACTTGCGGAGGCATTATGTCATTAGAAGTCAGCTATAGTGAAGCACGAAACAATCTCGCGTCGTTGATGGATCAGGTTACTGACGACTGTGAGGTCGTCGTTATCAAGCGCCGCGGGCACGCATCCGTAGCAATGATCGGCGCCGATGAACTGTCAAGCCTGATGGAGACAGAGTATTTGTTTCGATCACCGAAAAATGCCGCGCGCCTAAATAAGGCCATCGAACAAACCTTGGATGGTAAAGGCGAAAAAATCTCGATCGAGGAGCTGCGTAAGGAATTTGGTGCAGAGAGATCAAAAGCTAAATAAGAGACGCGATGTGGTCTTCCAACCTCAGTTCCTCGATGATCTCCGTTACTGGGCTCATCAGGATCGAAAACTGCTTTTGAAGTTGCTGGACGTAGTGGACGCCATTGTTCGCGAACCACTTGACGGTATTGGGAAGCCAGAACCGCTCCGACATAAGCAAGCGGGCACGTGGTCGCGTCGTCTAAATAAAGAACACCGTGTCGTCTATCTGGTTCTGGACGACCGAATCTCGTTTTTGCAGGCGAGATATCATTATTAGCATGGATGATCTGGACAAATTTATCGAAGAACAAAAAAGAAAGCCCTGAGTTTGCCGAGGGTTTTGACGATGGCTACGAAAACTTCAAGATCGGAGTACTTTTTAAGGTTTCCCGCGAACAGGCCGGAATGACTCAGGAAGAGGTCGCACGAAAATTAGGGACTAAGAAATCTGCGATCTCACGGATCGAGAACCACGCGGAGGATATTCGGCTTTCAACGCTGCATAAGTACGCCAAAGCCTTGGGTAAGAAAGTGAATCTTGAGATC
>JBGTKQ010000053.1:0-27895 GCA_041744555.1 Pyrinomonadaceae bacterium
GTCTGCATCGAACGCATTACGTTTACGTTTCGATCAGACTGCGAAACTACACGATCGACGAAGTCGCCGCCCGGCAAATGTAACTGCTCTTTCGGTATCGTCTTCGAAATGTGGCCAAGTAATCCCTCGGCGTCGCTGCCCAATAATTCTTGTATCTTGCTGTGATCTACAGACATCAATATTCTCCAAAATAGTTGTTTTAATCGCGTTTAGAACGAAAACCGAGATTATATCACAAGACCGTTTCTCACGTGGGAAGATGACCCGTTTTGAAACCGCAAGGCTTGCGATGATCTCAAAATCGGAAAAAGGGACGAACGCAAATACGCTCGCCCCTTATTTTTCTAAGCTTCAGTTCGCTTACTCCGAAACCGGGTTGCCGTCAGAATCAAGGATCTTTACGGAAAATCCGAGTTCCTTTAGTCCCGGTTCAATGACCTTTCGGTCGCCAACAATGACTATCGCCATTTTCGACGGATCTAAGTACTTTTTGGCAACACGGTTTACGTCTTTAAGAGTAACGGCGTTGATCTTGCCGATATAGTCGTTGAAGTAAGTGTCAGGCAAGCCGTAAGTGACGAGATTGGCAAGCTGTGCCGAGATCGCACCGTTGGTTTCAAAAGCCGAAGGATAACGGCGGATCAGGCTCTGCTTGTTGTAATCCAGTTCCTTTTGCGTCACCGGATTTCCGGCTCTTATCCCGTTCAGTTCTTTCATAAACTCAACGATCGATTCCTTCGTCACGGCTGTCTGAATATCGCCTCCGGCCGAGAATGGCCCGGCACCACGACGGAACGAAAAGCCGCTCCGAGCGCCGTATGTGTAACCTTTATCTTCACGCAAATTCATATTAATCCGCGAAGTAAAGCCGCTGCCAAGAACCGAATTCATCACCGATACCGCAAAGAAATCGGGATTCATCCGGTCCAGGCCGACATGACCGATCGATACTACAGACTGAGCTGAATTCGGGCGATCGACTAGATAGATCGCGGTCTCGGTCATGGCTGGAGTCGCTGGCAACGAGGCATTTGATGCAGTACCCGACTTCCAGCCGGAAAAAGCTTTCTCAACCTTTGCCTTTAAGTCCGCTTTGTTAAAGTCGCCAACTACGATCAACGTTGCACCGTTCGGTCGATAGGTCGATTCGTAATACTTCACAACGTCGTCTCGTGTGATCGCCTTTATGGTCGCTTCGTTATCGTCGCGGCCATATGGATGATCACCGTAGAGTACTTTGTTGTAAACAACGTTACTGATCGCATTCGGATTAGATGCCCGCTGACGAAGCCCGACAAGTGATCTAGCCCGCAAGCTTTCAAGCTCAGTAGCTGGAAATGCCGGGTTTTGGATAACGTCGGCATACAGTTCTAGGGCCTTGTCTAAATGTCTGGAAAGGGCCTGGACGGCAACATTTGTCGAATCGAACCCAGAACCCGATCCAATGCCATTGATGCCGATCTGCCTCAGCTCATTTGCCAAAACCTCAGCCGACCGCGTTTTCGTTCCGTCATCGAGCAAAGCGGCTGTCATATTCGCAACGCCGGTTCGATCGCTGGGTTCGGTCGCGGAGCCAGCTCCAAGTACCATGTTCATTGAAACGATTGGCAATTCTTTCTGCTCAACCATCCAAAGATCCATACCGTTCGAAAGCTTTGCCTTTTCGATCTTGGGCAGAACAAGATTTGGATTTGGTCCAGCTTTTGGCAATGCTGCCGTCTGTGCCGCAATTCTCGCGTCATCCTGTTTCTTGGTCGGGGCCGTTGTCGTCTGGTTTGCCGCCCGGGCTTGTCGCGGAGCTTCACCGGTTCGCGGAACATAAGACATAACAAGTCGGTTCGCTCCCAAATATTGTTTTGCAACACGGGAAACATCCGCCGCCGTCACTTTTCTATAACGGTCAAGATCATCTTGGAACCAGTTAGGTTTACCTAAATAACCAGCGTATGTTGCAAGCTGTCCGGCCTTTCCGAGCACGGTTTGCAAACCAAAAATTGATTGCGATTCAATTAGATTTAACGTCTGCGTCATTTCCTCGGCGGTCGGTGGCTCATTCTTGATGCGTTCGAGTTCGGCGTTTATTTCCTTTTCGATATCATCAAGCGATTTGCCGGGACGAGCCGTTGCTTGGATCTGAAACAATCCCGCGGCTTCATTGGCACCGCTGAAAGCGCCGATCTGCTGGACAAGCTCTTTGCTGTAAAGCAAATTGCTCTGCAATCGCGAGGTTCGACCGCTCGAAAGTATGTTGCTCAGAAAATCCAGAGCAGGTTCATCGGCTGAATACGCCCGGACGCCGTGCCACACCATAGATCTCCGGGGAAGTGGAACGGTGTCTTCGACCGTTGTTCTTATTTCTTTTTCAAGTTTAGGCTGTGCCGGATTTGGACGCTTGATATCCGCACCCTTTTGCATCGATCCAAAATACTTATCTATCCAATCCTTCGCCTGCTTTTCGTCGAAATCACCCGCAAGAACAAGAACGGTGTTGTTCGGCGTGTAGTATTGTCGGAAAAATGACTGGACGTCGTCCATCGAAGCGGCTTGAAGATCTTCAAGCGAACCTATGGTGGTCCAGTTATACGGATGTGGCTTTGGATACATCAGCTCGCCGATCTTTTCGAATGCCGTGCCGTAAGGCTGATTATCAACTCTTTGACGACGTTCGTTCTTTACAACGTCTCGCTGATTGTCAAGCTTTTCCTGAGTCATCGCCGGTAGCAGATTGCCAAGCCGGTCGGCTTCCATAAACAGTGCGAGCTCAAGAAAGTTTGATGGAACGGTTTCGTAGTACCAGGTACGGTCCTGATTCGTGGTTCCGTTGATGTTCGCACCTGCTTCCTGGAGCGGTGTGAAGTAATCGGCGTCGTAGTTCTTCGAACCCTGAAACATCATGTGTTCGAAAAGGTGAGCAAAGCCGGTACGGCCTTCAACCTCATTTTTTGCACCAACGTGATACCAAACACCAACGGCTACCACCGGCGTTGATTTGTCCTGGTGAAGAAGTACCCGTAGGCCATTCTTTAACGTGTATTCCTTGACGCCGATCGGCGGCAGTTTATCGGCTTTTTGTGCCGGAACGCTCGTTGAAATGAGTGCGAGCATGGCAAATAAACCGACAATGAGATTTTTGGATCGCATGTCTAACTCCTTATAAATCTAATTTAAATGAAAGAAACGGCTACGGTTAGGAAATCGGTCAGGTCGTTGTGTAAACGAAAATCCTGATTCACCTAAAGCAGCACAACTTGATCTTCTGATTGTAATACGGAATTATGACTGACTTGGTTTCACCGGTGCGAGACCAGCGATCTGGCCACGTTCTGAAACAACTACACCGCCCGGTTTTTCGACCGTGATCGCAAACGCTTTCGGGTTATTCACGGCTATTTTTGCATCGATCGGAATTATGACTTCACCATTAGCATCGACATCAAAAACTCCGCCGTCTTTCGGGAATTTCTCTAGCTTGGCATCCTCAAATATCCAGAGCTGATATTGAGCCTTCGCTTTGTCATTGGCCGGAAGGCCGCTGATCCGCATGTAACCTGTCTGGGTTTTGTCGCTCCAAACGACATCACCTGAGATTGCTTCGCTGTCTTTGAAAGTGCCTTTGCTCCAATCAGCGCGAAGAACGCCTTGTTCCGTATCGATAAGCCGCTGCCTCAATTGATAAGGTGTCAATTTTTGCTCTACGACAGGCGGATCTTTCGGTACGTTAACTACTTCGGTGCCGCTGCGGGGCGAGAATATGTTTACAGCCAACGCTATGCTAGCCGCACCGGCAACTGCCCATCCGAGCCAACCCCAGATCGCACCTGAACTCTGTTTTTCGGCGACTATATCGCGGCGAGGTGCGGTAAACACATTAGTTTCGGCAGCAACATGCGGCTTTGAACTAGCCAAGATCTTATCGAACAAATGCTGCGGTAATTCGGCATTGTCCGGATTGATCAAACTTAACTGAGCCGCAGTGAATTCGAACGCAGATGCATCGCTGCTCGATAACGCCTCCGGAGCGAGACGTTCGAGCTCACGCAATTCTTCGTCACTGAGGCCAAAGAGAGTGCGGTCGCACAGGAGTTCCAACGCTCTTTCATCTAACTTATCACTCATATTGAAACCTCCTTGCTCGAATTTCCAACTCCCATTATTTCTCTCGCCTGCATCAGCCCACGCCTTGCATGAGTTTTGACGGTGCCAAGCGGCATGCCCGTTGCGTCAGATATTTCCTGATGCGACAGACCTTGCACTATCGAAAGCTGCAAAACCTGCTGTTGCTCGGGACGCAAACCTTTTAGTGCCCGAAACGCTTCGCGGCCCTCGACCAACATCTGCATGTCTGCATCGCCCGTTCTAGCGGGTTCCGCCAACATATCTTCGATCGAATCAGCCGAAATTCTTCTTTGGGTGAACCTTATTCGGTCGATCAAACGCCGCCGGGCGATCATCGCGATGAACGTCGTTTCCGACGACTGCGATTCATCATAACGTCCGGCATTCTTCCAGACATCTACAAAGATCTCCTGCACCGCGTCTTCAGCGTCATCAGAATTGCGCAACATGCGTCGCGCCAATGACCAAACCAAGCCGCCGTAAGTTTTTAGGCAATCTTGGACAGCGCTTTGGTCGCCGTTTGCTATGCGTTTAAGGATGTTTTGGGACATCAAAATCAGAACCAGACCCGACAACCTATAAACTAACCTAAACAAAGCAAACTGCCAAACCCGGAACTGCTTGTTACAGGCCTGCGAAAACCCAACCGCATAAACCTAAACTTCTAGTTTGATCAGAGGCATTCCAAGTAGAAATCTTCAAATAACTTTTGAAAGACATTTCCTGTCCCTCGCAACATGATTTCGCATGGAAACGGTTAACGGTTTCAGTTACGGCATCATTTCCTAAATGTTAATTTAGATGCTAAGTAAGTTAAAAATAAGGCGATCGAGGAGCCGGCTGAGATCAGGCAGAATTGGCAAAAGGCTTCGATCACGAAACCCTGCAAATAGAGCAGCCAGATCGAAAAGGCTGCCATTAGAACTGATTGAACGCCAAACAGTTTCCAAAACGATCGGTTACCGAAGGCGGTCATGATAGAAAAAGAAAAAGCCGCGAAATACGCTGCGGCTCCAAGGGCGGCGAGCGGAACTCCTGCGATCTCGGCGTATGGGCTTGTGAGTACCATTTCACATCCTTCAACGAGGCTACATGGAACCGGTTCGCCCGAATAATGTTTGACTGTTAGATATACAGAATCAAAAAGCCCGACTAGCGAGATCAACGAAGCGATGATCGGCGCCCAGCCGGGGCTTTCTAAAACGTCTTCTAAACTTTTCTCGTCGTCGGTCATTTGGTCGCGGAATTTGCTGCCGGTGCGACGGCATTCGCCGCTGAGGATGAGGCTGCTTGCTGGATCGCCGCATCAACCGCCGTTCGAACTGCCGCAGTCGTTGCAGGTACAACTGTCCCATTGACCAAAACGGTCGGTGTCGATGTCACTGCGAGACCGCGTGCTCTCATGATGTCTGCATCGACGCGTTGTTTTGCGACCGATCCATCCATATCGGAACGAAAACGAGCGACATCCATTCCGATCGACGAGGCATATTCTTCCCAGATCTGAAGGTAGTTAGGATTTGACGTCCATGATGACTGATTGCGGAAAAGAAGATCCTGAAACTGCCAGAACTTGCCCTGAAAACCGGCGGCCTCGGTAGCGAGTGCGGCGCTGAACGACTTATCATGGGCCGGAATAGCGAGCGGTAGGTGGCGGAAAATGAAACGGAAATTCTTGTTTCCGGCGTATGCGGCCTTGACCTCGTTCATGATCGGATGAGCCGCGGCACAACCGCCGCATTGGAAATCGGCAAATTCCTCAACTGTAACCGTCGCCGTTGTCGATCCGGTCATATTTACGCCGATCGGCGCACCTGCCGGTGCATTTGCATAATTCGGCTTTTGAGTCGGCACATTTGACGTACTGGAGACAGGCTTTGTCGAGGTATCCTTCGACGCAAACCATAGTCCGGCTCCGATAAGTCCGGTCCCGACGGCGACCACACCAATTACCGCGATCAAAACTACGCCGATAATAACGAACGGCATTAAATTGCTCTTTTTCTTTTGTTGTTTCATTTAACGATTACGCGATCTTCAAACGACGCTTCACCGGAGCCTTCTCCCTTAAACCTGCAAACGCGGATTCGGTTCGTTCAGCGATACCGTCGGCGTTTAGACCATATCCAGCCAACAATACTTTTGGATCACCGTGCGGCACGATCTCGTCCGATACACCGATCCTCAAGATTCTGACCGAATCCTGCAGGCCGTGTCGCTCAAGCAATTCGATAACTGCCGAACCAAATCCGCCCGCTAAATATGCTTCCTCGACGGTCACGATCAATCGATTCTCGTTCGCGAGACTTAAAAACAGATCCTCGTCGAGCGGTTTGATGAAACGTGCGTTTACGACCGTTGCATCAATGCCTTTACCCATCAGCTTATCAGCGGCCTCAAGAGCAGGTTGCACCATTGAACCGATCGCTACGATCGCAACATCTTCCCCTTCCCGCAGGACTTCGCCCTTGCCGATCTCGATCAATTGCGGAGCTTCCGAGATATCGACTCCGCGGCCGTTGCCTCTTGGGTAACGCAATGCTGCCGGGCCGGGATGTTCGATCGCTGTCCGCATCATGTCACGCATTTCACGCTCGTCTTTCGGAGCCATCAAGATGATATTCGGATAACCACGCAGATAAGCGATATCAAGCAACCCATGGTGCGTCGGGCCATCAGCACCCACGATCCCCGCACGATCCATCGCGAACGTAACGTTCAGATCCTGCAGACAAACATCGTGAATGATCTGATCAAAACCACGTTGCAAAAATGTGGAATAGATGGCTGCGACCGGTTTCAATCCTTCGCATGCCATTCCTGCGCAGAAAGTAACGGCGTGCTGTTCAGCGATGCCGACATCGAACGCACGGTCTGGGTATGTTTCGAGCACCTTATCGACACCGGTTCCGTCGGGCATCGCCGCTGTCAAAGCAACGATCGTCTCGTCGCCGGCCATTAGTTCGCACATCGTATCGCCAAATACCTTTGTATATGTCGGCGGTGTCGGCTTGCTCGATTTGTACGCGAGGCCGGTTTTAGGATCGAACGGGCCGGTTGCGTGGTACGCATAATAATTCTTTTCCGGGTTCGGGAAGCCTTTGCCTTTGGTTGTTAAGGCGTGAACAATCACCGGTCCGTCATCAACTTTCTTGGCAAGTTCCAACGCCTTTACAAGTTGCTCGACATTGTGTCCGTCAACGTATCCGACGTATTTGAACCCGAGTTCGTTGACCAAGGCACCGGGAAGAACCGCGGCAGCGATCGCATCCTTTACCGTTTTAGCGGCTGCGCGCAGTTTACCGCCGATTCCGGGAACGCTTTCAAGCGCGTCGCCGATCTCTTCTTTCAGGTGCTGATAACTTTGTGCTTCTTTGATCCGATTCAGATAGCCGCTCAGAGATCCAACGGCAGGTGCTATCGACATCCCGTTGTCGTTTAGGATCACGATCAGCCGAGATTTCAAATGTCCGGCCTGGTTGATCGCTTCCATCGCCATTCCGCCGGCAAGAGAAGAATCACCGATCAATGCGCAGACGTGAAAATCTCCGCCTTTTCGATCGCGTGCGACCGCCATTCCGAGTCCGGCTGATAGCGATGTTGAAGCATGGCCGGCTCCGAACGTGTCATATTCTGATTCGTCGCGGCGGAGAAATCCCGAAAGTCCCCCGAACTGTTTGATCGTATGAAGCTCATCGCGGCGGCCGGTCAAAATCTTGTGTGCGTATGCCTGATGGCCAACGTCCCAAACAAGCCGATCGTTCGGCGTATCGAAAACGTAATGCATCGCCACCGCAAGTTCGACCGCGCCGAGCGACGCACCCGTGTGCCCGCCAACTCGCGAACATGTATCGATGATGTACTGCCGCACCTCATCCGCAACTTCCTGCAGATCTTCGACTCTAAGCTGCCTAAGGTCGGCCGGGCAGTTAATCTCGGATAAAAATCTCATATTCTGGATCTTCCGCTTTATTGAAGCCGGAACTAGGCATTTTAGCCTTTTGTAACGGCAGAGTTCAATTCGGCAGACGCCTGCCTACGGTTTCGGCTTCTACTCGATTGAAACACTGCCAAGCTCATTTACACACTCTTACAATTTTCTTTCGGCTAACGCCCGAAACTATGCGTCTTACTTGGTGTCGGCGAGAGCCACAAGATTCTGGAACTTAAGAGGTAAAATATGTCATTAAGATCGAAATTATTCACAGGTATCGTTG
Organism: Pyrinomonadaceae bacterium; assembly: GCA_041744555.1. Taxonomy (GTDB): domain Bacteria; phylum Acidobacteriota; class Blastocatellia; order Pyrinomonadales; family Pyrinomonadaceae; genus OLB17. The sequence continues at coordinate 8,334 of JBGTKQ010000053.1, forward strand.
CGGTTTTCGCCGCAGGAGCGTTTTCAATAACCAGTTCGGCTCAGACGACTGTCGAAACTCCGAAAGACGGCGTAAACAAAACAGACAAGCGTGAAGGCCGAGGCTATAAACGTGGAGGCGACGGATTTGGCAAGGGAATGCGCGGCGGTAAAGGCGGCGGACATCGCAGAATGGGCGGAATGCGTGGACTTCGCGGCATCGAACTTACCGAAGAGCAGAAGACCGCGATAAAAGCTATACGCGAAGCAAATCGTCCGGACGATTCGACTCGTGAAGAGATGAAGACCATTATGCAGGCTCGTCGTGCCGGGGCCATCACACCGGAACAGACCCAGCGTGCGGAACAGCTTCGGGCACAACGTCAGGAAAAGGCTCAGTCGATCAAGGCACAGATCGACGCGATCTTGACACCTGAGCAAAAGCAGCAGATCGAGACCAAAAAGGTTGAGATGAAGCAGCGTAGGGAAGAAATGCGTGAACAACGCCAACTTCGCCGTGAGCAGACAGCACCAAAGACCGATAGCTAGTCTTTACATCCACACACTGAAAGGGCTCGACAGCTTCATCCGTCGAGCCCTTTCTGCTTTTAATCTAATAGATCATTCCATTTGCCACAACTGTTATCAAATCGCGCCAAGTGCTATTTCGTCAGTGCCGCAACCAATTGATAATTGTGGTGATCCGGAAACGTTTCCGGTCGGGGTCTTTGAAATGGTTTGGAGTTCCGGCTTTGGCCGGCGTATGGATGTTTGGAGTTCCAGCTTTAGCTGGCGTTTTTCCGACCTTTGCGGTCTCTGCGTCTTTGTGTTAAAAATTCGCTATTCCTAATTCGAACAACCCAAACTGTTACAAGGGTTACTCTGTTACGGGCGTTACATCCGTTACAAGTGTTACATCTGGTTCACTGAAACGCGCGGCACGCTCTCAGAAGCGAAACACGGAGAACCGTGCTGAAGAAAAAGCCTGTTCCCAATCCTAAGATCAGAAACAGGCTTTGGTTATGGAAAAACTCGATAACTATTAGAAAGCGAATTTTAAGCCGAGCTGGAATTGACGCGGGTCGAACGACGCCGTCGGGCGGCTGAAATACTTGCCGCCGCTTCGTGTGCCAAACCCGTTTACGTCTTCGATGAACGGCGAAGCTGAGCCTTCGTTGAACCGGTTGAAGAGGTTAAAGCCTTCGGCGATGACATCGATCTTGTATCGCTCGCCCCAACGGAAAGCCCGTGAGAGCCTAAGATCGAATGATGCATACGAATGCGTGATGCCACGGTTACGACCGAGATTCCCGATCGAAAACTGCCCGTCAACGATCAATGGCGTACATCCTGTTCGACCGGGAATGCAAAGCGAACCATCTGCGGCAACGCTTGGTCGATCGGTCTGCGACGATTGATCGTTATTAGTATCGGCGTTTGTAATAATGTTGAACGGACGCCCGGACGAGATCTCGATGATCGGTGCGATCGTGAAATCGGCCAAGATCTTTTTCCACATCGAATCCGAACCTCTCCACCCATCCGGCGACGACATAACGCCGCTGAAAACGAACCGATGACGCTGATCGAAGAGCGAATCCGCTTTTTCAAGATTGAAGCGGTTCACGTCTTGCGCGATCAGCAGCGTTTGAAGATCGGACGAGTCGTCGATCGAATGAGACCAAGTGTATGAACCGCGGAATGCAAAGTTGTTCGCAAAGCGGCGGTTGACCTCCACGTTCAACGCATTGTAACTCGAATTTCCATCCGAGACTTGAGCATTGACCGAACCGAAAGGCGAAAGAACGCCCGGAGTTCGAAGACTTCCGGCGATCTGGGAATCAAGCAACGCCTTGCTAACCGCACCGCCCGAAAGAGCAGCGGCGAGGAAATAGTTCGGTGCATTCGGCCGGAAGAAATTGGCGATCGCCGGTGCGACGATTCGAGCTCCCGGATTCGATAGCGGAGCCGTTACCATTCCGGGAATGATCACAACGAATGGCGTTCCTTGATTCGGACCGGCCGTCGGGTTGTTGTAACAAGTAAGAGTCGGTGCGCCTGGGCAAGCGAAGAACGGTACCTGAGCAGTAGGTGCCGACGGGATCGAAAATGCCACGGCTTCCTGTGTGCTTGACGGTAAACGGCCGGCAAAACGCTGGAAGTTTTGTATTTGTAAAGACGTGTTAGGTGTATTCAGATCGGTCGGATGCGGCAAGTGCCGTGCCCCGACGAAGATGTAACCGACGGACAAAGACATGTTACGCATCAACTCTTGCTCGACCGTAAAATTGGCCTGTGTTGCGTATGCGTATTCAAAGTCTTTTGCGATCGGCAGTGTGAACGGCAGAACGGCACCAAACCCCGGGAAGGTCTGGTCGTTGAACCGCTGCCTGCCAAATTGATATTGCGAACTTGCCGCAACACCGGGAGTGACAGGGTTGCCGTACAATGCACACAATGCCGCATTCGATCCCTGGTTTCCACAAACGGTTCCGTGGAAAAGAATTGCAGCGTTTACCAACGTCGCGGCACCAGTCGTTGTGTTGATCGGAACCGGGCTTCCTGCCGTTAGAACAGCCTGCTGTTGTTGGGCGGCATCGGCAATGTCAGAGTTGAAGGCAACGGCAAGAAGAGGATGGTCGTAGAAAAGACCGGCCGCTCCGCGGATGACCGTCTTCCCGTTGCCAAAGGCATCGATAGCAAAACCGAAACGCGGAGCCCAATTGTTATTGTCGCGAGGAATGCCTTGTTGAACGCCGAGGGCATCTTGTGCGGCTAACAGATCGGCCGCCGAAAGATTGATGCCCGATAGCGGATCGCTGAAATCAACAGGCTGTATAGTTTCAGTGAACTCAACGTCGTAACGAATGCCGTAATTAATGGTAAGCCGCGGATGGACCTTCCACGAATCTTGGGCAAAAAATGCAAGCGGACGGTTTTTGATCTGACTGACCGGGTCGCCAAATCCTTGAACGTATGTCGAAGGAAGCCCAAGGCCATAAGCTTGAACGGGCGTCAGATCAGGCGCTCCTAGTGCCCCAAAAGCGGCATTTAAATTACCGGCCGCAAACGGACCGAAATTGAAAAGACCGGCAAAGTTCAGCTCGAAAACGGCGCTTGGAATATCAATGAAGTTGATATCCCCGCCAAATTTGAATGTGTGACTGCGCCAAACTTTGGTGAAATTATCGGCAAATTGAAAACGGCGCTCGGTTCGGTCAACCGGCGAGAAAAGCTCTCGGCCGATAAACGCGGTTCCCGAAATGTTAAACGAAACGGCTTCACCGTTTTGCGACTTAAAAGTCGTATCGCGTTGGCCGAACGAGAATTTGAACTCATTCGCCATCGTTGCTCCGATCGAAGTGTTAAGGCCGACCGAGAACGAAGTATCCTTCAACTCCTGAATACCGGTTCGTGAAAAATCGTTTTGGCCAAGCGATTGGTTTTGCGATTCGACCTGAATACCCGTGACCGTGCCGGGATTGTAGCCGAGACGCATCGTCAACTGATTGTTTGAATTGATGCTGTGATCAGCACGAACAGAAAAGAAATTCGTACGCTCGGTGACTGGAAAAATCCGTTGAAGGTCATTGAGCGGCCGAAACGCGATCGGTTCGTTATTCGAACCTACCGTCCCGAACGGAACAGGTGCTGCCGAAAGAAAGAATCTGGGTCCAACTTGTTGGCCGGCCGGTATCGGAGAAGATGGTGCCCCGGGACTAAGCAGATTGTTTATTCCCGTGAGGGCTGTTTGAGAACCGCTCGACGCAAGATACAAATAACCGACGGCAGCCTGGATGAATGAAGGGTTTCCGGATGCGAGCAATTGATTTGCAAACGTCGCCTGTGCGGCCGACAAACCCGTAAATGTTTGCGTAAAGGGAAGGATCGGAGCACCGACCGTGATCGACGAGTTTAATCCTCGAGCAGGATCGCTTGTGAAGAAACCCGATTCGTCCCGCTGCCTTCTTTCATAAGAGGCAAAGAAGAAAGTCCGATCTTTGATAATTGGCCCGCCGACCGTGCCGCCGAATTGGGTTCTGCGGAAATCAGGTTTCGCCACCGGAGCAAAAGGATTGCGGGCTTGGATGTTTTTATCGCGAAGGAAACCGAAGAGATTGCCACGGAATTCATTTGACCCACGTTTCGTCACAACGTTAACGATACCGCCGGTCGCACGGCCAAACTCAGGTGCATACGAATTTGTCGCAACCTGGTATTCCTGGACGGCTTCCTGTGAAACGGTCGAACGTGCGGCGTTAACCGAGTTGTCTGTGAAATCAGCACCGTCAACCTGTACTAGTGTCGAACGGCCACGTTGTCCTCCAATGTTCAATCCGGAAGTAGGAGCCGGTCCGATCGGTCTGCCATTATCACGGCCGACGGTCGAAAGTGTCAACGCGAAACCGGTCGCACTTCGTTCATTGATCGGAAGATTTTCGATCCGCTGCTGATCGATGGTCGATGAAACGGTTGTCCGAGTCGTTTCGATCAGGTCAACATCGTCTCCGGTAACCGTAACGATCGCGTCAGGAGCACCAACTTCAAGACTTACTCGAAGTTCGGCACTTTGACCAACGGTAAGCCTGATCGGCGAGATCGAAACCTTTTTAAATGTCGGGGCCTCGGTCGTTATCTCATATTCTCCCGGCGGCAGAGCGATGAACCGGTATGAACCGTCCGAACTGCTATTGGTCGTACGTGTAATGTTTGTCGCGAGGTTGCGGGCTGACACGGCAGCTCCCGGAACAACTGCACCGTTAGGATCTACTACGACACCGGAAAGGTCCGCTGCGGCAGACTGTGCCTGTCCTAATGCGATCATCGAACTAAAGATTAAAAGGCCAAGAAATGCAACGGACCGTTTCGAAATAGTCGAGATCGAATCCAGAAATACTATCATTTTTGTTCTCCTTGAATGTCCGCCGTCTTCAGCGATATGAACATGAACCGTTCAAAATTTGCATACGCGAGGGGACGCGTTGGCGACAATTACTCCTGGTTCCCAGACTGACTTTGGCAGACAAAATAACGGATAATAATTGCTCTGACGTTTTTATATCAAATATTGAGATAAGGCAAGCAAAAATAAAGCGTTTCGTGCTTTCGTCCTATTTTTCAACGGCCGGATTCGTGTTTCGCGTCAAACGAGCTAAGAATCTTCTCAGTCCCACATTTAAGGCTAAAGACCTCACGAACAAATTTGCGATCGCTGGACGAAACGCGACGTGCCTTATCGCTGAACAGATCTTGAGCCGACGCCCAAAGCGCTCATAATGGCATTTTTGGTACGCAGCATTGATCACCGAGGTTTCGTTTGGACCATTGACCACACATTCTGCCAAAAGTTCGGCGCTGTCCATCGCCATCAGCATCCCACTTCCCGTGAACGGATCGATGAACGCGGCCGAATCTCCAACGCGAAAAACATTGGGAACCAAGCTGAACCGTCGAAGGCCGAAATGTGAAATGGCGACGCTTAGCCATCGATCAGCAGGGGCGGCGGAAAGAAGAACTTTCTCCGCCTGCGGATTCTGGAAGAGAAGCTGCCTCATTATGCGATCAGGGGAGTTACCGACCACACCAGCTTGATCCGCCTTAATCATAACGCAAAGATTAAACAGACCATTTTCGATCGGACTAAGGCCCGCATAACCTCCGTTGAACGAATAGATCTCGCAACGATCAGCCATTTCGACAGAGGTTAGATGGGTCTTAAAGGCAAGAATCCTTGGTCTTTTGTGTTCTGATCGTTCATTTGTTCCGCGGCGTTCCAGCAAGGTTGAAAGAGCTGCCGCCCTCCCGGTGGCGTCTACGAACATCTCGGCGGAAAGTGATTCGATCTTTCCAATTGCATTCCGAAACCTGATCTCTCTTAGATGACCATCCGACAACACTGAATCGACAACTCGTGCACCCTCGATCACATTGACACCCAACGCCCTCCCTCGTTCAAGCAGAATACGATCCATTTCAGAACGGCTTAGGCTTAAAGCGAGTCCGCCGGAATTAAGCCAATCGCTTTGTATCGATACGGATCTACCATTCATTGCAAAGAAATGCGTTTCTGCCAACCGCTTTCCACCGGCCGCGAGCATGTTTCGCTGCACACCGAGGTCAACGAAATGCCGCTGACATTCTGGCGAGATAAATTCTCCGCAAAGTTTCTGTCTCGGGAATTTCTCGCGTTCGATCAATGTAACCTTAAATCCGGCACTTGCAAGGCGAATCGAAAGACACGTTCCCGCAGGTCCGGCCCCGATTATTGCGATTTTGGATGGTTTGTTCATAACGCCGACGTAACGCTATTATAGCTCTTTACGGTATCTGCACGAGAGATTCCATGCTCGATATTTCGAAATCCGCAATGCAAATAATTCCGCTTTCGATTCCGACCCCATTTTACGTTGGCGATGTCAATGTTTACCTGATCAAGGAAGATCCGGTAACGCTGATCGACGTTGGCCCGAAAACAAAAGCGGCCGCAGACGGCCTCCGTTCCAAATTGAGCGAGAATGGCATTCAGTTCACGGACATTCGACGCATCGTGCTTACTCACGCACACGAAGACCATTGCGGACTCGCAAAGCAGGTTCGCGATGAAGCAAAGAATGCCGAGATCTTGGTGCATGAATGGGAGACCGGACACCTCTTCGGCAGGCTCGCACAGGAACAACAACAGTCACTGCTTCTTCGTTCCGGAGTGCCAAAGAACGTGCTTGAGGAAATGCGCGACCTCTATGACGAAGTCAGCCTTTTAACCGACGCCCTTGAAGACGGCGAATTTGCTCCGCTGAAAGACGAAATGGAGCTCGAATTTGTAAGCGGTTCGCTGACCGTCTTGCACACGCCCGGACATACGCCCGGTTCTTGCTCATTCGCTCGCGAAGCGAACCGAACGCTCATTTGCGGAGACTGTGTTTTAAAGAGAATTACGCCGAACCCGATGCTTGCGCCCGACCCCATGGATCCTGACCGCCGATTCCAGTCGCTTGCGGAGTATTTGGTAAGCCTCGCGAAGCTTCGAAGCTATAAACCAACGTTGGTCCATGGTGGACACGGCGAACCGGTTACGGATTTTGAGGAAATATTCAATCGATACGTCCGAGCGATCGACGAACGGCAGAATCGCGTTCTATCAATTCTTTCCAGTGCAAACTCGACCGCATATTCGGTCGCACAAGAGCTTTTCCCCAATTCATTTGATCATGGCGTTCATCGATATTTGGCAATTTCTGAGGCGATCGCACATTTGGACTATGCTCATTCCTCCGGAAAGGCCGATCTCGAACTCAACGGCGGGATCGAGCATTATCGCGTTTGATCTGGCGAAGCTTATCTTTCCGAACCAACCGCTCACAAAACTCTTCTAAATTGTAGAGGTTAAGAACCTATTGCGAAAAACATTGGCGTGTTTTACAATGTTTATTGCACGGACTTGTTCGTGTTCCCGCCTCGATGCTGATCTTACAAAAGTTCTTCAAAACATTAGCCAACCATGCAACCTCATCTGTTTTGGCGATCGTTGTTCTGTATTTATCACTTGTGACGACGTCCCAACCAATAATGGATTACGAACGAAAAGATATAGACCGGGCGATCCAGTATTTACAAGATAGAGGTTTTGATCGTGAGGTTTTCCTTTTACGAAATACAGTAACGTTTCGACGGAGTGATCACTGGCTAAACGCGCTTAACGATAACGAACAAGCGTATGCCGCGACGAATTTTCCATTCCAGATCGTTACGGTTTACAGCGATTTTTACTTCAAGGCTGCCGACGACACGGAGCGGGCGATGATCCTTCTCCATGAAGCGAGACATTTATTGGGTGACGATGAACCGGGAGCCTATGCGTTTGTTTGGAAGAACCGCACGCGTTTGGGCTGGACGATATCATCGCACGGTTCAACTCCGGTTTTTGTCACGGTCGAACAACAAACGCGTGAGAACGCCGCTTCGCTGTTCACATGCGAAGATCGACTTTGGCACGACTGTACGGAAACAATAAAAAAGAACTAACGTAAATTGTGTTTGTCGAGCAAGTGTCGAAGCTGGTACACCTCTAACCTTAACAATTCCGCTGCCCGAGTTTGGTTCTTGCAACGCATTATTGCTTCCTCAATCATGTTTCGTTCGATCTGACCGAGTAAGGTAGGCAGGTGAAGGCCGTCAGCCGGCAATGAATAAGTAGCGATAGCTCTGACAGGGAACTCAGTCGAGATGTGATTCACGCTGACCACGTCGCCATCGTCCGTCATCGCAACGGCTCGCTCCAGAGAGTGTTCGAGTTCGCGAACGTTTCCCGGCCAATCATGGGCCGAAAGCTTTGACATGAAATTCTTATCGATCGTAACTGTTTTAGCCGAGCGTTCAGAAAAACGCTTTACAAAGTGCTCGGCGAGCTCCGGGATGTCGTCGGTGCGTTCGCGAAGCGGTGGAACATGGATAGGAATTACCGAGATTCGATAAAATAGATCTTGTCGGAAGGAACCGTCTTCAACCATCGGGCGAAGGTCTCGATTGGTTGCTGCGATCACCCTTGTGTCAACTTCGATTTCATTGGCTGAACCAACACGGCGTACGCATTTTTCCTGCAAAACACGGAGCATCTTCACCTGCATTGCCGGCGACATTTCACTTATTTCATCAAGAAAGATCGTCCCCGAAGACGCCGATTCAAACATTCCGGGTCGATTCTGCTCCGCACCCGTAAACGAGCCCTTCATATGACCAAATAATTCTGACTCGAGTAGCGTGTCCGGCATGGCTCCGCAATTTATTGGCAGAAACGCTCGATCTCGCCGGTCCGAAAGGTCATGTACGGCGCGTGCGACCAGTTCTTTGCCGGTACCAGATTCGCCTGAAATAAGTACGGTCGATCGCTCGTTTGCGATCCTTCTGATCGTTTCGAAGAGCTGGTTCATTTTCGCGGAACTCCCGACGATGTTCTCCAGGCTTCCAGATTTTCGTTGTGCGGCCTTGAACGCCCGGTTCTCTAATGCGAGCGTCTTTCGTTCTAGTGTGCGGCGAACAATAACCTTGAGTTCGTCATTATTGAATGGCTTTTGAACGAGATCGTCGGCGCCGAGTTTAAATGCTTCGCGCGCGGTATCGATCGTCCCGAACGCGGTCATCATAATTACCCCGATCTCTTCGTCTATCTCACGGACTTTTTTAAGCATTTCGATCCCGTCCATGTCCGGCATTCGAACGTCTGAGATGATCAAATCAAAATTCTCTTTCTTGATCATCGCAACAGCCGCACGTCCATGGACTGCCGTTCGAACATCATAACCTTCGGCGCCAAAGACCACTGAGAGAACCTCTCGGTAGCCTTTTTCATCGTCAACGATCAACAATTTCTGCATTATCTATTTTGTGGCTGATCGAATGTCTTGATCAGCGATGGTCTCGAAATTCGATCTTGCCGGCCGCGCAACGAGCGGGAGTTCAATACTGAAAGTTGTTCCCGTATTTAGTTTGCTTTCGACGCCGATCCGACCGCCGCTATCGGTGACAATTTTATGAACGATCGAGAGTCCTAGCCCGGTCCCGTTCGAGCCTACCGAAAACGGTTCAAACAGGTGGGATAACAAATCGGGAGCGATACCGATACCACTGTCCGAAATTTCGATCTTTGCCGTTATGTTTTTAACCGTCGTGAGCGAAACAGTCAATTCCCCCTCGCCCGGCATTGCAGTGAGAGCATTACGCACAATGTTCCAAAATACTTGCTTCAACTCGGTTTCGGTGATCTCCACTTCGATCGGCTGATCAGGCAGGTCAATAGCAAGCTTATGATCCGGTCCGATCTCAGGGCTGTGGGAAAGAAGGTCAAGGCACTCACGAATGGCCGAAGCAGCATCGGTGCGGCCCTTTTCGCGCATCGGATCTCCATTTGATGACGGTCGCGCATAGGCCAGAAAGTTTGTGATAATGCTGTTTAGCCGATCCGATTCACGCAACACGACTTTCATTAGTGAAGACTCCTCGGTTGCGGGAGCCGTCCGTTCGTCAAGAAACTGCAGGGCTGAACTCATCGAACCGAGCGGGTTTCTGATCTCGTGAGCAAGACCTGCCGCCATACGTCCGATGGCCGCCAAGTTATCGTTTCGTCTGACTATTGCCTCTAGCTCTCGGATCTTTGTAATGTCCTGAAAACTCACAATTAGCCCATTTGCCGTCCCGTTCACTGCCAAAAGGGGCACCGCCGAACAAGAGATCAGAGCTTTCTGGTTTATGTCATTTCCGCCTTTTTCGATCAACGATTCAAAATCAACAGGGTTTGTTTTGTCACCTAAGATTTGCTCTAAACATGATTCGATCGGTTCGCGAGCCTCGTCACCTAAAAGCTTAAAAATGCTTCTGCCAATCGCGTTGACAGAAGCCAACCCAAAGATAGTTTCGGCACCTTTATTAAAAGCAAATATACGACCCTCGAGATCGGTTGTGATCAAACCGGTTCCAATGGATTCGACGATACGCTCGTGTAAAATATGCAGATCGGCAAAGCTTTCTTCCGAATGCCTTAACTGCTCCGCGATTCGCCTTCGCTCCGATAATCTTGCAGAAAGTAAACCGACAATGAGGATTCCGACGATATTAAACGCGATCGCCTGAACTACTCGTGAGACTGGCTGGTCATCCGACGTTGAGGTTGGAAACGCTCCCGATGTTGCAAACGACATCACGGCGAACATTGAGGCGGAGATGCCCGCCAGGACGATCGTGTCTGATCGGCCAAGAAAATAACCCGCAAGTGTGATGACAATAATGTAGAGGGTTATAAAGGGTGAAAAGATCTCGCCCGTTTGCATAACGAGCCAAGATATTAGAACCGAATCGGTAAGCATTTGGCCGCGAAGCTGCCACAAAAGATCGCGTCTGGTCCTGTAGAGCAGGTAGTAAACGACGCTGAGTCCGCTAGCAAATACGAAGAAAAGAAAAAGTCCAAAAGGAAATGTAGTGATCGAAAGCCCGAGAAAGCTGTTAACCCACCACCAAGTCGCCAAGAGCAAAAAAAAGATCACAACGATCCGCCCAATGATCAGCGACTGAAGGCGTCTCATCAAGACAGGATCGCTCGGAATATGTTGCTCGATGCTTAGCGGCATAACGTGATAAACGGGCACTAGTCTAGCCGAAATCTGATCATATGAGGAAGATAATTGCTCTTGACCTTCGGCTCACTCGCGAGCCCATAAACGGCTAATCAACAATTATTCCCCATTTTCTTTATCCTGAAATTCAAACAATACACTACATATTGTGGTATGCGGGAACACTGAACACTAACACACCAAAAAACAAGTTGACAGAAAAAAAACTAATCGTGCACACTAGCAGGACTTAAAGGTAGAGCACCCTAATCTCGTTTCGGAAAATTATTGATTTACTAAATCTCAAGAACCTCTTGGGATTGGTTTTTGGTCGACAGGACAAGCGGACAGAATAGTCTTTCTTTGTTGGGTCGCCACTTTTTTTTGAAAATTGGCTGTAATATTTCGACCGTTTTGGTCATAGGGACGTAGAAGATCAAATATTTACGTTTCATTCGATCTAGTTTTTGGATCAGTATGAGTAGTACCGAACACGCAAAAGCGATGCTTTCTGACTTGTTGCGCAAGATGATCGAGCTGGATGCTTCAGATCTTCATCTTCGAGTCGATAGCCGGCCTCAAGTTCGCATCCACGGACTTCTTGAGCCGCTTGAGAATTATCCGGTACTCACCGCCGCCGATACTCAGGCTCTCGCTACATCCTTTCTTACCGATCAGCAAAGTGAACAGTTTCGAGAGCTCCACGAACTAGATTTTTCGATCGGCATCGAGGGACTTTCGCGGTTTCGAGTCAATATTTTTAATCAGAAAGAGACCATCGGCGGTGTATTCCGCGCGATACCTTACGAGATCCGTTCGTTTGAAGAGCTCGGATTACCGCATGTCGTGACTGAGTTGTGTAGAAAACCACGCGGTTTAGTATTAGTCACCGGCCCGACGGGTTCGGGCAAATCCACAACTCTCGCGACGATGATCGATCGGATCAACACGACCCGTCATCAGCATATCCTTACGATCGAAGACCCGATCGAATATCTGCATACACATAAAAGCTGTGTAGTTAGCCAACGCGAGCTTGGCATAGATACTTCGAGCTTTGCCGACGCTTTACGAGCCGGACTCAGGCAAGATCCTGATGTCGTGTTAGTCGGCGAAATGCGTGATCTGGAAACGATCGAAATGGCACTTCGCGTCGCGGAAACCGGGCATTTGACGTTCGCTACCGTTCACACGAATACGGCTGCCTCGACGATCACTCGAATCATCGACGTTTTCCCGGCAACCCAACAGGCAAATATCAGAACACAGCTTTCAAACGTGCTCGAAGGGATAATGTGTCAAGCTTTGCTTCCTAATGCGACCGGAAACGGGCGAGTTATGGCTATGGAAATATTGATCCCGAATTCGGCTGTCCGCAACCTGATCCGCGAAGACAAGATACACCAGATCTATTCGATGATGCAGACGGGTTCAGACAAATATGGAATGCAAACCTTAAATCAATCGCTTTCCGAGCTTTATCGCAAACGTTCTATTACACGGGAAATGGCGATGGCGGTTTCGTCGAACCAAGGTGAACTCGAGGATCTAATGGCAGGACGAAGGGGAGTTGATCTCGCTGGCGGCGCGGCAACCGCGACCGGTTTCACAAGGCCGATCGTTGATCGACAGGCTCGGTAGTGGCGAACTGGCAGCAAAGGAATGTTATGAAGAATAGTTTCGGTGCACGAAGGTCAAGAGGCACAGGTTTCGTCAGCGATTTCGATCGCGTTCTTGCCGAGCGATCCGCATCGTCCGACCAGCTTTCGGTCGTTTGGAGTTCAGATTCGATCGCGTCAGCGTCGCCACAATCGAGCGGCGTTCGAGGCGGCTTTAGCCTTGACATTGTCCGATACCCTTCCGATGTAAATCTTGGCGAGGCCTTGAATCTCCGCCGTACCGGTCAACTGGGGTTGCCAAATCTCTCGGGCAAAACGGTCTTTTCTTCAACCGTTCCGGAATACTCCGAACGTACCAGAATACTTGCGTTGACTGGTGAACAACTCGCGATGCGCGACGACGAGCTTGCCGAATGGCTCGTTGCGGCCGAGCAACAAATGAGCCGCGGTACGGACAATTATCCTCTATTTGAAACAGCGCTCGAAGATACTGTCTGTGCGATCGGTCGATTGCCGAATGGTCAGGTAACCATTACTGAAGTGCCGCGCGGCCACGTAGAAGCTGTTAGGGAAAGATTCCAACGTTTTTCTAATCTAGGGCCCGGTCAGCAACTGGATCTTACGATCGAAACGCCGGTCCGATCGGTGGCGAGATATTTTTTTACCGCAACACCGGAGGGCGAAGGTGCCCTTAGACCGGGAAAAGAAACTGAACTAACGGCATTTCTCCTGATCGGTCAAGGCGGATTTAGTTGGGGATTGTGGAGTCCACGCTTCGGACTTTTCAACGAATATTCGTTCCTCGCTCCGAAAGACCTGTCCAATTCGCTCTCCGGAACTCGTTCACGAAGCGGATCCTACCGAGCGGTCGGTGAATTGAGTCCCGAAAAGGTTGACGCCTATGTCCATAAGGCGTTTGACCAACTCTATCTTCAGCTCACGCAAGAGCGGCTTACGCAGATGGAACTCACCAGCTTCGCTCAGGTCGTCTGGGCCTGCGAGCCAGGAATGGCTGATGCGATCATGCCGGTCGCTGGAGAATACGAGGAAAGGTCGAAGATCGAGAATTTCCACATTGCCGTTCCGGTTGACGAGGCCGCGGCGGCAGGACTGCTATTTGGAACATTCGCATTCGGCGATTCTGTTCCGGCCGGTGCACAAATCGTTCCGCCGGTTGATCTAGCACATGACCTACTAGCGTTTGCTGATTCCGAAGAGGTAGAGCGACGTCGGCTGCAGGAACAGTCGATTAGAAAGCAGCGGAACCGTGCCGCGATGGCTCTTCTCGCTGCGCCGGTGATCGCACTCGCCGTCTTGATCGCAATTACAGCAAGTTTGATCCGCGAACAAGTAACGCTTGCGTTTCGCGAGGTAAATGCAGATTCAAAGACCGCAGAATTGAAACCGGCTCTTGATCGGCGAAGGTCTTATGAGGCAAACCTAGCTTGGTACCAAGAATTCATTAAGCAAGTAAGTGCATTACGAAGGCAACAGCCCGTCGGAATAGGGTTGTTGTATCAGATGAACGAGAACTATCCGCTCGCGGCCGACCCGGCGTTTTATGTATCGGAAATGAAGCTGGGCCCGGCGGGAACTATTGAGATGAAAGGTCTTGCCCGAAACAAAGATGCAGTTGCCGCGTTTTTGAAAGCCCTAGAATACGCCGGCGGAACGGAAAGCGGATCTCGTCTTTTTAGCAATCTTGCGTACGAGGTTCAGGAAGGCACGCCTCAGACCGTCTCCGGGCGAACGACTCCAGCGACTGTACCCGGTTCGACACTTCAAGGCACGGCTCCGGGCGTAGTTTCCTGGAATATGCGCGGCAATTACCTGCCGGTTGCGGAATTTGCACCGCCCGATCCGACGAAGAAACCGCCAGCTGCGCCTGTTCCGGCACCTGCAGCGGCAACACCACCAGCGAAACCAGCTGCATAACGACCAAGACCCGAATAACGGAAATAGTGAAATGAGACCAGTAAGAAAGACAAATTCAATGCAATCGACCGGCGATTCGATACTCGCCGAATCGATCAAATATGGCCCTGTAGTAACGTTTCTGTTGATGGCCATAGTGTCCGGCGGATTGGTCTATTTGATCTATAGCTATTTTTTGTCTGATTGGTCGGTTGCAAACGACACTTACGAACAAGCGGTTCTGAAAAAGGAGATCGAGAATAAGCGAACTGAAAAGATGATCGAAGGTGAGCCTCAATTCCGAGCCGAGTTCAAAAAGATAGTTGATCTTTATCGCCAGGCTCAGCCGCTTTTACCACAGGAAACTGAAATTGCTGATGTGCTCGGTCAGGTTGAGGCCGCGGCACAACGAAACGGTGTAACTCTCACCGGCCTTTCTGCGGTGAAAGAATCGATCAAATCGCCGCGTGCCGAAAAACTGTATGAGCGCGAAATACCGGCTGTGGTTACGGGAACGTATCCACGTGTAGTTCAGTTCTTCACGGACGTTTCGCGAATGGAGCGAATATTGTTGGTACGGGACTATTCTGTTGTGTCGTTAACCGACAACGTTTCCGCCGGGTTCACGCTTATTGCATTTCATGCTCCGCCACCGGCCGAAATGCCCCCGATACCTACCGATCTGGCCGACGGAACCAAACCGAACGAAATTGCTGATGGGAGGGCGAAATGAATCCGTATTTAGCTCAACAACATAGCGTTCCGATCAGCGAACGGCTTTCGTTAAAACTCATTGGTTTGTTCGTCGGGTCATTGATAGCAGTATTTGTCGGCCTTTGGGCATACGATGCCTTGTCGTCCTTTGCAAAGGTGCGTGAAGCCGAATCGGCAGTTGTTGTGCAGCCTTCGGCGGTCGTGATTGATCCAAAATTGCAGGATGAACTTGCCCGGGTAATGTCATTCGGAAATACGCCGCTTACGGGCGACATAAAGGATCCTTTTAATGATCGAGCCGGTATCAGCGACATTGCCCGAACCGCAACTTTTGCCGGAGGCACCCAAACCGTAGTTGCCGGCGACGCAACGACGGCCGGAGCGATCAAGCCCGGCGGAACGGGTTCGGGTACAGGCGGCGGATCAGGTGGTTCGGCACCGCCGGCTAAGGCTGAAGTCACAGCTTTGGAAGCCACCCGATTGCGCTACGAAAACTGGCTTGAGCAGGCGCGGCTTGGTTCGGTTTATCAGATCGATCCACAGATATTCGCGATCGAAGACCTGTTGCCGGTTGGCGTTGTCAGCGGAGGCGACGGTGCTCAGGAAGTGATGTTTTATTCACAGGTCGCCGATAGAACGCTCAGTTTCCCTGTGGGTACCAGGTTTAATGATGGCTGGCTATCCGAGCTCAGGCCGGAAGGCGTCGTTTTTAGTTTTTGGGACGATAAAAGAACGATCAGATTGCGGCAATGGAGCCGAACCACAACACGTTCAGCCGCCGCTGGTTGATTTGCATTATTCGTCTGGCCGGTCTTCAGGTTTGAAATTGCCTTGAGCAAATGGCCATTAGGAGTTAGAAGCATGAGAAACGTTACATTATTGTGCATTGCGTTATTGATCGCTGTTGGTGTTCTGGCAAAGAACCCGTCAGCATCAGCCCCGAGCCTGGCCGCGTCTTTGGCATCATTCCCGGTCGCGCCCGAACCGCAGCCGGCGCCTTCACCTGAGCCGGTCAACACGGGATCTGAAACAGAAGAGTCTGATGAAAAGGGTTCGTTTACAGCCGAAGCAGCTGATAGCGTTTCACATCGCAGCGAAATAATGACCGCTGCTGCTGATCCTCAATCAGAACCAATCGGTTCAAGCGCCCCGGCGGCGATTGCACAGCAAATAGTCGACGATACAACGGCCCTGAGCGAAGACGTAATTTTCATTCCTGAGGTCGATTTACCGCTAGGGCCCTTGGCGAATCACGCTCACGAAGACGTTCCGCTCGCAAAGATCTCAGACGATCCGAGATCGTATTCACTGTTGCGGCGTATCGACGATAATGGAACGCAACCTGTTTTTGCCCATTCGATCGCTAACATAAAATCGTTTGACAGGGCCGACTCCGTTAAGAGGCTCTTTTCAAATTCAACGATCTCAGACATCTATTCAAAACGGTCGCTCGCCCAATATTTTGAACCATTGAGAAACGGGACGATGATCTCGGATTCGATCGTGCCGAAGGCGGATTTTGTCCAAGCTCCGTCAAAAGCACAAACACTTCCGGAGCAAGCCAAGCAATTGCCGGTCGCTAACGGAATTGTTGCCACTAATTTTAACTCGCGGCCTCTTGGAGTTTTGGATTTTCTGACTAGAACTGTTCCGTCGCGTGAGGAGAACGCGGGACTTAAGGCTGCATCACTGGTTCGGCAAACAGCAGAAGTCCCAATCGCATCGGAGACAAGCATTTCGAGTGAGGGAGGCCTGCACTATCGTCGGCCTAGTTCGCTAATTGAAGTGATCGCAAATTCAATTTCGGACGTGACAGAACAGCCAATATTGCCTCCGCGAATGCTCGCAAAACCAAAAGCAGTTGAAGTATCTGCACAGCTAGAAACACGATCGAGCCTGTCATCGTCGATAACGGCACGCAAGATGTTTAAGGATACTCTTTCGCCAATGCTCACGAAGACTGTGCCGTTGGATAAAGTAACGGAGCGTGAACCTTTGATTCTTGACGTTGCAACATCGGTTACGATGATGCCGCCGATGTTTTCCGAAGCTGAAGCTAAGCGAGCAATGGCTGTGGTAATGCCGGTCGCTCCATCAAAGTTTTCGATAAATATAGCACCCGATACGGGCTCGGCTCTAAAGAATTCGAAAGTCGATGTAAAGCCCGTTTCGGTCAAAGATGCCGCGGTTAAAAAGGCGAGCGCTTCACCGTCTCGTTTCAAATTAAATATTCAGGATGGCGGCTATTGCGATACCAATTTTGTCGGACCGACCATCACGTTCGCGCAAACGGCAGAACTCACATTAGATGATCTCCTTTACCAGATCCACAATCGTTTCGGCGTGAACTTTCTGATGGGGCCAGATCTAGGAAAACTGCCGATAAATATTAAATCAGGAAGTATTCCCTGGAACACGCTTCTCCGCTCGCAACTTTTCGTATCTGGCGTTCGTGCAACATGTCTTTCACAAAACACGATTCAGTTGATCAAGAACGAATCGTTGCCGAAACTTCAGAGCGGTGAAGCAGTTAAAACAACGTTCTTGAAGCTTAAATATCTACAGCCGACGACCGGTGGAAATGTTGACGTTGCGGGTCAGCGGTCATCACGCGGCGGTGGTGGACAAGGTGATTGCGGCGGCGGAGGCGGGGGCGGCGGAGGCGGGTTATCGTCCGGCGGTGGTCAGCAGGGCTGCGGCAATTTTGAGAAACTAATTATTGAGATCGAAAAAATTCTTGGTATTCGGTCAATGTCCCAAAGCTCGATTGGTGGCGGTGGTGGCGGTTCCCAAGGCGGTGGCCAGCAAACCGAGGAATTACGCACAAATCGTTCTGTGACGGTCATCCCGGGTCGAAATATCTTGTTGGTCCGTGCCAACGATGAAGAACTTGAGCTGATCGAAGAGATCATTCGAAGAGCAGATCGGGCACCTTTTCAGGTCGTAATCAAAGGGCTGATCTATACAGCGAACCAGGACAGGCTTAAAGATGTTGGCGTTCAAACGACGATTACCGAAGATTCGGGCCGTACGACAGGTGGAATATTTGGCCACACGTTGGGCTCGGCAGGAACTCTGTTCGATTTTTCAACGATAATCGGGACTTTCGATTTCAACGTACAGGCGACGGCGTTGCAGCAAAACGGCGTGATCTCGATAAAATCTCGACCGTTCGCAACGGTTTTGGACGGGGAAACTACCGACCTCACTGTTGGACGTCAAGTTCCCGTTCTAATCCAGGCCATCAACCCCACAGGCGGAATACCCGGATCGCTTCAGATCCTGCAGGCGGCGAATCTATTATCAGTAACACCGCACGTTATTGACGACGAGAATGGTAATCCGATCGGCGTGAATCTGGAATTGCAATTAGATTCGAATGAAGTTGATACATCGGTAATAAGCCAGGGCGTTCCGTCCGTCTCCGTTCGTTCGATTCAAACGAGGCTAATGCTGAATCCGGACCAAACTGCGATCCTCGGAGGGTTTACGCTTGATTCCGATAGCCGGTCGATCTCGAAGACTCCGGGCCTTGGCGATATTCCGATCATCGGTGAACTTTTCAAACGACGAGTTAAGCAATCGCAGATAAACCGATTGTACTTCGCGATCTCGGTCTCGATCATTCCGTTCCCTGGCGAAATTCGTCCAGTTGATGTTCCCGGGGCAACTCCGCAGCCACCTTCGATCACGCCGGAAATGAAAATACGTGGTGATAAGGGTGAGCCGAAACAAGTGACCGGGCCTTGAGTTTTTTCATTTCGAGACGCAAAAGTCTGTGAGCGAATGCGTCTCGTTATTATTTGAGTTTTACAGTAGTTGTATTATGTCCACGGACAATTTAAATCAAGCAGGTATTCCGCGATGTGTAGGGAACGAACAGGGCGAGATCCTTGAATTGCCCAACGAAGAGAATATTTCGGCGCCAAATCACTCAAACGGCAATGGGTCCAACGAATCGGCACTCATTCCTCAACCTCCGGAAAAGAAGTACAGCGTCGAAGGATCCGAGCAGTTTTCAAACTATCTCAACAAAGAATCATCGAGCCGCTACCGGGCGATCGTCTTGAACGCTTGGACAGGGTCATTTGACGCGCCTCATTTTGAGGTCGGTCTTGTAAATGTTTCAGATCCCGACCATCGTAATGGCGTTGTCCACGCCCTTCGCGTAAGCCCGTTTCATGTAAAGTTCATCCGGCTTGACGAGGCATTTTTCGAGTACATGCATTCGCATA
>JBGTKQ010000054.1:0-5374 GCA_041744555.1 Pyrinomonadaceae bacterium
GCCTTATCGATCAACAAAAGTGGAATTGAAAGAAGCGGAAGTCTTAAGAAATTTCGTCGGTCAAGCATCTGAAGATGTTAGCCGAAAACCCGCAAGCTCGCCACCGCTCCGACTATCGGTTTAAGGCTGCTAGGACTTTCACACCACGAGGCGAGAGGCGATAGCCGGGCCTCAGGGATTCGGTCAGGCCGAGTGCTTTCAGTTTGCGGACCCAAGGTTTGAACGTCGGAATCGTGAGGCCGATCTGTTCGGCGAGAATGGCGGCGTGGGTGTTTGGCTGGTCGTGAATCATCTGCAAATACTCTCTCGTCCACGGGCCGCGGTGGCTTGCCGAATCTAACTTCTTCAATTTTTTGATGACCTCATCGAGTTCGGCCTTCGACATCTTGTCGTTAGAACGCAGAGCCTTTCGCGGATCTTCGCCAACCCACCGAACACTGATGCGATAGATGTCCGTTGCGTCATCAGCGGTCGGCATCGAATCGATCAATTCCTGCTTCGAAGCAAACCCGGCAGCGATCGCATCCTTTTCAGTTGTCTTTGTTTCCGAAACGATCTCAACAGCATCAATACCCAGCACGCCACGCTGCGTCATCTGCGTGCCGCCGGCCTTCACACCGACCTTCTTCCAGCGGCGAAAGATCAACGAGATCTCACCCGCCTTGATCCGTTCCAAAATGACACTCTTGATCAGCATGATTTTATAACCAATGCTCTCAACCCCCACTTACCGCATTGAAAATGTGTATCTCACCCCCGGGTTCGATTACGGTGTTGAGTCCATCCAACCGTTTTGCATCGCGGCCGAGATAGAATATGTTTACGTGTTCACGGATCTCGCTCTGGTCGGTAAGCACACGGTCGCGGAGTGCGGGCTGCGAGGCCCAAAGCTGCTCAAGCACGTCTCCAATAGTTGAATGTGGTCCCGAAAGATCGAGCTCCGTCAGCCCGCCGCTGAATTCCTTCAAATGTCCGCTCAAGAAGACCGTAGTTGGCATTACTTCAATATACGTTGACGCAATAGATCTCGGGCAGCGAGCCTTGGATCTGTTCCCAGGAATCACCGTCATTCGTCGAGCCGAACAGCTTGCCGTTCTTGGTCCCGAAATAAACTTCATTCTCGGTCGAACCCATCGCATCACGAAGCACGACTTCAAAAGCGTTCTCCTGCGGAAGACCGTTAGTTAAAGGTTCCCAGCTTTCGCCCTCATCACGGGTTCGGTATACCCGCAGCTTTCCCTCACAGGTAAAACGTTTGGCGTCGGCCTCCAGGGGAACAATAAAAACGCTACCTGAATCCGTCGCGGTTATCCCAAATCCGAAATTCGAAGGCAGGCCGCTTTCGATCTCGTCCCATGTCGTCGCACCATCACGGCTTCTATAAACGCCATGATGATTTTGCAAAAAGAAAGTGTCCTTCTTTGCAGGATGGCGAATGATCTTGTGAACACACTGGCCGAATTCGGGAAACGGATCGGGAAGAAAATACGCCTTTACGCCTTTGTTCGATGCGTTCCATGTCCGGCCGCCGTCAGCCGTCTGATAGACGCCGCCGGTCGAGATCGCTATCTTGATCGAATTCGGATCGGCCTTGTCCGTCACGATCGTATGGACTGCGAGTCCGCCAAAGCCCGGCGTCCATTCTTTACAGTGCGGATGATCCCAGAGGCCTCGGCTCAGCGACCATGTTTCCCCGTTGTCGAGCGTTTGAAAAATGGCTGCCGGTGCAACGCCGACAAAGAGTGTGTCGTCTTTTGCTCCGGGAGCGATCTGCCAAATATTCTCGAGCGACTTTTCAGTATCAACTGGAAACTTGATCAGACGTTCTTCCGGATTCGTCCATGTCTTACCGCCGTTGTCGCTGAACGATAACTCGGCACCGAAATGAAAGCTTTGCGGTGCTGCCCAGATCCGCTTTCGGCCTACTCGTCGGTCGAGCATCGCAGCGAAAACACCAAGACCGGCGAAGTGCGGACCTTCCATCGACCATTCGGACCCATTCCGTTCCAGAATGAAAAGTCCTTTGCCTGTTCCCACAAGTAAAGTACGTTCAGCTGACATCGTTCCTATCCCCCAAAACCGTCAACGCCATTCAGAACCAGCCCGTTTTCTTCTTCGATGAACCGCCGAAGATACTGCCGAGCACACCGCGGACGATCGTGTTCCCGATCTGTCTGCCGATAGATGTGCTGGCCGAACGCGCGACGCTTTTAGTTATCGATTCGACCATTGTGTCCGGTGCACGTGCAGCGGCCCGTTCGGCCTTTTCGGCGTCCTTCTGCGCTTTTGCCTCGGCATCGGCTTCATGTTGTGCCTCAACCGCAATGGCCCTTTCTTCTGCCTTTTTTCCAAGGATCTCAAACGCAGATTCGCGGTCGATCTCTTGTTCGTAAATGCCCGCGACCAGCGAACCTGCGATCAATTGCTGCCGCTGTTCCGGCGTTATCGGTCCGATCTGGCTTACCGGCGGAACGACGAAGAGGCGTTCGACCACAGATGGTACGCCCTTTTCGTCCAATAGCGATATCAGCACCTCGCCGACCCCAAGTTCAGTTATCGTTTTTACTGTATCGAGGTCCGGATTCTCGCGAAAGCTCTTTGCCGCGACCTTTACGGCCTCTTGCTCTTTCGGTGTGTACGCTCGAAGAGCGTGCTGAATTCGATTTCCTAGCTGAGCCAACACCTTATCTGGGATATCGGCCGGGCTTTGAGTAACAAAATAAACACCGACGCCTTTTGAACGTATCAGCCGCACGACCTGTTCGATCTTATCGACGAGAGCCTTGGGTGCATCGTCGAACAGCAGATGGGCTTCGTCAAAAAAGAAGACTATTTTCGGTTTGTCGAGATCACCGGCTTCCGGCAAAAGTTCAAATAGCTCGGAAAGAAGCCAGAGCAGAAATGTTGAATAGATCTTTGGCGAATTGATAAGGTCATCGGCAGCCAGCAGATTCAATACGCCTTTGCCGCCGAGCGTCTGCATAAAGTCTTCGAGCCGGACCGCAGGTTCGCCAAAAAATATTTCGCCATGCTGTTGTTCGAGCTGAAGCAATCCACGCTGGATCCCACCGACCGAAGCTTTCGAAACATTACCGTATTGTGTCGTCAGATCGCTTGCGTTCTCGGCGACATACATCAGCATTTGCTGCAGATCTTTTAGGTCAAGCAACAGCCATCCGTTCTCATCGGCAATCTTGAAGGTCAATGCCAACACGCCTTCCTGCGTATCGTTTAGCTGCAAAATTCGCGACAGCATCAGCGGCCCCATTTCTGAAATTGTCGCCCGCAGAGGATGACCCTGTTTGCCAAATACATCCCAAAGCGTGACCGGGCTTCCTTCGAAAACTGTTTCGGGAAACCCGAGCATCGTCAGCCGTTCGCCGATCTTTCCGGTCATCGAACCTGGTTGGCTGATACCCGTCAAGTCGCCCTTGATATCGGCCATAAAGACCGGCACCCCGCGTTGGCTAAAACCTTCGGCAAGTTTTTGCAGCGTTACCGTTTTTCCGGTACCCGTCGCACCGGTGATAACACCGTGGCGGTTCGACATTTGAGGAAGCAGCAGAGATTCTACCGCGTCGCGTTTTGCTATGAGGATTGCTTCTGTCATATTTCTGAACTTGTTCGACTATTTTAACACTTTTCGTATTTCCAATTCCGAGACTTTCCTTCACCGATCCACTCAATAGCGGTCGTCAAACGCTTTTCGCGCGTCGCCTCAGTTTTTGCGTCGTTGATCCACTCTATATATTCTTTGCGTTTTCCAGGCGGAAAGTTTTCGAATACCTCGGCAGCTTTTTTGTTCTTTTTCAGGGCATCGGCGAGCAGTTCCGGAACTGGAAGTTCTACTTTCTTTTCAGCGGCGCTCTTTGGACGTTGGATGCCTTTTTCGTTCAGCTCCATCGCCTGGCGGATCAGACCCACCAGAACTTTATCGGATGGAAGATCTTTGCGGTTTTCGATGCGACCAAAGCCACCCATCGCCGTCTTCTCCGCGGGAAAAGCGTCCTGGTCGAGCAACGGCTGTTTCCAAAACCCGAACGCGGCGTGTTGCTTGAACGCGGCCATGTGGCACAGCGGACCTTTGAAATCAAAATGCGGCATGCTCCATTTCAGCGTCTCCTCAACGTCGGGACAAGCCTTGTGCACAAGCTTGCGGACGTGAGTCAAGATCGGCCTCGCGAATTCGGCTGACTTTTCAATGTATGCGTCAATTCTCGGATCGAAGTTAGACATTGCGGCGAACCTCTCTGAAGTGATCTGAATATAGAGTTCGAAACGTGCCGATTATAATCGAAGTCGTAGTTCAAACGCGAACTTACGCGTGCTCGACGTCCATTAAAAACCCGTGAGTTCAGCTGGAGCCGCGATTCCTGATACACTTTATATATTCAAATCAAAGGAGTAAGGGGTTAATGAGAAAGATCAGAACACGCGGCTTCCTTCTAATTATTGTAATTATTACATTTGCAGCCATTTCGTTCGGACAGAATAAGTTCGAAGGCTATTCATTCGTGCTCGAAGCAGATGAGAGCGCGTCTTGTCCGTTGAGGTTTTTGCCGAGTGCGGGTGGAGGTAATTCGATCTCGGTCTTCGTCGCCGGAACGCGACAGCGAACGCCGGCGCCAAACCTTTCGTCGTGCGACGGAGCGGGCGTGACCAACAACAAGGTCCAGACGAACGGGCTCGGCAAATGGTGTTTTCAGGGACCCGAACCATTCTATGAAATTTCGTTGTCAACCGGTGCTGAATACATCTGGTATCCGAATACGAAAGAGTCCGGCTTCTTTAACGTAAAGGATTTCCGCCCGGTGACACGTACGACCGGCCCATCGCCGCAGTATGTTTTCGAAGATCCGGCCGATTACACCCAGACCATCAAAAAAGCACTCTACTTCGTTGCATCCCGACAGGGTGGCACGCTTAGATTTCCTGAAGGCGATTATGTGGTCGGCACGACCGACGGCAACCGCCGCGACCCTTCGTACAAAGGGCTGACGCTTCCTTCGGGAACCGTTATCGAGGGTGCGAGCGCCAATTTCTCTACGCCATCGTCAAACCTTCCGAACAACCGCAGCTCGACGCGGGTTCGTCTGCGAAACGACAACCAAAGCGTTTTCCGCATCGGCGGCTGCACAATGAACGTTGCAATCAAAAACCTCGAACTCGTCGGCAACGAGCCTGTTCAAAACGAAGGTGCTCGCAGCACCGCAAAGACATACGGGATAGAAGGGATGGGCTCATGGGCGATAGATCCTCGCTCCAAGGCTTCGACCCCGAACAGCAGCCTTGTTTTCAAGTTTAGCGACCTTACGATCCAGGGGTTTGATCGCGGAATTTATGTACACAACGCAAATTCTGAAAATTGCGATTC
>JBGTKQ010000055.1:0-6495 GCA_041744555.1 Pyrinomonadaceae bacterium
GAATCGCGGGCGTGGAGGATGTCGTGGTTTAGGTGTGTGAGATATGCACGCTTCGGTTTTAGGTCTTCAATTATCGCGAGGGCTTCTTCGAGACAGAGATGTGTCGTGTGCGGTTTTATTCGAACGCAGTCCAGAACGAGAACGTCAAGATCGCGGAGCCCGTCCATCGAATCGGGCGGAATTGTCTTGAGATCGGTCGCATATGCGAAGTCGTTGAAGCGATAGGCGACTACCGGGAGTTTCCCGTGGATGACTTCGAGCGGAGTCACCTCGATATCTTTGCCGACGCAAAACGGCGAATTATGCACGACTGTATGTGGTATCAATTGAGGTAGGCCGCCGCCGTGATGTGTCGGCTGAAAAATATATTGAAAGATCCGACGAAGGTCTGTCCATGCGATCTCGTTCGCAAATATCGGCATCGCGCCATAACGGAAATTAAGGGGGCGGATATCGTCTAGGCCAAACACATGATCGACGTGGCAATGCGTGATCAACACAGCATCGATCTTTCTAATATTTGCTCGTAAGGCCTGCTGACGAAAATCGCTGGACGTATCAACAAGAATGGTGCTTCCGGCATGTTCGATAAGAATCGAAACTCGCAACCGTTTGTCTCGAGGATCTTCGGACAGGCACGTTTCGCAATCGCACGCGATCGAGGGAACGCCTGTGGAAGTGCCAGTGCCGAGGAAAGTTAGTTTCATTAATTCAATTTAACCACAGAGGACACTGAGACCACAGACTTGCGATCATTACAGATGAAAACATTCTTTCCTCTGTGTTCTCTGTGCGCTCTGTGGTGAATTATTTTTTTCCCAAGATATCGGCAGCTCCGAATTTTTGGGCAGCCTGTGCCTTTAGCTTTTCTTCGGTCGCACGAACCATTGTCACGTATTGCATTCGAAGATCTGCGAGCAGACCATCGAGCAGATGCGACTCTTGTGCATGCAAATTGCCCTTGGTCTTGTCCTTCATCATCGCCAGAACATCGAGCCAATATTTTCCTGTGTCTAAGTCGAGCGAGCGTTTACCGGTCGCCGGATGCGGCACGGCTCCGAGCGCCGCAGCAGCATTGGTCGCCAAGGTTGAAAGAAAATTTACAAAGCTCGCCGGATCATCAGCCCCGGGCATTTCTTCTTCGCCGGTATCTGAGTCCAAACTTGTCTCGCTATAGTCTGATCCGGCATCAGCATTCAAAAACGTTTCAACGGCCGCGGTTGGCTCGGCAGTTACCACAGCCGCCGGTTTAGGTTCGACCGGCTTTGGAGCTGGTGCTGGCTCTAGTTTCACACCGTCCTTTACTGTGCCGTCTGAATTAAACTTGCGGCGGTCGATAACCTTTAAAACAACGTCTTCTTCGTTCTCGTCTTGTCCGAACATAATATCTATTCCTTGCGGTAATCTTAGCACCTGCGCTCGGTGCTCCGAAAGTGCGGACTTTCTTGAATTGCTCGAGTACTTTAAACTCACAAATATGAGTAAGAGTTTTGACGACCTCGTCGCTGTAATGGCACGCCTGCGGGCTCCGGGCGGATGTCCTTGGGATGCTGAGCAGACGTATGCTTCGCTATCGCAATATTTGCTTGAAGAAGCTTATGAAACATTCGACGCGATACAGGAGGCCGACGCAACCGGGGATATTACCAACCTGAAAGAAGAACTCGGCGACGTATTGCTCCAGGTCGTTTTCCATTCGACGATCGGTGCAGAGCGCGGTGAATTCACGATCGACGACGTTGCCGAAGGCGTTGCGAAGAAATTAGTACTTCGGCATCCGCACGTATTTGGCGACGAAAAGCTCGAGAAAGCGCAAGATGTCCTAGACAACTGGGACACGCTCAAAGCAAACGAACGAAAAGCGTCCGGGAAGTTGGAAAAAACTGACGGGTCGATATTAGAAGATGTCCCGGTTCACTTTCCGGCGTTGCTTGAGGCTCTCAAGCTTACAAACAAAGCCGCGAAGGCAGGATTTGACTGGGAAAATGCCGGGCAGATATTCGATAAGCTCGACGAAGAAGCCGCGGAACTCAAAGCGGCAATCGCTGACGGTAAGGCGGACAATGTCGAAGAAGAGATCGGCGATCTTTTGTTTGTTTTGGTAAATCTCGCCCGTAAGTTAGACATCGAACCAGAAACCGCACTCAAGCGCACGAATCGAAAGTTTCGAAAAAGATTCAAACACATTGAAGACTCTCTGAAGGAGAAGGATTTAAAACTGGAAGAGTCTTCACTCGAAGAAATGGACGCACTCTGGAACGAGGCAAAGGCGAAAGCCCGATAGATTCTATTTAGCGAACATTTCCTGCAGCAATTCAAGTGCGGCTTTGGCGGAATCTTTGTCGATCTCGCCTATCTTTTTTACGAGCCGAGACGAATCCACGGTACGCAGTTGATCTAAAATTATTCGGCGTTCGGCGTTCAAAAAATTGGTAGGGATGCGGGTCGGAAACTCTGCTTTGGATGAGGCGATCGGAGCGATGATCACGTGGCCGAGATTTCGATTCATTTCATCCGGAGAAACGACAACCCCGGGTCGGCTGTTCTTTGGATCGTCAGAGATCGACTCGTCCAAGTTGATCAGGTAAACCTCGAATTGTTTTACCATTGCCACTCCTTGCGTTCGAATCCTCCGGCGCGTGCTTGATCGACTGGTTGATCGTCGTCAGTTTCGGCAAGTTCTTCGAACGTCGCATCCCAGTCGCCCCTCGGCTTTTTGATGTTGCGGATCAGAATTCCTTCCGGCAGAACCTGTAATTCGACCTCGCCGGAAATACCTGTATCTTCGAGCATCATCTTAGGAATTCGAATGCCTTGAGAATTGCCGATCTGAATGATCTGAGCTTTCATAATTACATCGTAATTACGCCTCGTTATTTCGTCAAATGTTCTTCTACTATTGAATTGAAGTGAGCCCGTTCATATAGGGCAAAAGAACTTCCGGCACGCTTATCGAACCGTCCGCTTGCTGATAATTTTCGAGTATGGCGATCCACGTCCGGCCGACAGCGAGTCCGCTTCCGTTTAACGTATGAACAAATTCCGGCTTTGATCCGCCTTCTCGACGAAAGCGAAGATTCATTCGACGCGCCTGAAAGTCGCCACAATTAGAGCAGCTTGAGATCTCGCGATAACTATTTTGTGATGGCAGCCACACCTCGATGTCATAGGTCTTCTTTGCGCCAAAGCCCATATCTCCGGTCGAAAGAATGACGGTTCGATACGGCAGCTCGAGCATTTGCAAGATCTTCTCCGCATTAGCCGTTAGTTTTTCGTGCTCTTCGACTGATTCTTCCGGTTTGCACAATTTCACAAGCTCGACCTTTTCAAACTGATGCTGACGGATCAGACCCCGAGTATCACGGCCGTAGCTGCCAGCCTCAGATCGAAAACACGGTGTATAGGCCGTGTAATATTTCGGTAGTTCACCTGCTTCCAATATCTCTTCAGCGTGATAGTTCGTAACCGGAACTTCGGCGGTCGGTATCAATGCAAAACCGCGTTCGTCCTTTATGTGGAATAGATCAGCCTCGAATTTCGGAAGCTGATTCGTACCAAAGAGCGAAGTCCGGTTAACGAGATACGGAGGTATCGTCTCGGTATAACCGTGCTCTCGTGTGTGAACGTCGAGCATAAAGTTAACCAAAGCACGCGACAAACGCGCACCGGCTCCATTCAAGATCGCGAAGCGAGATCCCGCAATTTTGGTCGCCCGTTCAAAGTCGAGAATTCCCAACGCTTCGCCGAGATCGACGTGATCTTTCACCTCAAAATCGAACGTACGTATCTCGCCCCATTTACGGATCTCGACATTTGCGGATTCGTCGGCTCCGACCGGCACATCATCAAAGGGAATATTGGGAAGGCCGGCAAGCAGTTCGTGCATTGCGGCTTCTGATTCATCGCGTCTGGTGTCTAACTCGGCCTGTCGTTCTTTGAGCCCGGCGACCTCAGATTTCCTCACTTCGGCCGCGTCACGATCGCCTGCCTTAATGAGTTCGCCGATCTCTTTGCTGAAAGCGTTTCGCTGCCCATTTATCGAATCCGATTCTCCGATCAATCGCCGCCGTTCATTGTCAAGCTGAGTAAAGACATCGAGTGCTTCAACCGGAAATGTTCGGTTCAATAGCGCCTGTTTCACGGCGTCAAAATTTTCTCGTACAAAATTTAGGTCCAACATATAATTTGCCCCGAAACCAAGTTTGTTTCGCCATACAAAAAGCCCTAAACTTTAAGTTTAGCCGATTGGGGCGAAACCATAATTTAGCAATCTTGTATGGCTCAAACAATTCGAAAAGCAGTTTTCCCCGCAGCAGGCCTCGGCACGCGATTCCTTCCGGCAACAAAGGCGTCGCCGAAAGAGATGCTTCCGCTCGTAGATAAGCCGCTCATTCAGTACTCTGTCGAAGAAGCGGTGATGAGCGGCTGCGAATCAATTCTGATCATTACCGGCCGCGACAAAAGCGCGATCGAGAACCATTTTGATATCTCGTTCGAACTGGAAGAGGTTCTTAAAGAGAAAGGAAAGACCGAATTATACGAACAAGTTCGTGCCATTTCGGACATTGCTAAGATCAGTTACACGCGGCAAAAACAGGCGTTGGGGCTTGGCCACGCGATCTACCAAGCAAAGGATTTCGTAGGCGACGAACCATTTGCGGCTTTGCTCGCGGACGACGTTGTTGATGCCGAACGGCCCGCTTTGCGCCAAATGATGGACGTTTACGAAAAGTATAACGCCCCGGTTATTGCGACGATGCAGGTCTCAGGTGAAGCGATCTCGCGGTTCGGCGTGATAGATGCCGACGAGGTCGAGCCCGGCGTTTTTCGGATAAAGGACATGATCGAAAAGCCGGCCTATGCCGATGCTCCGTCAGACCTAGCGATCATCGGCCGATATATTTTCACGCCGGACATTTTTGCCGCGATCGAGAAAACAACTCCTGGGTCGGGCGGCGAGATCCAGATCACCGATGCGATGAGGATCTTGCTAAAGGAACGGCCTTTCTACGCTGTAAAGCTTGAAGGCGTTCGCCACGATGCGGGCGACAAGCTTGGATTTTTGATCGCGACGGTTGAATATGCACTGAAGCGCGACGACCTGTCCAAGGATTTTCGCGAATATCTCACGACGCTAGATCTAAGTTAAAGGCTTGCGGAGCGAAAGAAAGATCTGGATAGCGAGCAATATTACAACACTCGCAAGCAACACGCCCATACCGTTTCGGAGGCTGCCCGTACTATCGGAAACATATCCAATTAGCCACGTAACCGCAGTCGCACCAAGCGTTCCGCAGATGAACAACGGCATTGCTCGCCGCATTGCACCTTCGCCAAACGTCCGAGAAAATCGTGATACATTCGTGGGGAAAACTGCTGATGTCCCAAAACCGGCAATTGCGGCTCCAATGCTCAGGACAAAAATATTTGCCGCTGCGAGCGTGACGATCATTCCGGCCAAGATGACCAAAATACTCAGGAAGATCATCTTATTTTCGTCCAAAATTCTAAAGAAAAGCGGAGCCGTTCCCCGACCGATGACGAAAAACAAAAAGTAGAGCAACGTCGGCGAAAGCAGACCGATCGCTGACGGACTTTCGATCCGTTCGGTGTACGACGTTAGCCAGCCGCCCATTCCGCTTTCAAATCCGACATGGATGAAATGAAAAAGCGCGATCATCCACGCGATCGGCAAGGACCAAATAGGAGCAAGACCCAATTCAGCTTCATCGCTTTTCTTAAACTTCGCCTCCGGTTCTTTCTTCCGGATCGAGAGGAATAGTGCGAAGAGAGTAAGTGGCACAGCAAGTAGAACCGTCGGCAGGAAAATGTTGTTCTCCCTCGCTGTTATGTCAATAAATGGCTTAGAAAGGATCGCTCCCGCACCCCAAAAGAAGTTCAGAAAGCTTAGCGCCGACGCCGCCCGAAGCGGATTCAGTTCAAGGATCAGAATATTTATAGCCGGAAGCGTGAGACCAATGCCGACGCCGTTTACGAAGAACCCGACGAGACAAAGGGCGTAGGAATCGACATTCATCATTATCAGCCCGATCGCCATCGCAAATGAACCGATCGTTGCTGCCAACGCTAACTTGCCTCTTCGCCCGAACCAATCTGTCGCTACCGTGCCGATTATCGAACCTGAAAACTGTGCCGGAAATAGGTAGCCGGCTTGTAAGTCGGTCAATGCGTATTTGATCGTAAGGATCGGCAAAACCTGCCCGATCAACACGGTCGCGATTCCGGAAAGGAAAAAGATCGTGTGCAGCAAAATGCTGAAGATTCGGCCATTGCTCTTTTCACATTCAGCCAAAGTCATAAGTTCGGAAAACTGCCAGAAACTTCACTCGATGGAAGCAAAGCATTCAAAATCGTGAAACTCCCGTTTTTATTGTGCCGAAGCGCCATCGATAAGCAAGTAAACATTCGCAAAAGCCGCGTCTTTTAGCTAAACTCTTTATAAATCAGGGCTTTCACAAGTTAGCGCTCACGGAA
>JBGTKQ010000056.1:0-5218 GCA_041744555.1 Pyrinomonadaceae bacterium
GTAGTTCACGCCTTCGAGCTCGCCCATCCCGCGTTTGATCGCTCGGTCGATAGTGTCGTTAGGCATGTTCTGCGCCTTGGCGTCGGTTACGGCTTTACGCAGACGCGCGTTTGCATCAATGTCGCCGCTGTTGCCCGTTCGCGCCGCGACCGTGATCTCTTTGATCATCTTCGTAAAGATCTTGCCGCGTTTAGCGTCGAGAGCGCCCTTCTTATGCTTGATGGTGTGCCACTTGGAGTGTCCTGACATTTATCGAGTTTCCTTTGTCGTCTTTTACTTGGTTGTAGGTTGGGCATGTCGCGTTTCTGCCCGAACTTGAAAATATATCACGCAAGCCTTAGCCCAACAAAACGCTGCATTATTTACAAACAATTGATACTTCGGACACAGCGAATTTACCCCGAAGGTGTCTAATTGTTCCCGTATGAGAAAAAACTCAACGGTTCTGTTCTTGTGCGGGCTGTTCTTACTCGCGGGTGTCCTGACGATCAAGCAGACGATCGATATTCGTGCCGCCCTTAGCTGGACCACGCTAACAACGGCGTTGATCGCCGAAGTTGCATCCGTCTTTGCGCTTGGGATTGTTGCTTTTGCGGCGTTTCGAAAAACCTATCGCCGCCAGAAAAAGCCGATCAGCCGAGTGCATCTTGAACCGCTTCGGCCGTAACGCCCGTAACACGAATTCGCTTCGATTTGGAGGCGAGCCCCGAAACTATCTCGACATTTGATTTCGCAACACCGAAGCGTTTGGCGAAAAGCTTTATTAACTCCGCATTTGCCGCTCCATCCACCGGCGGTGAGGAAACTCTCACCTTCACCGCCCCGCCCATTTCGCCTACGATCTCGGTCTTCGAAGCTCTTGGAACGACGCGAATTTGAAACTCGGCCATACCGTTGTTTTCGACGATCTCAATCATCCTAACTGCGGATCAGCGTTGACATTACGATCGCCTGCAAAATAAAGATCACGATCAGCACGACCATCGCCGAGAGGTCGAACATGCCGACCGTCGGGATCAATCGTTGAGCCGGAATCATTACCGGATCGGTAACTTTTTTGACGAACGCGAGAAATGTGTTGTTTGCGAAAACGAACCACTGCGAAACAAATCGCAAGAGAACGAACAGGACGAATAACGACAAAAGGCCATACAAAATGAACCCGATCGTCGCCTTGATATTGCCCGACGAGACGGCAAGTGAAAGCCCGTCAATAATAAAGAATGCATTGCCGAGTATCGACAGTGAAAAATAAGTGATCGCCAGCCCGACGAAGATCACCACCAGCGGTGCAAGCCGGGTATCTACTTTGAAATTCGCTAAAAACCGAGCCGCCGGATATACGAATCGTTCGGTCATTTTCCTGATCTTGAAACTAAACCTACCAACCTTCCCAAACGGATTCGGATCGGAATAATTGAAGACTAGCCGCAAGATCATGAAGAACAGGAACACCAGGAACAGTGCCCATCCGGCAAGCCAGATAAAAGGATAGACAGTCGTAGAAAGCATTTCTTTATTCTAACAACGTATTACCGCAGATTTCCGCAGAAAAAGCATCTGGATGACATAAAAAGTGGTTAATCCTAGCGCAAAAAATGAACAATTATCCGTGAAAATCCGCGTTAATCCGTTGTTTAACCTCTTTCTCCAAATATCGCTGTTCCCACCCGCACGACCGTAGCACCTTCTTCGATTGCGACCTCAAAATCATGGCTCATTCCCATCGAAATTTCCGCAACGGTGCCGGAGAACGCATTCTCATCCACTAACCGATCGCGTAATTCTCTAAGTCTTTTGAAGAATGGCCGCGTCATTTCAGCTTCGTCGAAATATGGCGGGATCACCATCAGCCCATCGAACCGCAACCGTTCGCAACGCTTCAAGGATTCGACCACCATCTGCACTTGTGCCACCGGCACGCCCGATTTTGTCGCTTCCCCAGCCAGATCGACTTGAACGTACACAGACAATGATTTGCGGCCTTCTTCTACACAAATACGCTCAAGCCGATGAACGAGTTCGGGCGAATCGACGGTCTGAATTACATCAAAAAGCTGAACGGCCTTCCGTGCCTTGTTCTTCTGCAGATTGCCGATCAGGTGCCATTCCGCCGTCGTGCGGCCAACTTCCGGGATCTTGCTTTCGGCTTCCTGAACCTTGTTTTCGCCCAGCGCAATAACATCGCAACCGAGCGCCGTGATCAACTCTTCCGGCGGATGCATCTTGCTGACCGCGACAAGTTTTATGTCTTCGGCAACGCGCCCGACACGTTCAGCCGCCGTAGCGATCCGGCTCCTAACCTCTTTCAAATTTTGTTTAATATCGGCCACCACTTAGCTCGACTATATCAAACCCAAAGCCCAATCTTGAATTTGAGCCTCTGAATTAGTATTCTCAGTCTTCGCCCAAATGCGGACGTGGCGGAACTGGTAGACGCGCAGGTCTCAGAAGCCTGTTGCCGCAAGGCAGTGGAAGTTCGATTCTTCTCGTCCGCACCATTTTTCGAAGTCCGCACGTAAATAAGATCTGTTCACCTTTCGAGCAACGCCCTTACTCACGTGCGGGCTTCTGCATTTCACTTTGCGTTCTTTTCCCTTTCAGGTGAAACTCTTGTGAATGCGTGAAGAACTAATTCAATCTCTCAAAGCCCATCAATCGCTTTTTAGTGTCGATCTTGCTGACAAACACCTTGAACGGCTTGCCGATTTTTACGAAGTAATTCAAGAACACAATCCGATCCTTCATCTCGTCGGGCCGTGTTCGCCGAGCGAATTCGCCACACGGCACATTCTGGAATCGTTGAAACTGGTCGAGCATTTGCCCAAGAGTGCACGTTTTGCTGATATCGGCAGCGGCTCTGGTTTGCCCGCGATTCCGTGTCTGTTGGTTCGTGAGGACCTGTCCGCGACGCTGATCGACGCAAAAAAGAAGAAGTCTGAATTTTTGAATTTGGCCGTCTCGAAATTGGGACTCGAAGACCGTGTGAGCGTAGTCATGCGACAATTTCACGAGGTGCAGATCAGCGAAGAGAAGACCATCACTTGCCGCGCTCTTGATAAATTCTCAGAAAAACTACCCGCCCTTCTAAAATGGTCACGAGGACGACGAAGACTCTTCTTCGGCGGCCCAACCCTCGAATCAAAACTGAAAGAATTAGGGCGGCCATTCGAAAGAGAACTTATGCCGCTTTCCGACCAGCGCTATCTTTTTTTAATTAAATAGGTAAGTTTCTTGTCAACACAGATTCGTTAGCTTTCAGTTCTTTCTTATCGAAAGTGTTTCTGAATCACACACCGGCCTGGAACTTTAGCTTGATCTTACTTGGATCGTTTCGCATGCACGTAGGAATCTTTGATGATCGTCTCGAGGACGCTTTCATCGACCTCCGAAAGCCGTTTGATGTAGAGACAGGCTTTGCTCGAGGTGTGTCGCCCAAGTTTCGCGAGCAACTCGGGTTGCTTCGGCGAATCGCAGATCACATACAGCGTCATGTTTGCCTTTCGCGGGCTAAAGGCCGCAAGCATCCAGTCGAACTCACGGCCGGTATCGTATTTCAGAACACAGTGGCCAAATCCGACGATCGCCGGTCCCCACATTCGCGGCTCTTCGCCCGTCACCTGCTTGTACATCTCAAGCACACAAAAAGCATCGGCCCGCCGCTCCGGGTTTTCGACCGAGTTCAAAAAGTCTTCGACGCTTGCATCGGTTTCCTGGGTTTTGAGAACTGCTTTCGCCATAGTTTATTTCTCCCGAACGGCAATGATTCTAACCCAAAACCTTGCCAGATTGGAAGAAATCAACGCTAAAGTAACGGCGAACGACATAGTTAGATCTTTGAAAACTTAAGTGACGGAAGACTGCTCTGGAACCCTCGGTTACAAATCTGTGAATTCTGTGGTTTTGGCAAAAGAATTGCGAACCTTACCACAGAATGCGCGGAGAAAAGACAATTAAAAAGAGGCATTTAGAAAAAGCCTCTCCTTGAAAAAATGGCTCCGCAGGTAAGACTCGAACTTACAACCCTTCGGTTAACAGTTTCAAAATTTGGGCAAATTGTATTATCATTTCTAATCATCAATCCTCATAACATACTGTATTTGCTTCATTTAATACGGGTGTGATATAACATCCGTTATCTGCAAATATAAGAGGTTTTCACTACCTTATAGGGAAAAATGAAGGGAAAATACGATCAAAATATTAGCAATCGACGGGCGAATCCTCGGTTTTGGGTTGAGAAGAAAGGAAGTCTATACGCGCGTCTTCAGTACTCGGACGAGTACGGAAAAAAGCGTGAGAAATATAAAAGGATCCATAGAAAGATAGACGCACGGGCAGCTGTAGAGGAGATGCGAAGCGAAATGCTCCGGCATGGCTCCGATGCACTGCAAGCCGATCGAATCACTTTCGCTGAACTCGCCGACAAGTATTCTGCTGTTAGGTTGGCTCCTCCGGTCTACTTCAATGAAATTAGGGTGTCGGGGAGAAGGGATAGCAGCTCCATCAAATCCGTTGTAAAGAATCTGAAGCAGTACTTCGGAAAGAAACCCATTCGGCTGATTAAAGCGAGCGACATCGAAGAGTTCAAGAACACCCGAATCGCAACACCGGTGATTAAATACGTAAACGAATTGCGGCAGGTCTACAACCCAAAGACGAAACGAACGAAGACTATCAAGGTCAAAGTGGAACAGCACCGTCCGCGCAGCATCACTACCGTCAACCGGGAATTGCAGCAGCTCAAAGCGATGTTGAACTTCGCGATCCAGAACGATTGGCTGATCCTCAATCCGTTTGCGAAATGCAAAGGGATCATCTCCACAGCCCTGGAAACGAAAAGGGACCGGGTGCTGAGCTATGAAGAAGAGGAGGCCTTGCTGCGTGCCTGCAACGGTCGCCGTTCCCATCTCCGGCCAATCCTGATCTGCGCCCTCGACACCGGAATGCGGCGCGGTGAGATTTTTGCGATGAAATGGAAGGACGTGGATCTGTCGGGCAGGCAGATCTTCATTCCGCAAACTAACACTAAAACCCAAACCGCAAGAACGGTCGGAATAACACAACGACTAAAGAAAGAACTTCTTGAGCTATGGGAGAGATCACCAAAAGGTCCCGAGTACATAGTTTTTGGAATATCTGTGGATGTAAAGAACGCTTGGAGGTCCGCACTCCAGGAGGCGGGTATACAGAACTTTCGCTTCCACGACTGCCGACA
>JBGTKQ010000057.1:0-25467 GCA_041744555.1 Pyrinomonadaceae bacterium
ACGGTTAGCGGGGCCGATTCCTTTTGTTCGAACTTCGCTAATTGCTTATCCATCGACCGAGCCGATTGAACATATTTGGGATCGGATATCGAGTTATACCGTGCCGATATTCGACGAACGTATTCTTTCGTTTCGCGATAAGGCGGGACATTCCAGCCGTATTTCATCACGGCGCCTTCGCCGGCGTTGTAACCGGCCAAAGCGAGCACCACATCCTGATTGAAATGATCGAGCAGCCAACGCATGTAACGAACGCCGGCTTCAACGTTCTGCTTCGGATCGTAGATCGAAGTGACGCCGAATCGTCGAGCCGTGCCGGGCATTAGCTGCATTAGGCCGCTTGCGCCCTTGTGCGAGGTCGCTTTGATCTTGAAAGACGATTCCTGATGCATCTGTGCATAGATAAGCAGCGGATCTATGCGGTACTTGCGGCTCGATTCGACGATATATTGATCGTGCAAAGCGTTTCCGGTCGTAAACCCTTTAAGTCCGTTGGACGGCGAACCCATTATCAAACGAGTAGTCGAACGATTTTGCTGGGCTTCACGGAGGGCAAGGCTTTCCGCAACTCTGACTGTTGGTTTCGATTGACCGGTCTTTTTGACCAGCGGATCGGTGTAGATCGTCACCCATTTACCGCTTCGTTTAACTCGCTTCGCGACTTTTCCGGCATTCGGATCAGCCGGTGGGGCAGGTTGCGGCGGTCGATAAACGATCACACCCTGAGATCGGTCAAAATTATCGAACACACGACCGGACGGTTGGGCCAAAGCGGGGAGCCCAAAGACTAGGATCGCAATAAAGATTGTTCCGAGCGGCTTCATGATATTTAGTGCGGTTGGCCTAAAGAAGCAGAAAGATTAAATTTTGATTCAGTCAGGGTGAACGGTCAGTCTGCTGTGAATTGTTTGTTTATGACAAACAATGTTCATCACAGCGGAGAAACAGATTAGCACATTTGCCGAGATTTGCAAACATAATTTCTAGCCGTAATTTAGTCGCTTGTTTCGTGAGAAGTCCGTTCTGCGGTATCTTTCTTTTAGTGCTTTACTTATCGCAAATGCTTGGCCGGCCGGTGCTTGATTCGCGCGGTGAACAGATCGCTTCGATCCGTGACGTTCTGGTTCGCTACGGAAGCGACGATTATCCGCCTGTGATAGGCATTATAGCCCGATTTCAGCGGCGGAATTTCTTTATTCCGCAGCGAAACATCTCCGAGTTTGGCGAAAAAGGCACGAAGATGAGTTCGGCAAAGTTGAACCTTACGCCGTTTGAACGCCGCGACGGCGAAGTGCTTTTGGGCAAGGATGTGCTCGACAATCAGCTTATAGATGTTGATGGAAAGCGGGTCGTTCGGGTCAACGATGTCCAACTTATCGAAACCGGCGACGAATGGCGGGTTTCGGGTGCCGATGTCAGCTTTCAAGGCTTTCTCCGCCGCCTAATGCCGAAGGGTTTTTACGGAAGCGATCGGCCTGTGGAGGTGATCGATTGGGCCGATGTCGGTTATTTGGCGACCGATACCGCAACCGCGACCGTTCAGCTAAAATCCTCGCGAGACAAACTTTCACGCCTTCATCCGGTCGAGATCGCTCAGCTTGCCGAAACACTTTCGCCGATCCATCGAACAGAAGTTGTTGAAAGTCTCGACAACGAAACCGCCGCCGACACGCTCGAGGAAATGTCGACCGAAGCACAGGCCCGTATCCTTGAAGAAATGGACGAGGAACGTGCTGCGGACATTCTCGAGGAAATGTCGCCCGATGAAGCAGCTGATGTGCTCGATGAGATGGATGATGAGAAAGCCGAAGAATTGTTCAATCTGATGGAAGAAGAAGAGCGAGCCGACGTCGCCGAGCTAATGCATTTTGAACATGATACGGCCGGCGGATTAATGACCACAGATTTTGTCGTTTTTCCCCGTGAACTGACCGTTGGCGAAACGTTTCTCCGGCTTCGAGCAATGGCCGAAACGCCGGGAATGATCTATTACATTTACGTCGTCGAGGCCGAAGGAACGTGGCGGATCTGCGGGCTGATAACCTTACGCAGCCTGATTCTTGCCGAACCGGATCAAAAGCTCGAAGACATAATGCGAACCGAATTTAGATTCGCTCATCCATCTGAGACCTCGGATGAGGTGGCGCGAATGATCGCTGAATATAATCTTTTAGCGTTGCCGGTAATCGATGACGATGGAGACATAGCGGGCATTGTGACTGTCGATGATGCGATGGAAATTCTTTTGCCGAAGAACATTCAGCGCCGTATTCCTAGAATGTTTGGCTAGTTAAAATTTTGTCGCAGCAACATTCAATGTGCCGCTGAACGAAATAAAGTGGTTGGGTCTGCTGAGGAACCTGCAGTATAAGAATCTTGAAAATCTGCTTCCCGCATTTTTTCTGTTAGAACTGAAAGATAACGTTCTCGAAAAGCTAGTTCGGCGGGCTCGTTCTTGTAGCCGATCGTTTCCCGGATCGACTCGGCCGAACCGGCTAGCATCGCGGCTCGCTCATACTCGCCGATCTCAGTATCGATCGCGGCAAAGCCGTCAAGCGAATGTGAAAGCGTGATCTTGTTCCCGATCTCGACCGCGATTTCTGCAGCTTCCGCGAAGCTAGTCCTTGCCCCTGAAGAATCTCCGGTCAGAAAACGCGTGGTTCCGAGATTGTTTAGCGAATCGCCAAGAGCAACTTTTCGATCGAGTTCGCGGAACAGTTTTGATGCTTCTTCGAAGAGCGGCAACGCCGATGTATGGTTATTTTCAACACGGAAAAGATCGCCAAGAAAGCTCAACGACATTGCAACTCCGTAATCATCGGTTAGTTCGCGGCTGATCGACAGCCCTTTGCTAAAATGATCGCGAGCCGCGTCGAACTCGTTCTGCTGCATCGCAACCAAACCGAGGCCTCGATTGGATGCGGCGATCCCATTTCGGTCGCCGGCTTCTGTGCTCGCCGCAAGGCCTGATTCGTACGCCCTGCGAGAAACATCATGATCTCCGCGAAATCTCGCCGTTAGGCCGAGTCCGCTAAAAAGCTTAAATCTTTGTTCGGGCGTGGCATGTTCCGCCAAGGCCGATATGCTGGTCAGCCATACGAAGCCCTCCGTCAAATGTCCGTGAAGCAGCCAAAAATTTCGCATCGCGACTGCGATCCTGATCGCCCTTGCTGGTAATTTGACAAGCGACCAAGAAAGCGCCGATCGGATGTTATCGTGTTCGATCTCAAATAATTGAAATATCTCGCCCGGACTTGCGGTCTGTATCTTTGGTTCGGCCTCTTCAACCGCACGCGAATAAAATGCTGCGTGAGCCTCGGACAAACGGTCGAATTCACCCGTTGCTTTGAGCAGCTCAAGGGCGTGATCGCGAACGACGCCAAGCATCCGAAAACGTATCTCGCCGAGCGGAGCGGTTCGTTCAGTGATCAGGCTCTGTTCGGAAAGGGACGCGACCAGGTCAAGGATGTTGCTTCCGAATGTGTCGCCATCATTGCCGCAAATATTATCGGCAGCGTCGATAGTGAAAGTACCTGAAAATATCGCCAGACGCCTGAAAAGCTTTTGTTCTTCTTCGGTCAAAAGATCGTAGCTCCACGCTATCATGTCGCGCATCGTTCGGTGGCGATCCGGAAGATCTCGGCCGCCGCCGCTAAGGAGCTGCATGCGGTCGCCCAATCTTTCAAAGATGGACTCGGGCGAAAGAATTCGAATTCGAGCAGCAGCAAGCTCGATCGCAAGCGGCAGGCCATCAAGTTGTGAGCAAATATTTACGATCGTCTCGGCGTTCAAAGCGTTTACACTAAAGCCCGGTTTTGCGGCTCGTGCACGAGCTTCAAAGAGGCGAACCGATTCGCTCGTCCGGACTTCATCTATCGAATCTATCTTGTTCGTCGGAACAAATAGCGGCGGTACGGCAAATTCGCGTTCGAAGTTTAGCTTTAAAAGCGAGCGGCTTGTTACCAGGATCTTCGCTTTCTCGGTCTGTTCCAGAACCTTCGAAAGAATATCGGATGCTTCGGCAACCTGCTCAAAATTATCCAGAACAAGCAAGATCTCTTTTCTGCTGAGCCATTCGATCAGCGATTCAAAGATCGGGCGACTTCCCCCGTCTTCGATACCAAGCGGTTTCCCGACCGCGGGAATAACCAGATCCGGATCGGTGATCGATGCAAGCTCGATGAAATATACGCCATCGGTAAAATCCGCCAGAACTTCTTCAGCCACGGAGCGCGCGAGTTTCGTTTTTCCTGTCCCGCCGATCCCCGTAAGTGTTACGAGCCTTATCGCGGGGTCTCTCAGCAGATCAATAACCTGATTACGTTCGCGTTCGCGCCCGATTATTGGACTTAAGACCGTTGAAAGATTATTTGGACGAAGATTACGGGCACGAATATCTTCACCGGTGAGCATTCTCGGCCCGAATTCGGTCGTCGCGTTTGCAAATATCTGGGTGCGTTCATTCCGGTCTGCGGCTTCGGATTTTGCTGAGTTTTCCGTAAGAGCCGCCGCCAAAATAGCACTTAGCGCTTTTAGATCGTTTATTAATTCGGCGGCGCTTTTGTATCTTTCGCTCGGCCGTTTTTCCAAAGCCTTCGAAATGATCTGCTCGAATTCCGGAATGATCTCGGTACCAAAAAGGCTCGCCGTCGGCGTTGCTTTCGTTAATATAGATGCAAGCGTGTCCGCTACGGTCTCGCCTGAAAACGGAAGTTTGCCCGTGATCATTTCAAACATCGTCACGCCAAGGCTCCAAACGTCGGTTCGCGGATCGAGATCAAGACCGCGAGTTTGTTCCGGCGACATGTATGATGCCGTTCCAAGTATCATTCCCGGGCGCGTTACCGATAGGTCGCGGAGATCGCCGATCGGTGCAGACACTTTTTTCGCTAAGCCGAAATCCAATATCTTGGCCCGGCCGCGTGCCGTGACTATGATGTTTGCAGGCTTTACGTCGCGGTGGATTATGCCGTTCGCGTGGGCCTCATGGAGGGCATCGGCGACCTGAACTCCAATATCAACGGTTTCGCGGATGGTGCGAGGGCTTCGGGCGATCATTACGGAAAGCGGTTCGCCCTCAACAAATTCCATCGCGATGAACGGTTGCGGAGAATCGGAAAAGATGTCGAAGATCGTGCAGATATTCGGATGATTAAGCGATGAGGCAGCCCGGGCTTCGCGGATGAACCTTTCGAGATGGTCGCCGTCGCCGACAAATTCCTTTGCAAGAAACTTTAACGCTGCTTTCCTGCCTAACCTTTTGTCTAGAGCCAGAAAAACCGTGCCCATTCCTCCCGTTCCAAGGACCGAGATCAGTTGATATTGCTCGATTTGTGTGCCGGGTTCGATCATTGGCGAAAGTTATCGAATTATAGCATCTCGTCGCGATCAGGAAATTTATCCGAACAAAAAAAATCGCTATATCTAGTGATGTATTGGTATATGAAACCAGAATCAGCCCTGAGCCGTAAATAGCAACATATAAACTAAAAAAGTTGTTCGACGGGGAATGGTCTGATACGATTAAAGAATATTCAGAAAGGGAGACAATTTAGAAATGAAGCAAAGAATACTTGTCGTTTTGTCGCTTTTCGCAATGCTGGCTTTTGTTTTGAACCCGAGTATAACCAACGCGGGCGGAATGGAGATCGGTGCGAAGCTTGAGAATTTCAAACTTACCGGAATTGACGGTAAAGAGCATTCTTTCAACGATCTGAAGGGAAAGAACGGTGCAGTGATCGTGTTCCTTTCGGCGCAATGCCCGGTCGTGAAAGCTTATATCGACCGTATCGACGAGATCGCGGCGGAATACCAGGCAAAGGGCATCACGTTCATTGGTGTAAATGCTAACAATCGGGACGCGGAATCGCTGGAATGGGTAACGACCGACGCGCAGAAGAACTTCAAGTTTCCGATGCTGATCGATACCGACAACAAGCTTGCCGATCAGTTTGGTGCGACGGTTACTCCGGAAGCTTTCTACTTCGACGCGAATAACATCTTGAAATATCACGGTGCGATCGATAATGACCGGTCGGGTAAGAATATTCAGGAACGGTATTTAAAATCGGCCTTTGATTCGGCTCTAGCCGGAAGCGCGATCGAAAAGGCGAAAACAAATGCATTCGGCTGTTCGATCAAGCGAGTCGGCATAGAAGGAAAGCCTGCAAAATAATGCGTATTACGATCAATTTTAGTTCAACGAAAGCCATCTCATTGGGATGGCTTTTCGTTCTCGTTTTTGCTGTTTCCGTGCATTCCCAAACGGCTACTAAAACGACCGCTCCGGCCCAACCAATCGTTACCAAGATCGACGAAAAACAGTTTGCTGTATTGATCAAGCCAAATGGAAAGCCATTGCTGATAAATTTTTGGGCGACATGGTGCACACCGTGCATCGAAGAATTTCCCGATCTTGTAAAGATAGACGAAGAATTCACGGGTAAGATCGAGTTCATTACCGTTTCGCTTGATTTCGAAGAGGAACTTACAACCGGCGTTCCAAAATTTCTTCGCCAGATGAAAGCGACAATGCCTTCGTATTTGCTCATCACACCCGACGAAACCGCGGCCATCTCATCGGTCTCTAAAGACTGGTCCGGCGGACTTCCGTTCACCGTTCTTTTCGCACCAAACGGCGACCTTGCTTACTCACATCAGGGCATTGTTAAACCGGAAATTCTGCGTGCGGAAATAAACAAGATCCTGGCAAGAACCGAAGCAAAATAGATGAATCGAACGGACCGAAGATCCGCACTTGACATTGAATCTACGAGGATGTAGTTTCGTCGGTGCAACGATATACTACCGGAGGAGATTATGTTTCGAAAACTGGAAGATTTTAGTAGAGCGTGGACTTACGAATCGGAAATTACTATCAAAACACTCGCCGTCTTGACGGATGAATCGCTATCGCAGCAAATAACACCGGAGGGCCGCGATCTCGGCTTTCTTGGATGGCACATCACGCAGACTCTTGGGGAAATGCTAGGCTTAGTCGGCCTGAAGATCGATGCTCCCGGCCACGACCTTGATCGGCCGGAATCAGCGTCCGAGATCGTTGCCGCATTCGAAAAAGCGGCGAGTTCGGTGGCTGAACAGGTAGGCTCGAAGTGGAACGATGAAACTCTTCGCGAATCCGAC
Organism: Pyrinomonadaceae bacterium; assembly: GCA_041744555.1. GTDB lineage: Bacteria > Acidobacteriota > Blastocatellia > Pyrinomonadales > Pyrinomonadaceae > OLB17. The sequence continues at coordinate 7,144 of JBGTKQ010000057.1, forward strand.
GAGATGTATGGCGAGACATGGGCACGAGGTCTAACTCTACATTACCTTCTTGCTCATCAAGCCCACCATCGGGGCCAAATGACCGTTCTGATGCGGCAGGCCGGACTTGTAATTCCCGGTGTCTATGGCCCGTCGAAAGAGGAATGGGCCGCAATGGGCGCTCCGGCGATGCAATAACCGAAATTCAGCATTATTGAATCTTTAAGAGTTTATCGGCGGCGGTTTGAAAAAACTTGCTTGACCGCATAAACTCTTATGTTTATTTCAGCCATTGATTTCATAACCGAGAAGCACTAAATGACCGCAATAACCGCAGAGATCGTCGAGCAGCACAACCTTAAGCCCGAAGAATACGAAAAGATCGTCGCGATAATGGGCCGCGAACCAAATTTGACAGAGCTTGGCGTGTTTAGCGTGATGTGGTCGGAGCATTGTTCGTACAAATCTTCGCGCGTTCACCTTAAGCGTCTGCCGACAAGCGGGCCGCGAGTGATCGTGCCGCCGGGCGAGAACGCCGGCGTGGTCGATATCGGTGACGATTGGTGCGTTGCGTTCAAGGTCGAATCGCATAATCACCCAAGCTTTATCGAACCGTTTCAGGGCGCCGCGACGGGCGTCGGCGGAATCTTGCGTGATGTTTTTACAATGGGAGCGAGGCCTGTCGCGGCAATGAACTCACTTCGCTTTGGCCCGCTTTCGGACGAAAAACACGGCAATCGCAACAAGTCCATTCTAAAAGGCTGCGTCAAAGGCATCGGCCATTACGGAAATTGTTTCGGCGTGCCAACGATCGGCGGTGAGGTCGTTTTCGACGAATCATATTCGCTCAATCCGCTGGTCAATGCGTTCGCACTTGGGATCGTTAAGAAAGACCAGATCTTTTTTGGCAAAGCTGAAGGAATCGGAAATCCTGTACTTTACGTTGGCGCAAAGACCGGTCGCGACGGCATTCACGGTGCGACGATGGCATCGGCCGAGTTTGATGATGAGGCGCTAGAGAAACGTCCGACGGTTCAGGTCGGCGATCCGTTCCTTGAAAAGTTGTTGCTCGAGGCCTGTCTCGAAGCGATGCGCAGCGGTGCGATCGCCGGTATTCAGGATATGGGCGCCGCCGGGTTAACGTCATCGTCGGTGGAAATGGCGGCCCGTGCCGGAACCGGACTCGAACTTGATCTGACGCTCGTTCCGCAACGCGAAACCGGCATGACAGCTTACGAGATGCTGCTGTCGGAATCGCAGGAGCGAATGCTTATCGTTGCCCGAAAGGGCCGCGAGAAAGAGTTGGTTGAGATATTCAATAAGTGGGATCTTGATGCGGTCGTTATCGGCAAAGTAGTTGAAGGCGACCGGCTCAAGATCATGCACAACGGCGTGCTCGAAGCCGATCTGCCGGTGCAGGCGTTGACCGATGAAGCTCCGAAATACGAACGGCCGATGGCGGAAAGCAGTTCAAGGTTCAAAGTTCAAGGTGCAAAGTCTGCGGATTTTAACCTTGAACATGGAACTGTGAACCCGGAACGAGCGTTGAAAACGCTATTGGCTTCGCCAAACATTTGTTCCAAGCATTGGGTTTACGAGCAGTACGATTCGATGGTGCGGACAAACACCGCGGTATTGCCTGGAGGAGATGCGGCTGTCATTCGCATAAAAGAAACACGTCGGGCGGTCGCGATGTGCCTTGACGGGCCAGGAAGATACGTGGCGGTCGATGCGAAAGAAGGAGCGAAACACGCCGTCGCCGAAGCCGCAAGAAATGTCGTTTGCGTCGGTGCAAGACCGATCGCTGTAACTAACTGTTTGAACTTCGCCTCACCCGAACGGCCGGAAGTAATGCGTTCGTTCTCTGACGTGATCGATGGTATTGCCGAAGCGTGCCTGGCCTTCGAAACGCCTGTCGTATCCGGCAATGTTTCTTTCTATAACGAAACCGACGGCCGCGGAATATTGCCGACGCCGACGATCGGAATGGTCGGGTTGATCGAAGACACGCGAAAGATCGTCACACATGGTTTCAAGAATGACGGCGACGTTATCGCCCTGCTCGGCACCACTGCCGAAGGCCTATCGGTAAGCGAATATGCGAGCGTTATCCACGGCATTTCGACAGCCCAGATGATCGAGGGCGGAACATTGCCCCAAATCGATCTGACTCTCGAGAAACAAGTCCAGGAAACCTGCCTCGCTCTCGTCGAAGCCGAGTTGCTTCATTCCGCACACGATTGCTCAGACGGCGGCTTGGCAGTTGGAATCGCCGAAAGCTGTTTTACATCGCTCGGCCGCGAAGCGATCGGTGCATCCATCAAACTTGAATCGAACGGCCTTTCAGCAGAAGCAATTCTATTTGGCGAATCGCCATCGCGCATTGTTGTCACCTTCGACGCCGATCACCTCGAACGCGTTACCGAACTAGTCCGCGCATGTCCTTTTGCAGTGATCGGAACAGTTAGAGACGATTCTTTGCATATCAACATCGACGGAAACGACGTCATCTCATCTTCCGTTTCCGAACTCGAATCGATATGGGAATCGTCACTGGAATCAAAATTGACGCACTAACATTTGGGACAGGTGATAATTAAAAAGTGATAGCTGATCGGTTCAGGCGGCTACCATTTTTCACTTTTCGGATATATCACTTATTCCGGACACGTTCTATAATCGCTTCAATGCCCGCCGGAGTTTACCTACACATCCCGTTCTGCAAGTCACGGTGTTCTTACTGCGATTTTGCTACCGATGTATATCGCAACAGCGATGCGGTTGAGAAATATGTCAACACTCTTTGCGCGGAGATCGGGGGCGGAAACCCGATTAGGAGCGAGAGTGAAGGGGTCGATCAAGATAAAAGTAAACTCCCTACCGGTGGTGTTTATGCCCGCGACATCGATACTATTTATTTAGGCGGCGGCACGCCTTCGCTGCTTGAACCGAAGCAAGTAGAAAAAATACTTACAACAGTTCGTGAAAAGTTTGAGGTCGCCGCTGACGCGGAGATCACAATGGAGATGAACCCGGCGACGGTCACGCCGGAAAAGCTTGATGCGTTCCGATCGCTCGGTGTCAACCGCGCGAGTTTTGGTGTTCAGACGTTCAATGAACGCGATCTCAAGTTGCTCGCTCGTGGGCATGATGCGGACGACGCTCGCGAAACCTTTCAACTGCTTCGCGAGGCTGGATTTGAAAACGTAAGTTTTGATCTGATCGCGGGTTTGCCGGATCAAACCCTTGAAGATTGGTCGCGAAATCTTGACGAGGCTATTGCGATGAACCCCGAGCACCTTTCGCTATATTTGCTTGAAATTCATCAGGGAACGCCGCTCGCCGAGCAATTGCGTTCGGGTCGCCGTCCTTTGCCGGACGATGAACTTGCGGCCGAAATGTATGAGATGATGATCGACCGGCTTGCGGCTGTCGATTACGAGCAATACGAGATATCAAACTTTTCAAAACCCGGTTTCGAATCTCGGCACAATACAAAATATTGGCGGCTCAATTCGGTTTACGGCTTCGGCGTGTCGGCACATTCATTCGATGGCGATCATCGATACGCGAATGAACGCGACACGGCGAAATACGTTGATGCCATCGAAAAAGCCACTGTCGCTGAGGTTTATCGCGAGAGAATAAATGCCGCATCGGAATTCGTCTTTCTCGGGCTGAGGCTAAACACAGGCGTTAGTCTGGCAGATTATCGTGAGCGATTTACTGTCGATCTTGAAGAAAAATACTCTGAAAAACTCGAACGTTTGCGGGGTCACGGCCTGATCGAGTTTTTAGACGGCAATCTTCGATTGACGCGAAGAGGGATGCTCTATTCGAACGAGGTTTTTGAGGTTTTTCTATGAAAATAAGAATTGAGGTTGTCTTAGTTACTTTGATGTTGGCAAGTCTAACGGCCTATTCGCAAAAACTGCCGGAACCCGACCGTGAGTTTCGAGCCGCCTGGATCGCGACCGTCGACAACATTGATTTCCCGTCAAAGAAAGGCCTTTCGGTTCCTGAACAGAAAGCTGAATTGATACGCGATCTTGATGTTGCAAGCCGGCTGAATCTTAATGCCGTTATCTTTCAGGTACGTCCGATGGCCGACGCATTGTACCAATCTCGCTTAGAGCCGTGGTCGGAATTTCTTACGGGCGAAATGGGCAAACCTCAGGCTTTCGACCCACTCGAATTCATCCTCGCCGAGGCCCACAAACGCGGTATATTGGTCCATGCGTGGTTTAACCCTTATCGGGCGTATCATCCGTCGGCTAAGACCGTTTCCGCGAATCACATTTCCAAACAACGGCCTGAATTGGTTGCTAAATACGGCAAATACTTATGGCTCGACCCGACCGACCCTGAGGCGAGCAAGCACAGCCTCAACGTAATTCTGGACGTAGTAAAACGCTACGACATCGACGGCGTGCATTTTGACGATTACTTTTACCCGTACATTGAAAAGGACGAAAACGGCAACGATATCGAGTTTCCTGATGACAAGAACTGGAACGACTATATGGCTGAGATCGCCAAAGCGAACCGACGCGGCACTAAGAAACGATTGCCGCTCCCCCGCGGCGACTGGCGGCGGTTACAGGTCAACAACTTTATCCAGACAGTCGGCCGTGAGGTAAAACGAGCCAAGCCACAGATGATGTATGGCATCTCGCCGTTTGGAATTTGGAAACCGATGCCGGAGCTAGGGATCGAAGGCTTTAATGCTTTTGAGGGCCTTTATGCCGATTCGCGGAAATGGCTGCAGGAAGGCTGGGTCGATTATTTTTCGCCGCAGCTTTACTGGGAAACCGCGCGAACGGCACAAAGCTTTCCGGTATTGCTGAAATGGTGGAACGAGCAGAACATAAAATCGCGACACATATGGCCGGGTCTGGCGTCGTATCGGATAGGCCGGAATGAGAACTGGCCGGTCACTGAAATCACGAATCAGATCAAAAATATTCGGGCGTCGAAAAGCACTGCGGGCGAGCTATACTTCAATTTCAAATCCTTGCGCAACGACCAGGGCGGCGTTCAGAATGAACTGCTTGAAAATTCATATCGGCGTAAGGCAATTATACCGGCTTCGCCGTGGATCAAAACGAAAAGGCCGATATCTCCGAAAGTTACAATAACCCGCAGCGGTAAGTTTACAAACGCTAAATGGAAGGCCGCCCAGAACGCCTTTTGGTATCTGGTTTATGCGAAGGACAAGGCAGTGTGGAGCTATTCGATTCTGCCCTCGTCGGAAACATCCATTTCGCTTTCAAACGATAGAAGAATAGAAAAGATCGTCGTAAAAAGCGTCGATCGGCTGGGCAATATCAGCAATTAGTTAAGCCGCGTTATTCTGCGCTCGACACGCGGTGAGATGGTTGAGTTCGGCGAATTTTTTATGGCGTTTTCGAACACCTCGGAGTCTTTCGGAGCCGTGTCGGCTGTGATCAAAATCTTCGCATCCTTGAACATTGTATAACCATCGCCACCGCGTGAGACAAGGAAATCAGACGTTGCGAGCGTGTATTTCGCCTCGTCCACGACACGTTTCCCACCAACAAATGCTTCAACAATTCGTTGGCCCGGCAATTTGGCTGCGTCAAAAGTGAATGACATTCCCGAGACCTGCGGAAAGCGTCCGGGTTCGCTGTCTTCGCGGCTGCGGGCGACGCTGTGTTCGAGCACTTCTAACAGGGTTATCCCGGTGATTTCGATCTTGATGATCGGATTGTTGAACGGCAACATCGACAGTACGTCACGTTTTGTAAGCGGCCCGGGGGTGTAGCTTAGGTCGGCGCGGATGGAACCGCCGTTGACGAATCCAATCTCCGCATCGACAGATCTACGATATGAGTCCGCGATAAAATTTCCGATATCTGTCTCTTTCGTTCGGACCGATTTCGAAAGTGCATCCAGCGGAACGCTTGTCGCACCAACACGAACTTCAAGCTGATCGAGCAACTCCTTATATTTTGTAACGACCGGTCCGAATTCCGGTGCTTCGGCGATCTGATCTGTCACCGGGATTATTTGCCAGTCCATGTTTTGAACTTTTCCGGTTTTCTTGTCGATAAACAGGTCGAACCTGCCGACCTCGCGAGCATCTGCCCACAATTTAAATATCGGTGTGCCGTTTGCCGAAGATTGCAGCAAAGTATGTTCATGGCCGCCGAGGATCAAGTCGATTTTCTCGCAGCCCGCCAGTTTTTTATCCTGTTCCATAAACAAATGGGTGATGCCGATGATCGTGTGAGCACCGGCTTCGCGCATTTTGGGAACCAAGTCCTTTGCCCTCTGGCAATAGTCCGTGACGGAAAGTGATTCCTCGATCGAAGATGTTTCCTTGGTCTCGGGTAGCAAGAAGCCGATGAATCCGATCTTTACGCCTCCGATGGAGCGGATCACGAACGGCGGCATATCACCAAAGATCTTCCCCGTTTTTGTATCGATAACGTTTGCACCGAGCCACGTGAATTTCGACTCCTTCATCCGGTCGAGAAGCTCGTTCGTCTTAATGTCGAATTCATGATTGCCAAGTACAGCATAATCAAGCCCGACCATGTTCCATGCATCGATCATCTGCTTGCCGCGATATGTACGTGTCTCGACCGAAGGTGAAAGCGTATCGCCGCCAAGTGTCATAAGCGTGTTCGGGTTCTCTCTTAAAGCATTTTTCCGGATCGTCATAACGCGAGCCAAACCGCCGCGTTTGCCGCCGTCGACCGGCGTGAATTGATACGTATCGTTAAGGTGCAAAAGCGTAACACGAACCTGTTCGGACGATTGACCATCGACCGTTAGAGCGAATCCGATGAAAGTAAAGACAAATGCAAAGATTTTTTTCATGATGCTATTCGGCGATCTTAAGATGCGTTCTTGCTTCCCACAGTTCCGGAAAGAATTTTTTCTTGAGCGTGGTCGTCAGATAACCAACGCCGTCGGATCCACCGGTTCCGGGCTTCATTCCAAGCATGCGTTCGACCATCTGGATATGGTTGTATCGCCAGGCAACGATCAATTCGTCGTGTTCGATAAGCAGATCCTGCATATTATATAGCTCTGCATATTGTTCCGGCTCCGAAAGCATTTTAACGGTCGCCTGAACACGGTCTTCGTAACTCCCGACCGAAAGACCGTTTCGCCCAACCAACGCCCAGAAACCGTCGGCGAGCGATGGCGAATCGAATCGTTTTCGAAGCCGACCGTATTCAAACTCGTCGTCTTTAAATTTCTCGAGGATCGTTTCGTCCTTTGCCCCCGATGAAAATTCGAGTTCTCGAAACTGCATCGATTGAAAGCCGCTGGCTGGATTCAGCTTATCGCGAAATTCCAGGAAGCCGATCGGGGCCATCGATTCGAGAATGTGGATCTGTGTCACCAAAATACGCTCGATCGAAACCACGCTCCGGAGCGAATGATTTGCACGAAACAAACGTCCCTGATCCATCCATCCGATACAGGCATCGACCTCGTGGAGGATCTGCTTAAACCATAGTTCGTACGTTTGGTGAATGACGATGAAAAGCAATTCGTCGTGGCTGGTCGGTTCTGAAAGGGTTTCTTGAAGACCGATCAATTCGCGGACCCGCAAATATTTGTTGTACGAAAGCAAGCTACCTTTGCCGTATTGGTTAGACATAATTTTCCGGTTGAAACGAGGTCAATAATCCGTTATCAAAGAATTTATGTCAATTTTGGAGTGAAAAGCACGAAATACGTAAATATGTCTTGACACATGACTAAAATATCAGTAGATTCACTTTCGTCAATCAAAAAACACTGTTCAATTCTGCTAATTCTTGTGATGCAAGGACTAATGCGTATTTCTATAAAGTAAACCGCGCCACAGTTCATTGACTTTGAGTTTGTCACATCCAACCATCAAGGAAACACATAGAATGCGTGTATGTTTGGTAGACAACTCGATTTAAAATGTAGGAGAGACCGTCAGCTGATAGCAGTTGGTCAGGAGGATTTTTTGAAGTATGTCTAAAACAGTAGGTATGGTTAAGTGGTTTAACAACGCAAAGGGATACGGCTTCATCGAGCAACCCGGCGAGCAGGACATTTTTGTCCATTATTCGGCGATCTCAGGTGATGGTTACAAGACTTTAATCCAGGGGCAGGAAGTCGAGTTTGAGGTCTCTAATGGGCCAAAAGGTCCGCAGGCCGAGAACGTATTGAAGGTCGCGGATTAATTTACCCGTACCGTCTGGTGCAAAACTCCTTCTGGATCAACTAAAGTTATAGCGAAAAGCGGATCAGAAATTTCTGGTCCGCTTTTGATATCTAAAGTGCTTCGTCGCCGCGAGCTTTCAGCGTTCGCCGCCAAAGTTCTCGATAAGAAGTGAACCGAGCGACTAGAGAATTTAACTGATACCGCTGAGAATACGAAAGCGTTCGGTTGTCGCTGATCCGCTTTATTTGCGATTCCAGCCTTGCCCTTGCTTCCAGCGGTGCGCGTTTTACAGCGCCGGCGAAATAGATATCGAAATCGATCTTGAGTTTTCGGATCGAATCCTCTAGCCGCGAAATTTCGAGGTCTAACGTAGCGGCCTGTTCGACTCGTGAAGGAAGGCGATTGTAAAGATTGTTTCCTGGTGCTGGCATGATTATTCGGATGGAATCGGAAGGGAAATGCAGAGAGCCTCTAAAAGTAGACCAGAATTAGCGGAGAATTTCTACTTTTTTCTTTTATTCAAGGTAAAATAAGACGATGAATGATGCCGCTGTTAGAACAAACATTGACCCACGGCGCGAGCTTCCTTCCGTTGATGAGCTGCTGCGGTCGGCCGCTGCTAGGTCTTGGGGAATGTTGACTGGCGAGCGGATGCTTGCTGATCTGTGTCGGAGATCGATTGACGAATGCAGGGCCGAATTGACCTCGAAAATGGCGAATGGCCTAGCTGAAAGTATTGATACGAATGAGCTAGCTGAAGAAAAATTGAACACCATTGCCAGAACTTTTTTCGCACCCAAGCAAACAAGGGTTATCAACGCCACCGGCGTCGTTGTTCACACAAATCTTGGCCGTGCACCGCTTTCCGAAGCAGCAAAAGCAGCGATGGTCGAGGCCGCCGGTTACGCTACCGTAGAAATGAGTATAGGTGATGGCAAGCGCGGCCGTCGAGGCGGGTTTGCCGAAGATCTGATCTGCGAACTCACCGGTGCTGAAGCCGCCGTTATCGTCAACAATTGTGCCGCTGCCGCATTCCTCGTTTTATCGGTCTTGGCTACAGACAGAGAGGTTCTTGTTTCACGCGGAGAGCTTGTTGAAATAGGCGGCGATTTTCGTGTCCCGGATGTGTTAGGACGTTCGGGAGCTTATCTGAAGGAAGTCGGCACGACGAATAGGACCAAAATATCAGATTATGCCTCGGCGATCGGCGAAAACACCGGACTTATCCTTCGTGTGCATCCGTCAAATTATAAGATAATTGGTTTTACTGCCACGCCATCAAACGCCGAACTTGCCGAACTTGCGCATGAAAAAGGTCTGGCTTTTTTCGAGGACGCGGGATCCGGCGCACTCGTTGATCTTTCACAATATGGTTTGGGCGATGAACCGCTTATCTCGCGTTCGATCGAAGACGGGGCAGATATCGTTTCGTTCAGCGGAGACAAACTACTAGGCGGGCCACAGTCAGGCTTGATCGTCGGCCGAAAAGAGTTGATAGTTAAGATTCGACGACATCCGCTTTTTCGCGCTCTGCGGGCAAGCAAACTGATCTATGCCGGACTCGAAGCTACTCTCGGAGCATACCTACGGGAAACGGCCTTTACCGAGATTCCGGTCCTGCGAATGATCGCGGCATCGTCCGATGAAATATACGAGAGGTCGGCAAGATTTCTTAAAAGTTTTTATGGAAAGATCGCTAGTTCTTCGAAAGTTGAATTGAAATTGATCGAAGGCGTTTCGGTGATCGGCGGCGGTTCGGCTCCTGGCGTCCAACCAGCTACCCATTTGGTATCGGTCGACCACGCGGAGCTTACCGCGGACGAATTGGCTGCGAAATTTCGTTCAAACAGGATCGCCGTGTTCGGAAGGATCGAAAACGACCGCTTCTTGATCGACCTTAGAACCGTATCGGAAAACGAAGAAGGCGAACTTCTCGACGCGATCAGCCAATTAACATTCTAAACATTCTTCCCGGCGAAACCGTCCATAAAATCAATTAGCCGATGCACTCCTTCTTCCGGGAAAGCGTTGTAGATCGAAGCACGGATGCCGCCGACCGAACGGTGGCCGCGAAGTCCATCGAGCCCGGCCGCTTCTGACTGCGAGACGAATTCATTTTCAAGATCTTCATTCTGCAAACGAAAAGTGACGTTCATCAAAGAGCGTGCATTTCTGTCCGCGCAACCCTGATAAAAACCATCGCTCGAATCGATGGCGTCGTATAAGACTTTTGCCTTTCGACGGTTAGTTTCGGCAATGCCTGCCAGTCCGCCCTGCTCCATAAGCCAATCGCAGACGAGGCCGATCAGGTATATTGCCCAAGTATTCGGCGTATTTGGCATCGAATCATTGCCGGCAAAGCTTCGATAGTCGAACATCGTTGCCAAACCGTCCGGAATGCGTTCAAGCAGGTCGTCGCGAATAATAACTACGGCCACGCCGCTCGGCCCGATATTCTTTTGGGCACCGGCATAGATCAAAGCGAATTTATTGATGTCGATCGGCTTCGAAAGGATATTCGACGAGGCATCGCAGACGACCGGAATGCCGCCACCATCGAGATCGTACGGAAACTCAACTCCATCTATCGTTTCGTTCGAAGTGTAATGAACGTATGCTGCATCGGCTGAAAGCGACACTTCGTCCTGTTGCGGAACCCGCGAAAACCGTACCGCTGCGGATGAGTAGATCTCCTTCACCTGTCCAAAGAGTTTTGCTTCGCGGATCGCCTTTTCGCCCCACGCACCGGTGATCAGATAGTCGGCACTGCTTCCCTTGGCCAACAAATTCATCGGAACCATCGAAAATTGGAGCGATGCTCCGCCCTGAATAAAAAGTATTTGATAATTTGCCGGAACCGCGAGAAGCGACCTAAGTCCGGCTTCTGAATTCTCGAGAATCTCGCCAAACCGCGCAGAGCGATGGCTCATTTCCATCACGCTCATCCCTGCGCCGTCGATTGCAAGCATCTCTTCGCGGGCCCGTTCTAATACGGGCAACGGCATAACTGCCGGGCCTGAACTGAAATTGAAGATCCTTTGATTCATTTCGAAAAAAGTTATAGAAGCTCGAAAAACCAAAATAGCACAGTGGTTTAGGCGATGGTATTCACAATGAGCAAGAATCTTAAATGATATCTAGTCGGTTTAACAGTTTAGGGGCGAATGGTGTAAAATCAGCTTAATTTACACAACCCGATCGTTTAAGAAAGCATCGTAGAAAAGCGTTTGTTTGAGCGAAATCCGGAGGAAATTATGTTGCGAATCACTTTTTTAAGTTTGTTTCTAATTACCGCATTTTTTGCGGTAGGCGTTTCGGCCCAGACCGAACTTATGGTAAATGGTATGGTCGAGGTCGATAAGTCCGGCACCCGGACGCCTCTCGTCGGTGCAAAGGTCGAACTCTATCGCACCGACGTCAATGGCCAAGGTAAAACAGCAACTACCGGTGAGGGTGGTAAGTTTTCGTTCACGGATTTGGAGGCGGGCAAGGTCTATCTGCTTTCTGCAAGTGGTTCTGGAGCTGCCCCGTCATATCTGGAAGATATTCGGCCCGGCATGCAGGGCGTTTTAGTTATCATGGAGTCCGGCGACGGGCGAACTATTGGCGAAGTCGACCTGAAGAAAGCGATCGCAACCGCGGCGAGCCAAATGTCCTCTGATGATAAGAAAAAGCAGGCAGAGTTTCAGGCAAAACGACGTGAGGTCTCTGAAAAAAATGCGAAGATCGCCGAATCGACAAAGATAGTTGACGCCGCATTGAAAGCGGGAAACGCAGCGTATCAGGCGAAGGATTATGATCTTGCGGTGACCAAATATAGCGAGGGCTTTGCCGCAGAACCTACGTTCGTCGGAATAGCTCCGGTTTTGCTTAACAATAAAGGTGCGGCACTAAACGCCCGTGCGGTTGAGAATTACAATAAGTACGTCAAGATCGTTGATCCGACAGAACGACGCACCGCGATGAACGGTGTTAAGAAAGATCTTTCGGATTCGGCCGAAACTTTTGCCAATTCTTTCAACATTTTGAAGACGGCCCCCGCTGAGGATGTTACCGATAAAGTTGCGTTTGAAAAAAACAAACAGCAGGCTCTTTTTGGTGGTCGAGAAGCTTTCAGGCTGATGGTAGCGACCGAACAGGTAGATGATACAAAAGGTGACTTGGCCAAACAGCTGATCGGCGAGTACATTGCGATCGAATCCGATAAGGCGAAAAAAGATTCCGCGATGCTGATCCTGGCCGACGTTTTTCGTGTAGCGGGTGATTCGACGAATGCGATCGCAGAATACAAACGGGTGCTTGAATCGGACGCTGCAAATCTTGATGCGATGGCGGGCCTTGGCATTAGCATGGTTAATGAAGGCTACATCAAGGAAGACAAGACCCTTCTCCAAGAAGGTGCAAATGTGCTTCAGCAATACGCTACAGCGGCACCCGCGAATCATAAATACAAGGACGATGCACAGGGCTTGATCGAGGTGTTGAAAACTCAGAACAACATCGCTCCGCAAAAGGCTCCGGCTCGTAAGCGAAACTAAATTTGCCGCATAATTCCCAGGTGCCGCTTGTCGAGTTTCGATAGGCGGCATTCTTCTGTATTTGGTTGCCAACCTTCCGACCGCGAACTACTATCTAATATATCCACACTCGATCCGGGGTAAATGAAAAAAAGAATTCTTATAGTTGAAGATTTTGAAGATTCGCGGGCGCTGATCAAGCTTATGATAGAAAAGCAGGGTCACTCTGTGATCGAGGCGGCGGGTGCATACGAAGCGATCGCGAAGGCCGAGGAATACGTGCCCGACCTGATCCTAATGGACATCGGTCTACCACTGCTTGACGGTCTATCGACCGCTTCGATGATCAAAGAACTCGAAAATCTCGACAAGATCCCGATCATCGCCGTAACCGCATTTCGCGACGTTCACGATCAAGCCGATAAGGCTGGCTGCTCGGGCGTCCTGTACAAACCGTTCGATATGCTTGAGCTGGAAACTATGCTAAACAAACATCTTAAAGGACATTGAACTATTCAAATTGCTTGCGAAATTCGGCAAATTCCTGTCGGAACTGTGCAAGTTCTCTCTGAACCGATTCAAGGTCACTTTCCAATTTTTCGATCCGTTCATTCGAACCGCCCGATGAGCGTGTGGCCGTTGTGACCGCCGCGATTGCAGACTGATCGACCTCGCCCGAAAGCAAATGTGCGTACCTCGCTTCCTTTTGTCCGGGCTGGCGTTCGAGCCTCAAAATAAGCGGCTCGGATCGGTTAGCGAGATCATCGAGCGTGGTCTGAACTTCATCAAGCCCGCCGAATTCATAAAGCCTGTCCGAGCGACCACGAAGCTCGCCGACCGTCTGCGCGCCGCGAAGCAGCAGCAACGCGATCACTGCCGTGCCTGCCGGATCCAGATCATAGACGTTCGGCAGCATGTGCTTATACTTAACGGTCCGGCTCGTGCTTCCGTAATAGAGATAAACCAGGTTCTTGTCGCGTAATTGATCGATCGCCGCAAGAAGTTCGGTCTCGCCGATCGACATCACCGGTTCGCGGTTCGATTTCTGATTACACGCCGCCGTCAAAGCATTTAGCGTCAACGGATAATACTCCGGTGTCGTCAACTGCTTTTCAACCAGACTGCCCAGAACGCGTGCTTCGATGCTATCCAATTCAATCGCCATAATCTGTCCGTCCTCTTTTGCGTTACGAGTCTTTAACGTAGAGACCGCAGCGGTCGCAGAGGTATAGAAAGATATATTACTCTGGAGTTCTGGAACTCCGTAACTCCGCAACTTCTTCTTTGCGTCCTTCGCGGCTTTGCGTGAAAATGTTCTGAACCGATGGAAGTCTTTATCACCCGCACGACCGAAGAGATCGCCGAAGCCTGCGAGCGTTTATCAAAAGCCGATGTGCTCGGTTGCGACACGGAAACTTCCGGATTTAATTCCAGGGTCGGCAAGCTTTTTTCGATCCAGTTTTCAGATGGCGAGTTCAATGTTCTCGTTCCGTTGAGTGAAGGCGTGCCGATGAGCGGCTTTGCGGACATATTAGCCGATGAAAAAACAATCAAGATATTTCACAACGCCAAATTCGATCTCGAATTCCTAACCGACGCCGGACACGTCGTCCGCAATATCTTCGATACGATGATCGCCGAAAAACTGATCACCCGCGGAGCCAATCAATCCTCGTCGCTCGCCGAAACCCTTTACCGATACTTCGCCGTCGATCTCGACAAGGCCCAACGTGCCAAGTTCAATCGAAAATGGGACGGCATTTGGACACCCGAACTCGTCGATTACGCCCTTTCGGACGTAGTCCATCTGCCCCAACTAATGTCCGAGCAACTTAAGTGGATCACGAAACTTGGGCTAATCGAGGATTTTAATCGCAACATGGAAAAGGTGTTTCCTATCGCTTAGGTCAAATCCACGATCATTCTGATATTGCATGGGAAAGTCGAGGAAGGAAGCGAGACGCCCTCGAATTTTATCAGAAAGCGATCGATATTCAGTTCGAGCCTGATGACACGTGGATTGGCGATATTGATAGAAAAGAGAACCAAGAAATACGCGAAGCTCTGGCGAGACTCAAACAATAGTTTTTGGCAAAAAAACTGTTAACACTTTTGCTGATCTCTGATCTCGTTTGCGGCGATGGGAACTCTGGACGCTCTTGTGAAAAATCGTGGGGCTGACCCCAAAAACACGCGGGGCTGGTGTCCGAATTCGCGGGGCTGGAGCGGAAAAACGCGGGGCTGGCTTCAGTCTTCCGTTGGCCAGCCACGCGATCTCGATAAACCGTAAACTACCAGCGATGGTAAGCAGGATGGCCTTCTTTGACGGCGACGAACGTTCCGCGGCAGGTGTCGCAGACCTTTCCGTTTGCGATCAGCTCGGCCTCGACGGTTGCTCGGTCCTCGGTTGATTCGACGACGCGGGCTTTCAGCGTGATTGGGCCGTCAACAGGCGTCGGACGGAGCAACTTGACGTGAAAATCAGCGGTTACGGTGCACGGACTCTTGGTCTCACCGCGTTTCTTCATTAAATGGTACGCCGCCGCCCAATTCGAATGGCAATCAAGCAAGGCTCCAATTATCCCGCCGTTCAAGATACCGGGAAATGCCTGATGATGCGGCTCCGCGTGCCATTCGGCTACCAACTCATCGCCGTCGACAAAGCTGCGAATGTGCAATCCCTTTTCATTCGCCGGCCCGCAACCGAAACAAATGCTTTCCGGCGCGTGGATTTCCTGTACAGACTTTTGATTTTCCATCACGTCTATCTTACAACGCTTATTCATTTCGGAATAAGTGACAGCTGAAAAGTGAAAAGTGTTAGGTTCGGAATTCATTCTTACCTATCAACTATCACTTAGGTTGCCGTAAACACGCAAGATGTCGTAAATTTACTACTCCTTTCTGAAACTCGTGCAAATGTTATGCTGACACTACTTGCCGTTCTATTCATTGCGTGGCTAGTTATCGGATACTTCGGGTACGGCCGTTGGATCGCCAAGCAATTTAAGCTCGATGATTCGCGTGAAACTCCGGCGAATACGAAAGAAGACGGAGTTGATTTTGTCCCGACGCGGCCGTTCTATCTTTTCGGCCAGCATTTTTCTGCAATAGCCGCAGCGGGACCGATCGCCGGACCGATCATTGCGTGTATCACATTCGGCTGGCTTCCGTCTTTGATCTGGATCGCCTTAGGCGTCGTTTTGATCGGTGCGGTTCACGACTTTGCGGCGCTAACATCGTCGGTTCGCCACGGAGCTCAGTCGATCGCCGAGATCACAAAGGACAAACTCGGCATCGGTGCAGGACGAGCGATGATGGCGTTCATTTTCATCGCTTTGATCTACATCATCGTCGCGTTTACAGATATAACGGCGGGAACTTTTGTCTCGGGTGATGACGCCCTCGCCGGTGAAACCCGGTTCAATCCAGGTGGTGCGGTCGCGATCGCGAGCCTAATGTATCTGATGCTTTCGATCATTCTCGGACTAGTAGAACGCTATCTTAAACCGCCACTCTGGCTTGCAACGATCATCTTTGTGCCGGCTGTTTTCGCGCTTGCTTATCTTGGCACTCACATCTCTAACGTGTTGGCGTACGGACATTTAACCTGGTCGGTCATCATTCTTATCTATTGCATCGTTGCTTCGCTCGTGCCGGTTTGGCTGTTGCTTCAGCCGCGCGGTTACCTTGGTGGATTTGTGCTTTACACGGCGCTTTTGATCGGTGTGATCGGCGTCTTCTTCGGCGGTTATGAGATAACGCAGCCGTCGTTCAAATCTTGGGATGTTGGCGGAATGACCGGAATGTTGTTTCCTTTCCTGTTCGTTACGATCGCTTGCGGAGCCTGCTCCGGGTTTCACGGACTGGTCTGTTCGGGAACAACGTCCAAGCAAGTGGATAAAGAATCGCACGTCCGCCCGATCGGTTACGGTGCAATGCTTGCCGAAGGTTTTGTTGCGTTTATCGCAGTCGTTATTGTTATGACGGCCTCTAACGAAATGATCTACGGAGCCGATGGAAAAGCATTTGCCGCGGGCAAGATCTACGGAAACGGACTCGGTGAATTTATGACCATTGTCATCGGCCGCGACAATCTACAGTTTGCGGTGACTTTTGGTGCGATGGCATTTTCGACGTTCATCTTCGACACGCTTGACGTTTGTATGCGGCTCGGTCGGTACATCATTCAGGAACTCTTTGGTCTCAATGGCCGTGTCGGTGCCGTGATCGGAACGCTAGGTACTGTTGCCGTTCCATCAGTTTTGATATTTTTTGCAAAGCCAGGTTCGTACCTTGATTTTTGGACACTCTTTGGTGCATCGAACCAACTGCTTGCAGCTCTTACGCTTTTGTCGATAACCGCCTGGCTGCACGCTGCCCGCAAGCGGATCGCATTTACGCTTCTGCCGATGATTTTTGTTCTGGTAATCACACTTTGGGCTTTAACAATGCTGGTGATCGGGAATTTTCAGGCTGCGCGAGGATTTGATCTCCCGCTTGTCAACGGGATCGCGTCGCTTTCGCTGATCTTGCTCGCACTTTATCTGGCGATCACAGCGTTGATAAAACTTCGGGGCGAACGCAAGGACAACCGTATTGAGGCAGAAAGTTTCTAGCTTTTTAGCGGACCGATCTTTTCTTCAAGCCAGTTGGTCAGATCGTCGACGGATTCAATGTGAACAGGCTTGCCTTTCCAGGCTTTGATCGCAAACACGATGAGCATAATGGTCGTTACTAGCGTGAAGATGCCGCTGCCAAAATTCGCCAGACTTGTGACTTCGCCGACGAGGCTTAGTATCGTGGTGACTATCAATATACCTATGTGAGCCGCAAGTCCTTGGGCCGCATGGAAACGCGTCTTCGTCTCGCCTTTAGGAATCACGAAAAGCAAGATCAGACCGGCGACCAGACCGATCGAAAACGGAAGGTACGGCAATCCGATCAACCAGCGTTCCGGCACTCCCGTCTTTGCCACTTTATGCTCGTCGGCCCGATTCATTTGGGCGAAGCTCGGTTGCTGATATACCGCAGGCGACGGGCCGCCGGAAAATTGATACGCGTTGAACTGCTCCTCGGAAAGATGACGCGTCGTATGATCCGTGACGCTTCCCGGATCCGTCGGAAATTCGGCTGTCCTAAACGGGCTGTTTGGCGCAGTATATTGCGCGACCGGAGCGGTTTGAGTCTTAACTCTTTCCGGAAAATTCGGATCAAGAGGATTTGTGTCGAATTTTTTCGGCATCGTTGATGGTATTCTACGACTTTCTCTATCGAATTGTTCAATTTTCCGTATGACTCGGAAATGATAAAATTTTCCCGGGTCGTTCGCAGTGGTCAAATGATAAAATGGGGCTTGGACTAAAAGATTATGGTGATCATTAGAAAGGCGATAGTTAATGACATTGCCGACCTCGTCTCCTTTAATCAGGCGATGGCGCTTGAAACCGAAGGCAAGGACCTCGACGAAGCTGTGCTCACCAAAGGAGTTTCGGCAGTGTTTGTCGACGCGAAAAAGGGTTTTTATGTCGTTGCCGAGGATGAAGGCCGGATCATCGGCGGCCTAATGGTTACGACCGAATGGAGCGATTGGCGAAACGGGTGGTTCTGGTGGATCCAAAGTGTTTTTATCCGGCCGGAAGGCCGTGG
>JBGTKQ010000058.1:0-5535 GCA_041744555.1 Pyrinomonadaceae bacterium
GGACGCGAGAAGAAGATCGCCATTCTGGATAACGGAAAGGTGACGGAATTTTACATTGAACGCGGAGACGAAGAGAATTCGGGCATTGCGGGCAATATTTACAAGGGCCGCGTTCAGCGAGTCCTGCCCGGAATGCAGTCAGCGTTCGTTGCCATCGGGCTCGAACGCGATGCGTTCCTTTATGTTTCCGACTTTTTTGACGAAGAGGAAGAGATCGAGCGGATCGTTATGGAGAAATCCAAAAAAGGTTCGCAGGAAGAAGCAAAACGCGAAGCCAATGACCGTATCGACCGAGCTCGCATCGACCGCGAAAAGCAGATGGAATCTGTCCAGGAGCTTGCCGAACCACTTGTCGAGGGTTCGGAGTCGGACGAATCGGTAAGCGAACCTAAGCCCGATTCCGAGTCTCGTTCACGAGGCCGCGATCGCAGTCGCAGGGGCCGCCGCGACAAACCAGATCGTGACGATCGACAAAGTTCGGAATCAGCCTCCGATGAAAAAACCGAGACCGAGCCGGAAATTGACGCTCAAGAGCCGTCAGCTCCGATCTTCGAATTCGAGGACTCCGGTTTCGAACGTATCGTCGATGCCGATGAAGAAACGACGGGCGATATGTTCAAGGACGCGTACATGCAGGAAGCGATTGTCGATCGCGTTCGCCGTGTTGAATTCGACATGGAAAGCATCGATGAAGCCGCCGTCGGATCGCTGTTGGCCGACGTATCAGTGAAAGATAGCGGTTTCGAGCGTATCGCCGATGAAGACGACCAGCAGGCAGATGATACTGCAAAGAAATCAAAGAAGGGTGCCAAGGCCAAGTCGTCGACCGCGAAACGCTCGAAGAAAGGCGATGCCGATGTTGAATCAAGCGAAGATGCTCCTGTAAAGGAAAAGGCACCGGCAAGGAAAAAGGCAGCCTCCAGCCGATCAAAATCAGCGAAAAATAAGACTTCGACAGAAAACGAAGAATCACTTCCAGATGCGGACGCAAGCGTTCGTGAATCTTCGGATAATGCCGAGATGTCCGTTCGCCGCGGCGGTCGTGGCCGTCGAAGAGGCGGTCGGCCCAAAAAAGCTGAAAATGGCGAAAGCGAATCGGTTGAAAGCGTGCCCGGGTTTGACGATGTCCTAAATGAAGGCGAAACTTCGGCGAAGCCGGAAGCAGAAACGGAAGTGGCTGAAACACCTGCGGCGCAAGAAATAGAAGCGCCGCAACCCGCTGAATCGGCTACGGACGAAAAAGAACCACGCAACGAAGAAGCGTCACCCCGCGACCGCGAACCTCGGCAACAGGGCCGAGGCGGACGAGGGCGAGATCGGCAGCCGTCGACCAGAAATGCCGAGCCGCGAAATGAACGCAGTGATCGCCCGGAGCGGAACGAACGCAATGACCGAAATGACAGGACTGACCGTCGCGACCGCCCTGCACAGCCGACCATTTCTGATCTGCTCAGAGAAGGTCAGGAAATTCTTGTTCAAATCGCAAAGGAACCGATCGCGAAGAAAGGTGCGCGAATCACATCGCACATCGCTTTGCCGGGAAGGTTTCTTGTTTATATGCCGACGATAGAGCATCTAGGTGTGTCGAGAAAGATCGAGTCTTCAAGCGAACGCAATCGGCTAAGAACGTTGATCCAGCGTATTCGTCAGGATGAAGACATTCCATCGGGCGGCTTTATTGTCCGTACAGCCGGTATTGGAATTTCGGAAGAAGACCTACGGCAAGACGCCCGTTATCTGGTACGTACGTGGTTGGATATTAAAAAGACTTCAGAGAAGGCCAAGTCACCAGCTGTCGTTCATCAGGATCTCGACTTGGTTCAGCGGCTGCTTCGCGATCAGCTCTCCGAAGAATTTACGGCGATCCGTGTTGATAGCGAAGACGAATATCTTAGAACCGTTGAGTTCATCAATAGAATTCAGCCGAAGCTTGTAAACCGTGTAAAATTTTACACGCGTGAACAGCCGATTCTTGATGCGTACAACGTTCAGGAAGAGATCGATAAGGCACTCAAGCCCCGTGTTTGGCTGAAATCCGGTGGATATCTTGTCATCAACCAGACGGAAGCCCTCGTCGCGATCGACGTCAATACGGGCAAGTTTGTCGGTAAAGGGAACGCACGGCTTGAGGACACGATCACGCGAACGAACATGGAGGCGGTCGACGAGATCGCTCGACAGATTCGCTTGCGAGATCTCGGCGGAATTATCGTCCTCGATCTGATCGACATGGAGGATCGTCGCAATCGCCACAAGGTTTCACAGGCGTTGCAAGAAGCTCTTTCCACCGATCGTTCGCCGACAAAGGTTTTGTCCTTCAACGATTTTGGGTTGATCATCATGACCCGCAAACGCGTCAAGCAATCGCTCGAACGGACGATGTGCGCACCTTGTGAATATTGCGAGGGGGCGGGTTGGGTCAAATCGCCGACCACGATCAGCTACGAAATACTTTCGGAGGCAAATCGTTTGTCGAAACATCTCGACGATGTGCGACAGACAACTCTACGGGTTCATCCTGAAGTCGTAAAAGCTTTGCGAAGCTCGGAAAGGGAGGTCTTCGAAGAGATCGAATCTCTGCTCGGCAACGTTGACCTAACAGCCGATCCCCACATCCACCAAGCCCAGTTCGACTTCGCGTTTATCTGATCATTGTAAAAACGGGTAGAAAGAATATATCCTTCTACCCGTTTTCAAGCCTAAAGTCCTATCGCAAACCTGTTATCAGAACAGCGTCGTGAATCCAACTCCCGCGGATCGTGGCGTACGATTTACCGTCGGGGCCGATCGCAAGATCCGCAATTCCTTCGTTTCCAAGATCGGCCGCGAATATCGGCGATGGTGCATCGAGCGATTGATTCCAAAGAGTGTATTTGCCTTCTTTTTCGAGAACGAAATGTACCGTTCGGTTGTCCGTTGACCAAACAATGTCGATCGGGGTAGTATCGTTATCGGGAATCTCCATCATATGCATAAGCTCTTGAGCGGCAAAATTCCTGATCCCGATTTTCAACCTGTTATTGTCTTCTTCATCGCGAAAAAAATAAGCAAGCATTTCTCCATTCGGCGAAAAGGCATCGGCGAACTCATTTATTCCGGTAACCCGAATCTCTTCGCTCCCGTCCGCGCTAACCTTAAAGATGGAACCGCTTCGATCCGATCTATAAAATATCCAGTTCCCGTCTTGTGCCACAGATCGCGGGTATCCGCCCTCGTTCCTGGTCAACTGTGTTTGGTCGCTACCATCAATATCCATACGCCAAATCTGATTAGAGCCGGTTCGGTTCGAGGTGAAATACACAAATTTGCCATCCGGCGATCCGATCGGGAAAAAGTTTCTTTTGGAATTAGATGTAAGCTGTCGTTTATCTCCGCCGTCCGGGTCGATCGACCAAATATCGCCCTGTTCACCTTCGAAAACCATTCTACCGTCGGGAATAAAGGCCACGTTTCGGGCATCTGAAAGTGGCCGGGTTTCGCCATTCGCCGATAAATACAGCTTAAAATCATTTGTAACTCTCGTCGCAACGATCTTTTCGCCGCTATCGTTAACGCTCAACCAACTATAACTGTTTTCATTGTTGGAAACGGAAAAGGCCTTGCCGGTTTGCGATGAGGCACGCCAAAGCCTCGATGGTTCGTCAAGGCTCTCGCTGGCCGTGAATAGCAGATCGTTTATCCCGCGATGCCACCTTAGGCTTTTAATATTAAAAAACGTCCGTGAGACCAATTCAGTTTCGTCACCGGTCTCGATGCTGGCTTGCATCAATCTGAAGTTTGACTCACCGTTCAGCGATTCCCCTACGGCGAAGGCGATCGATTTGCCGTCCGGCGATATTTGATTATCACCGATACGGATCGGCCGCTTTCGTGTCACTAGCTTTCGTTCGTTCTTGCCATCTTCATCCGCAGTAAATAGGGAGCAGTAATCATTATCCCTATAAGGACATCGGACGAACGAGATCCGATCCCCGTTCTGCGAAGCGCTCATCCAGCCCTGTGTAAATTCAACAATTTTTTCTGGGATTCCACCGGTGTATGGAACCGTGTAAATATGGGCTATTCCGGGCCCGACGCTTCGAACAAAATAGATCAATTTGCCGTTTGCCGCCCAGCTTAAACCTATATAGTCAGCGTCCATCGGAGCAACCAATAGTAAGTTATCAGAGGTTTCAAGGTTTTTCAGCCAAAGACTACTCTTGCCGGCCGAACTGTCCGCAAAAACTAAGGTTTTACCGTCGGGAGCAATTGACGAAACAAAAGTCTTGCCGCCGCTTGTAAGCTTTTTGGCGCTCAGGCCCTCTTCGGACATAAGAGTCTGTTGGGCGCTGGCAGCAAACAGCCTTTCACGCGCGATCCAGGATCCGAAGCCGAGAACCAAGACGACGAGTGCCGTGACGCCGGCAAACACCCGATGACGGACAATACCGCGTCCGGGAGACACTGCAGCGATCCGTTTATCAATTTCAATCGTTGGTTCAAAAATTTTCGCGATAAAACGATAACCGCTTCGGGGAACGGTTTCGATAAATCGAGGCCGCGCCGCGTCGTCGCCGAGTGCTTTTCGAAGCATCTTAATGTTGTATGTAAGATTGCTTTCTTCGACGAACTGATCTGGCCAAATAGCTTCCATCAGTTCCTTCTTTTCAAGCAGATGACCGGCATTTGCGACCAGGATCCTGAGTGTAGAAAAAACCTTCGGAGCGATAGGCACGACTACGCCGTCTCGCAAAAGAAGTCTTTCCTTTACATTGAAACGAAAGGCATCGAAATCATATAAGTCCTTTGATTCCAACAGCACAAAAACACCTCACAAATCTCTCATCGAAATCTCACCGAACATTCACGACCAACTCTGGCAAATTCGGCTAGGATCACGTCAATCATTCGGGAACACGATATTAACATTCTTTCCCTACTGCGAAAAGAAAAAGCGGAGACCTATCGGTCAAGTACCATTAGAAATTTAACTTAGAAAGCGAGGCATATCATGAAAAAGCTTACGGCAATTATTACTATGACGACTCTTTTTTTTATAGTCTTTGGAACGTTGGCCGCTGTGGCGCAATTTCCGATCAAGATACCAAAGATAAAGACAGAAAAACCTAAGGTGGAACAACCAAAGTCCGCCAGCCCGGCTGACTTCGATCCAACGACGGACACACCGGGATCGTCAGGCTCGACCCGTTCGGTTGCGGTGCGAAAAAGCCAGTACGACCGTGTCACGCCTACCGCCAAACCGCTGCTTGTTCGGGATTCTGTTTACATTCAGACGGAGATGCAAGACTCGTACTGGAAGACACCAAACGTGAAACAAACCAGTTGGGTGCCGACGGTCCGATTCGATGTTTTTTATGACTATAAAGCCGAACTTCCATACGTAGCCGAGTATTTCAATCCTGATGGATCGCTTTGGTACAGCGAGACGCTCGACGGCGACAACCGTTCAGCGGACCTTACAACGCCATTCAGGAGTAAGCGAGACATCAACTATAGAATTAATTTGCGCAATACGAAATCGAGCATCGCAACCGG
>JBGTKQ010000059.1:0-9373 GCA_041744555.1 Pyrinomonadaceae bacterium
GCCAGCTTTATGACCATCGGAAGATTAACGCCTGTAGCCAATTCGACCTCGCCGTCCTTGATGAACATCGCCGAGATATTTGTCGGTGTTCCGCCAAACATATCGGTCAGAATCAGTACGCCGCTGCCTTCGTTAACTTGCGCGATCGCACGCTCGATCTCGCCCTGTGCGATCTCAACGTCGTCATGCCAACCGATCGATACTGCGACAATATGGTTAAGATCGCCAACCACCGTTTCGGCCGCGGCCAATAATTCCGTTGCAACCTGGCCGTGTGAAACTATTACTCCGCCTACTTTTTTCATGACTTCTTCATTTTCGCATATCGCGATGTGTAACCGAAATATCGTATTCCGGCAATGCTAGCCGCTCGGCGAGTTCATTTGCGACCATCACCGAACGATGCCTGCCGCCCGTGCACCCGATGCCGATCGACAAGTAAGATTTTCCCTCAGCTCGGTAGAACGGCAGTAGATAACGCAACAATTCAGCAAAGCGGCTAACTGTTTCTTCAACCTCAGAATGTTTTTGCAGGAACGTAATGATCTTTTTATCTTCGCCTGTCATATCGCGAAGCATTCTGTCGAAGTAAGGATTAGGCAGATGTCGGACGTCGAACATCAGATCGAGATCAAGCGGATTTCCGTACTTGTGGCCAAAGCTTACGATCTGAACCTTAAGCGGAATCGTTTCACCTGATTCGTTGAATCGCTCGAGAATAAGCCTCCGGAGCGTATGAACCGTATGATCGGACGTGTCGACGATCAGGTCAGCAAGCTTTCTGATCGCCTGCATTTCCTTTCGCTCGGACTTGATCGAAGGCAAAAGTCCAGTGCCCGAATCCGCAGGATGCGGCCGCCGCGTTTCAGAGAATCTTCGCTGGAGAGCTTCATCGGACGCCTCGAAGAATACAACGTAGGGCCGCACTTTTCGTTTCTCCAGTTTTCTGATCTCATTCGGGAAATCGGCCAGAAAATGTCGTTCACGAATGTTGATAACGAGCGCGGCACGCTCGATCGCAGGCGCGTCCTCCTCACCGGGAAGGAGAAGTTTCGCGAATGTGGAAAGCAAAGTAAGCGGCAGGTTATCGACACAGAAATATCCAAGATCCTCAAACGCCTTGGTCGCAGAACTCATACCCGAGCCGCTTAGACCCGTAATGATCAGAAATCTAGGGACAGTAAATGTGCGAATTTCTGGTCTTTCCATTACTTAGTCTTTAGCAGCAACCATCGCCGTATGACGTTCGATCAGTTTCGACGCGGCGTCGTAACCTGCGTTCCGAAGAAGGAATATTCTAACTGCCGTATCGACGATCGTCGCAAGGTTTCTACCGGAACTAACGGGAAGGATGAACTTCGGAACGCGCATGCCGAAGATCTCGTGTTGCATCATCTCAAGCCCGACGCGTTCGATGTTCGTTATCTCCGACCACTTCTGCAACTCAATACAAAGTTCGATGTTAATCCTTTTACACACCGCCGACACTCCGAACAGATCGCGGACGCTGATGATCCCGAGTCCGTGGAGTTCAAGATGTTCGAACGTCAATTCCGGTGCGGATCCCTCGAGACAGTCGCCAATTCGTTTAACGAAAACAGCGTCGTCCGCTACAAGCCGATGCCCACGAGTAACCAGATCAAGTGCACACTCCGATTTGCCGATTCCGGACGGGCCATTTATTAAAATGCCAATGCCGTGCATTTCGAGTAGTACACCGTGGATTACGGTCTCCGGTGCAAGAAGGCGTTCAAGGTGCGATGTGATCATGCTGATCGCACGCGAACTCAGAAGCGGCGTTTGCAGAACCGGAATTGAATTGGCATCGGCAAACTCGATCAGTTCAGCGGGCGGCTCAAGTGACTTAGTCAAAAGCAAACACGAGACGCGTTGTGGGTCTATCTTTTGAAACGCAGCCTTGCGTGCATTATCGGAAAGTTGCAGTAAGAAAGCGATCTCGCTTTGGCCAATGTTTTGAATACGGCCGTGATGAATGTAATTAGGAAAACCGGAAAGTGCGAGACCGAATTTTTGAATACGATGGGAGTTCAGTTGCTGATGGACGATACCACTCGCCCCGCATACTACCGTCAAAGGCAATTCAGGTGGAACAGATGCTAAAAACTGTTCCACCGTGATAGATCTTGCGACTGCGTTCTTTTCTGCCATCAGCTTGCTTAGGGTTGGATCAAGCCATAGTTACCGTCTTTACGTCTATATATCACGGAGATTTTTTCATTCTCGGCATTACGAAAAACAAGGAATTGATTTTCTTCCGCCATCAACTCCATCACCGCTTCGTCAGCCGACATCGGTTTCACAGCGTAACGCCGTGCACCGATGATCCGTGGAACTTTCGCAGTTGGAAGGACCTCTTCATTTTGCTGTGCGATCGTTCCTGCTTTCTTCGCTTTGTGTGAGCGATCAATAACCTTGTTCTTAAGTTTCAACGCCTGTTTCTCGATCTTTGAAACAGATTCGGAAAGCGATTTATACATGTCTGAACTGGTCGAATTAGCAGTAAGCGAATCGCTACGCCAATGGACTACAATTTCAGACCTATGTCGGCCGCGTTCTACTTCAATGATCACATGGGCCCTTATCGGCTTGCCGTTAAAGATATGATCTATTCGCTTGAAATGATCTTCGACGTGCGCTTTCAGCGCCGGCGTTACTTCAATGTGTCGCCCGGAAAATTCAAATTTCATTCGTTCACCTCCGGAATTTGGAGCAATTGGTTAATGTGGTTCCCCGATCAAATAACGGTCTTCCGTTCACGCGAACCGGGAATATTCATTTGGTCGCGGTATTTTGCGATCGTTCGGCGAGAGAGTTTTACCCCTTCTCTCGACAAGACTTTCACGATCTGTTCATCAGTAAAGGGCTTTCGCGTATCTTCTTCTTCGACCAATTTCTTTATCCGCAACTTCAATATTCTGGTCGAAACTTCCTCGCCTTCTTCATTCATCATACCTTCGCTAAAAAATCTGCGAAGCTCGATAACACCTTGCGGCGTATGTGCATACTTACGGTTTACGACGCGGGAGATCGTTGATAGATGCATGCCAATATCTTCAGCAACATCCTTGAGCATCATTGGCTTAATGAAAGACACGCCCTGATCGAGAAATTCACGTTGGCGGTGGACGATACATTCAACTACTCGATAGATCGTCTGTCGTCGATGCTCGATGTTTCTCAGGAGATCGACTGCCGATCGGACCTTTTCTTTTATGAAGTCTTTCGCTTCTTTCGACGTTTCGGTTTGGTCCAACAGCTGATGATACGTCGGGCTAATACGAAGCCGCGGGCTTCCATCATCAGCAAAATAGATGACGTAATCTTCATCGATCTTTTCAATATAAACTTCCGGTGCAACAAAGATCGCGTCCTCAGATGAATAGCGGCGGCCGGGATACGGATCGAGAACGCGAACCTTATTTATCTCCTCATTTAATTCGTGGAGGTCGCGGCCGGTAGCTTTCGCAAGATGCTGCAAGCGGTGCGGTTGAAGGTCTTCAAGGTGATCACGAACCAATTCTACAGCGAGCGATTCGCCCTCACCGTTGGCTTCGAGTTGGGCGATCAAGCATTCGCGAACGTCGACCGCACCGCAACCAACCGGCTCAAGCATCATCACTTGCGACTTTGCTTCGATCGCCTCTTCAAGCTCGCAGCCCGATGTTCCGGCCAATTCATCGACCGAGATAGTCAGCCGCCCATCATTATCCAAATTACCAATGACGTTAGTAGCTGCGCGAAGTTGTGCCGAACTAAGGTCGAGCATGCTCAACTGCCATTCGAGATGTTCGCTAAGGGTTATGGAATGCGACAAAAACTGCTCGAAACTCGGAGCATCGTCTTTGTATTCAATTTCCTGTGTTCTGTATCCGGGGTCGAGATAATCCTGAAATTCACGCCCGTAGTCGATCTCTTCGAAGGCATCTGAACGTTCTCCGTCTGAATCTTCCGAAAACTCCTTCTCGCCAGCGGTTTCTTCGCCTGTTCCATTCAGCGATGCGGCATCTGCATTTTTTGATTCAAATTCATCCGTGGCAGAATCCAACCGTTCGGCCTTGTCCGCTCCAAATGCCGCTTCGTCAGCAAAGTCGCCGTCCTCGCCTGCTGCATTCTGATCAAGAATGCTATCCCCGATCTCTTTGACCTCATCTCCGGGCTGAACTTCTTCGAGCACTGGATTCGCGACCAACTCTTGTTCGACCAACTCAGTAAGCTCGATCGAGTTCATCTGCAGCATCTCAATACGTTGCCGCAGCTGAGGCGTAAGCACCATTCTTTGCTGCAATGAAGTTGAGAGGCGAAGTGAAGACATACAAAGCGGTTACGGTGAATAAAACTTCTGCAAACCGTGTTCCAAACTAAATTATAAGCTTTTCAAATGATAAAAGAAAAAGTTGGCACGCTAGAAAGTGAAGCGTTCGCCCAAATAGTTGCGGCGAACTTCCGGATCTTGAACAAGTTCACTTGGTATCCCGGAACGAAGCAGTTTCCCTTCCGCCATGATGTAGGCTCGGTCAGTAATTCCCAGCGTTTCGCGGACGTTGTGGTCGGTAATAAGTATTCCAATACCCTGACCCTTAAGGTACATTATCAATTCCCGAATATCGTCGATCGCGATCGGATCGATCCCGGCAAATGGTTCGTCTAAGAGAATATACCGTGGTTCCGTTGCGATGCATCTTGCTATCTCAACCCTTCGCCGTTCACCGCCGGACAAAGCATCGCCGCGAGTTCGCCGAACGTGTTCGATCCCAAATTCTTCAAGCAATTGCTCGAGTCGTGCGAATCGATCCGATCGAGTCATTTTGGTCGTTTCGAGAACTGCTAAAATATTCTGCTCGGCCGTCAGCTTTCGAAATACAGATGGCTCCTGTGGAAGGTACCCGAGGCCCATTCTTGCACGAAGGTACATCGGAAGATTAGTTACATCGGATCCATTTAGAAAGATGTTGCCTTGGTCCGGCGATTCCAAACCGGTGATCATGTAAAACGTCGTAGTCTTGCCGGCACCGTTTGCTCCGAGCAGGCCGACAACTTCACCCTCGCCGACGAAAAGCTCAACATCGTCAACAACGCGCCGATTCCCGAATGACTTCACCAGCCCGACTGCGGATAATAAATTTCCGTTCGACGATCCTGGATGCCCGTTTGAAGTTTGTGGTGATGCTTGGATGGGATTCAAAACTTTGATTCGCTATTTATTATTTACTTTATAGACTGATCGGATTCGACCCGCGGCAGCCGGTTTTCCGCTACTATTAGCAAGAACACGCTTCGTTTTCATATACACCGTGAACTCGCTTGCTTTCGAACTACCATTCACAGAATCGTCGATCGTCGCCGGGCTGCCCCGCAAATACACGACTTCTTCGGCGGCCTCATATCTCGCAAATTCGCCGGTCGCTTTTTTGTCCGGCTGTGTAATAACGACATCACCTTCGATCTCCGAGCGTGAAACCTCATTATTTTCATCAAGAAAAACATTCGCGACCTTGCCAGTCAATCTATCCGAGCCGCGCCGAATGTCGACGCTATTTTCGTATCGAACGATCCTCGTTTCGCGATTGTACGACATACGTTCCGAAGATGCATTTACGGGGTCCGACTTGCTTCCGGCCGCCGCTTGCGAAAGCAGACTCTGGACGGAGCCGTCTGCGTTTAATTGACCTTCTTTCTGTTTGATCGTTAGCTGATCGGTCCGAATATAATTCTCTTCCTGCCATCCGCGGGCATTGCCCGTGTAAACAGCAGTTTGCATCGCGTGGTTGAACTCGGCGGAATCCGACGTGATAAAAACTGGCTTATTCGTTTTGGTGAACGGCGTGGCGTTACCAGTTGCAGCTTGATTGTAATACGTCGAGCTTACGCGGCCTCGCAACGAACTTCGCTGTTCTTTAGTTAACCAATCGATCTCGCTAGCACGTGTTCTGGCCTGGTCATTCCAAACCGTCGGTTCGCCGCCCCGTAAATTAAGAACGCCGCTCGAACTCGTAAACATAAACGAATCGGACGTCGCATTTCGGTCAAGTTCAGTAAACTTTGCATCGCCCGAGGCATTCAACGTATCAAGAGCGTTACTGCCTTCGCGAAAGGAAGCGATCACTCGATCTGACGAAAGCGTCTGAACCCCGCGGCCGTCGGATGCGACCAGAGGTGTCCGAATAGTCTTCGTCTTCGTTCCGGCAACACAGCTCTTTGCATTGTTCCCCGTTGCGAAGAAGTCGCAATCGAATCTTGGTGCCGAGGTGACTGAACGATAATTTTCAGCCGTTTGTCTGATCGGCTTGATATGCAGTTCAGCTCGTCCGACCGCTTCGGCCTTTGCCAGGTTCTTCCCGTCGGCGTGAAAAAAGGTACGGACAGAATCAGCAATGACGATCTTATTCGCGGCATCTTCTGCGTTGTTGGGCACGTCAATACGAACGATCGTCCGTCCGTCGGTCTGCATGCGTTCGATCAAACCCTCGCCTTTGAAGACCATCTCCAGAGTATTTGGAGCTGACATCGTCACCTTGGAAAATTCTTTCGACTCTGCCGGCGTGACAACAGCAACCGGGCTTCCGATAGCTTTCGCATTTTCCAATCCCGAAGTCTTTGAGAAAAGTGCCAAAAGTTCGTTCGCAGTAACCTTTGTAATGCGATCATCCGAGGCCTGATCCATCACTGCTGAACCGATTACGTTGGCGGACTTCAACGTCCGCTCCGGATAAAATACGGCGTTGATCAAGTTGCCCGAGACGGAAGAAGTTCCTTGACTTGATCGTGCGTTTCCGGTGACTGTCGCCTTTGATCCGAGCTGATCGTACACAATCGTATCGCCCGCAACTGTTGAGGTGACGCCATTTGAGAAACGCTCAACAACTGCATTCTGTCGAAGGTTGTAAAGATCGCGGACCCTATCGTAAA
Source organism: Pyrinomonadaceae bacterium (assembly GCA_041744555.1). Taxonomy (GTDB): domain Bacteria; phylum Acidobacteriota; class Blastocatellia; order Pyrinomonadales; family Pyrinomonadaceae; genus OLB17. The sequence continues at coordinate 6,928 of JBGTKQ010000059.1, forward strand.
CGGCAAAACCCGATGTGATCTTTGTGTTGGTTGCACCGGCTTGAACTACATCTATTGATACGTTCTCATTTAGTTCTAATTTTGCAACATCCCGCTTGTTTGAGTCGTCAGCCGTGAGAAAGATCGCTGCGGTCGAAGATTTCACAACAGCAGTTTCGGTCACCGAACCTTTCGCTGATGTAAAACTTCCGTTCACAGAGCCCTTCAATTCGATCGTTTCGTTCGCCTGATCGTAAGACGCATAATCAGCCGTTGTTTTTGAGATCGTCGCCCCGGCCTCGCTATTAGTTCCATCCGTTTCAATAACAACGTCGCGGAGGAGTTCGATCTTTCGTTCAGCTATATTTACTTGGGCGCCAAAAGATGAACCCTTGATCCCAGCTCGCTCGAACGTTATCACTTCTTCGGCCTCTGCCAGATTTGCTGCGCGCTTGTAAGTGATCTGCTCTGATTTCACGATCAGTCCATCGCGGCTTTGAACGACAACGTCGCCGGCAAAATACGCCGTGAAATTCTTCTGCTCCTCGGGAACATAGACGCTTTTTGCCGCTGTTATCGTGTCAGACATTTGCCCGTCATCGGCAAATACTTGTAGAAAAACATTCTCCAGTTCTTGATGATTATCTGAAAAGGTTGTCGCTCGATCTGCCTTGATATAATACTTGATCGTCTCACCGTCGGTTTCCTTTCGCTCATATCCGTCGACAACGGCAACGACCTCTTCAGACAGGCTCGTTGGAAACCCGGTCATTCGAAACTCCGGATCTCGACGGCCCAACAGTGCAAAGATCACGACGACGATCAACACAACAAGACTGCCGAGCGAAACATAGCGCAATACCGCCGGTAAACGAGTTCCGACCGCCCCTTTTTTTGTTGCCTGCTCCCTCGCCATTCTTATTGATTATCGACCCTTATATCTTGCACCACAAGTTGCATTCGGCGCATTCCCTGCCACGTATTTGCCCCAAGTGTATAGGCTACTTCGATGCTTTGACCAGGTGTCAGCGTTCGCCCCAATAGTTGCTCGGTTCCGCTCCACCAAACGGCTTCAAAGCGGCGGTTTTCGTTATCTGTCAGGAACAATTTCAAGTGTTTTTGTTTCATTACGAAAGGTTCGCCGGTAAGCTTTAGATCACTGGTAACAAACACTGGCTTAGGATTCCCCGCACCAAAAGGCTCAAGCCGTGATATCTCATCGATCAAAGCCAAACTTAACGTGGAAGAGGCCACAGGTGCGTCTATTTCGAGAACCGGCGAAAGATCTGATCCGTTAAAGGCTTCAATAGCATGTTCATTGAGCCGCCTGCGAAATTCATCAATGTTCGATCCCGACATCTTCATTCCAGCCGCTGCGGCATGCCCTCCAAATTGTTCCAACAGGTCGCTGCATTTTCCCAACGCCTCAACTAGATCATACGCGCGAACGCTTCGGGCGCTTCCATGTGCAACTCCATCTTCGATCGAGAGAACAATAGTTGGCCTATTCATCCGATCAGCTAATCTCGAGGCCGCTAGACCGATCACGCCGCGATGCCAACCTTCTCCCGCAACTACGATAAAGTCTTTCTCCTCGACTTCAGCGAACTCCAGAAATGCTTTGTCGGTGATCTCCTGCTGCATCTTTTGCCGCTCACGATTTCGGCTGTCTAGAATCTGTGCAAGGCCGCGTGCTTTGGAGAAATCTTCTGCTTCCAGTAATTCAACGACATGTTTTGCGACATCCATTCTGCCCGCCGCGTTAATTCGCGGAGCGATACGAAACCCAATATGTGTGCTCGACATCTCCGACGTGCAATCCGCGACTTCCATCAAGGCACGCAGCCCATGATTTTGCGTCTTCAAAAGATCAACAAGTCCCAGCGATACGATCACGCGGTTCTCGCCGGAAAGATTCATTATGTCCGCGACAGTTCCGATCGCCGCGATCTTGAGGAATTGGGGAACTAAGTCTTCGAGACCTTGTGTCAATAAAAGAGCGTGGGCCAATTTGAACGCAACGCCGACACCGGCGAGATGTTTATCTGGATATTCGCAACCTGTCTGATTAGGATTTACGACCGCGACAGCCGGCGGATTGCCGCGTTGTTCGTCTGACAAATGATGATCGGTAATTATGAAATCAAAAGCTGCGTTCGCGGACCATTCAAGAGGTTCAAAGCTGCGAATACCGCAATCAACGGAGATACCGAGAGTACATCCGCGGGCTTGAGCAGCTTCTAAGGCAGGAATATTTATCCCGTAACCTTCCGTAAATCTATTTGGGATGTGATATTCCGATTCAATACCGAGTATACGAAAGACACTGCGAAGCAACGCCGTTCCCGTAGTCCCGTCAACGTCATAATCGCCCCAAACAAGCACCTTTTCGTGTCTTTCCCCAGCCAGCAGAATTCGTTCGACCGCTTCTAGCATTCCTTTTAGAAGAAATGGATCGTGTAGATGT
>JBGTKQ010000060.1:0-14500 GCA_041744555.1 Pyrinomonadaceae bacterium
ATTTGATAATCGCTGGAGTTTGATCGTTTCGCGGTTGTTCTTTCCGGGCCGATCGAAGCTTATCTATAAATATCGCGGCTTGGAATTCCTGACCGATCACGCGGCAGGCGATGCAAATGGTGCACGTGATCTGCTGGTTTCGGACATGTATCGCGAACATTTTCGGCGGATGACCATTGGGAAACAATTAAACGTGTTGGACATCGGTGCCAATAACGGTGGCTTTCCTCTTCTTCTAGCTTCGGAAGGGTTTTCGTTTCGCAAACTGATCTCGATCGAGCTCAATCCAAAGACTTTCGGACGACTGGAATCTAATCTTTCACGAAATTTTGGCACTGAAGTAGCTGCATTGAATGCAGCGGTTTGCGGGACGGAGCGAGAGATCTCATTCACAGCTGGGAATGCGGGAACGGCCGATAATATCTATCTTTTTAATAATTCTGCTGATCGATCCCGCACGTTTGTTGACGGTATCACGCTTGACCGGGCGATCGAGATGTTTGGATCGGATCCGATCGAAATTTGCAAGATGGATATCGAGGGCGCGGAGTTCGAAATTTTTGATTCAGAGAATGCTTCGTCGATTGCGCGGTGCAAGTATCTATTGATCGAGATTCATCACAATCCCGAGCATCCTCGAATTTCAGTTATAAAACGGTTAAATGGTTTTGGTTTTGTTGAGATTGAACCTCGACCCGAGGATGAGTTTCACCACGTTCACTTGTTCGAGAATCAAAAATTTATTGCCGATAAAACGGGACTTCTTAACGACTAGCTGGGAAGGCCAGAACGTTCGCGGATCAGACTTGTGAGTTCCGCACGATCGGAATTTCGGTTGACAAGGGTTGCTCCAACCACTCTGCCGTCACGAACAAATATCTGCGTTACGCCTCCTTCCGCAAGCGAGCCACGTTTTACAATCGAGTCAGCGAGCTCTGGATCGGCGTCGCCGATGAATACCACCTCGATCCCGCAAACGCTAGTCGAATAAGCTCGGACAGCCGAAAACGGGGTTCGTTCGCCGAACATGTTCTGGGCGACTATCCGGCCCTGGGCCTGGGCATTCAACCAATTGCCGACGACGACATGGCGATCGGCATAGAGGTCGAAAAATTCCGCTACATCGCCGGCTGCAAAGACATCCGGAGAATTTGTTTCTAGAAATTCGTTTGTGATAATTCCGCGATCTACGTCGAGCCCGGCAGCTCCAAACATTGCAAGGTCGGGTCGAACGCCGATCCCAACTCCCAGGAGGCTCAGGTCAAACCTCTCGTCACCACATTCAACGCCCTCAAGGACCGTTTTGCCTATCAAGCGTGATGTGCTTTTTTTCGGGTGAACACAAATTCCTTTGGTTTCTATGCGTTCGCGTAAGATAGCAAAAGAATCGGCGTCGAGTGCTCCACCAAAGAATGTTTCTTCGAGCATAAACAGATCCGCCGGTAACTTGTGTTGAGCAAAAAAATTCAAATATTCGACAGCAATGAAGCTTCCGCCAACGATGCCTGCACGCCTTTTTCCGATCGGAACGGTCGCTAGCTCTCCTAACAACTCGATCAAATGATCTGCGTCGTCGATAGTGCGAAGGTAAGATATGCCGCGAAGTTCATTGGGGAACTTGATCAGGTTACCGGACGTTGCTAACAGTAGCTTGTCGAACGCAATGGTCTCGCCATCGATCGTCGAAACGGTTTTGCCTTTCGCGTCAATCGAGATTGCGACGGTCTCAAAAAGACACTTTATGTTCTTCTCGGAATACCAAGTTTCCGGCTTTAGAAAGCACCTTTCGCGCGGAAGCGTACCTTTTATATATCTGGGCAAGAGAACACGGGAATAGAGCCGATGCCGTTCGGCCGATACGATCGTTATCTCGGCGTCTTTGTCCAGCTTGCGCAATTCTTCAGCAGCGGTCGTGCCGGTAATTCCGCCGCCGATAATTAGAAATTTCATTTAAATTTTGGTCTATCCGTAAAGTTGGCCGCCAGCTTCGTCGAATACGCTGATCGCAACCATTGGACAAGATTCTGCGGCCGCGATAATGTTGCCAGATTCTTCGTCCGATACGGTTAACGTCAGCTCCGCCGCAGATTCGCCGCTTTCATTCGAAATTACGACCGCTCGATTTTCGCCATCTAACTTGAAGAACTTGGGCGATACGTCATGACATGAACCAATTCCACTGCACGCGGCGTGGTCTACCTTAACTCTAATTCCCGGCATTAAATTTTTCTCCTTGACTTAGATCGTGGCGAATTCGTTTGATGATTTATCCCAAATTCGGTGGAAATAATTCCAACAGACAAAAAATATCCGACCCTGAGTGTCGTCGTATTATTAGTTTTCTCTTTGAGGCGACAGATTTTTCAATTTGCTCGGAGCTGCCGAAAGTTCCCGAGCAGATGCAAATACTCCCATAACTATCCACCATTTTTTGTTCTGCAGCTTCCAAATGTGAAGACAGTTGCCTTTTTCTTTTCCTTCTGAGCTGTCAGCGAACTCGCATTGATTCCACACGTAGGCCATATCCGCCGCTTCGAGCATTGCGACCGTCGTGGGGAATTCCATAGAGCTGTATTTGCTCATTTTATACACTGCGTCCTTTTTGCCGTAAACGGGAGCGTCGCCGTCGATCAACAAACGAACCTTGTCAGACGAGTACTTTTCATAAGCTCCGCCGAGTTGATTCTGGTTGTTACCCAACCGATAAAAATTCATCGTCGCATCGGCCGCCGACCAGCCCTTTTTATTTTTGTCGATGCTCGTTCTGTCCGAGCTGCGAAACTTTTCGAGCAGTTCAGCAGGAAATTCCTCGTGGTTGGTAACTATGTCGAGTGCGATCTTAAATGTGCCGGTTTTAGATCTTTGCCAAATGGTTACGTATTGGCCAAAGCTTGCAGAATCCGGCTTATCGTTTTCGAACGATTTCCAATGACCGGTGGTGTATCCAAAGCCGCCGTTTGATGCAACATCAGCAAAGATAGGCGTTCGTTCGAGTGTCGCCAGAGAATCCTGCGACTTCTGCCATAATTCCAGACCGTTCTCGGCTGAAGGTTGAAACACGACAGAATCAGCCAAGAGAAATTCGATATAGGCCTTCTTGGGGCCCGAATTGCGAGCAATATTGATAAACGACAATTCAGCGTCTTTTATCTCTCGCAACTCCTTTTGACCCAGACCGGTCGCGCTTAATACAAAAATAGAGATGAATATTGCCATGAGTTTCATATGACGAGCCTATCAAAATGAACATGGTTCGACAATAAATTCTGGTTGCCGGCTAAGGGGGAATTACCCATCTTGACTCAATGCATTACTATCCTTGAAGGCGAATATCTGCTAAGATTTTGACCGTTTCATCATATTATGCGAGGTCAATCGTTAAATGTTCAGTGATAATTTTAGACGTGGGGAAGGCAATGAAAAAGGGAAGACCGGTTCGAAGGCTATTTCAAAAATGGCTGATATCGGCTGGAAGGCTTTCCAAGCGGTTAACCGTGCGATCCCGGAAGGTGAGTCGATCCAACCGGCTTGGGCCGCAGAGCCTTTATTAAAATCCTATGAGCGAACCGCGCCACCGCTCGGCTTTCCGCGTGAGACGGACAGCTTATGTCCAAAATGTGTTAAATCTGTTCGTGAAGGTGTAATTTCGGGCGATATTCCGCTAAACATTTTGATGGATTCGCATCCGGGCGAAATAAAGGCACAGATCGTCGAAGAAAACGGCCAGGTCGTGATGAAAAAGACATGCCCGACGCACGGCGAGTTTGTCGATGTGATGGCGACCGATCCGGCATTTTTGGAACGTATCGAATCGTTGTTTTACGGTCGCGATTTTAAAGCGGCTGAGGACAAACACGTTCATCATCACGGTACTAGTGATATTAAATTTGGACGTGGTGCGGTGCTCACCGTTGACCTTACAAATCGCTGCAACATGATGTGCAATCCGTGTTTCATGGATGCCAATCAGGTCGGGTATGTGCATGAGCCGACCTTTGAAGACACTAAGGCGATCCTCGACCGAGCCGTTTCATTCAAGCCAAAGCGACAAATAATCATTCTGTTCTCAGGCGGCGAGCCAACGCTCTCGCCCTATTTTCTCGACGCAGTTGCGTATGCCAGAAAGATCGGGTTCTACCGGATTCTTGCCGCGACGAACGGCATTCGCTACGCCGAAGATATTGAGTTTTGTAAAGCCGCGAAAGAAGCCGGCCAACACGGCGTGTATTTACAATTCGATGGTACGAACGAAGAAGACAATAAGCATCGCGGCGTGGGTAATCTGTTCGATGTGAAATTGAAGGCGATAGAGAATTTGGCATCGGTCGGTATAAAGGTAACGCTCGTTACGACGATCGTTAATTCATGGAACAACGGCGGTATCGGAAGCATCGTTAAATTTGCAGCTGAAAATATCGATAAGGTTCAGACGATCGCGTTTCAGCCTGTGTCATTCACTGGCCGCGACGAAGATGTATCAGATAAAGATCGAATTGAACAGCGGTACACTCTGGCCGGTATGACGCACGATCTGAAAGAACAATTGGACGGCGTTATTCAGCCAATGCGTGACTGGTTTCCCCTTTCGAGTTATTCGGCATTTACGAGCGTGATGGACATGCTCCAAGGAGCGGACGCACCGTGGGGCTGGTCGTCATGTAATTGTCATCCAAACTGCGGAATCTTTACATTGATGGTCGTCAACAAAAAGACTAATCAGATACGGTCGCTCTTTGAATTCTTTAACTACGAGCGGTTTATGCAGGACGTAGCCACGATCACGGATACAGCTCGCGGTAAGAAGCTTACGATGGCACAACTAGGCATGGCGATCATGCGGAACTATGACGCGTCCAGAGCCCCTGACGGCTTCCCGATCTCGCAGATCGTAAATCTCTTTAAGCCGTCGTCAACTTCTTCGAACAGCGACCGAAACGATCGGATGCAGGTCGAAAAAAAGGACGACGACATTTGGCGCGTGCTCTGTGTTGAAGGAATGTGGTTTCAGGACCTTTTTAATTATGATTTTCGCCGAACCGAAATGTGTGTGATCCCGTACGGAACCCAAGAAGGCGAAGTCAGTTTTTGTGCGTATAACACGGGCGTTGGTTGGCGTCAGATAATCGAAGAGATGCATAAAACGGCATCACTTTCTGAGTGGTACAAAGAGCACGGTCGCCACGATGTGTATGCGAAAGGGAAGGAAGTTCCCGGCATTGGCAAAACCAGGTCGCTATCGCTTCCTGTGATCGCGAAAGTGCTCGAACCGGATCTTGATGCTGCCACCGCAACGCCTTATTTAGTTGATATCGCTGGAGGCGAAGGGGCAGAGCTTCAATAGTCTTTTTACTTTACGCAAGGGCATTCCCTAGATTTTTGAACGAATTCGGCGTCTTCTGGCTTTGGCTTAAGAGGGAGCTCCAGTACGACTAAAACGAGGATTCTTATAGTGCTTAAAAAAGCCACAGCAATAGCGATTATTTGTGCAATAGCGGCGTTATTTTTGATCGAATGGTCACCGGCGAGAGCACAGAAACACTCGCTCCAACCGATCGCTGCCGACGAATATGCACAACAACTTGGAATTAATTCCATTGAAGAACTTCGTAGTCGGCGATCGCTAACAAACGACTTCCGCGAACTCGAGTTTCGTGGTTCAAAGACGCGAATATTTACTTGGGCTGACTCTTCTCAATTTGGTACGACAAATTATTTCTTTGCGATCAGCCAAGACGGTGAAACAATCTCTAAGATCGCCAAAATCGATTATCGAATAAAACTAAGGTCGGCCGCATTCGATCCATTGCTTGAAATTCCTAATAAATTTAGCAGGATGTATCCTGATTCAAGTTCGGAACGCGCTGCGTATATCGTTCAGTTTGTAACGCAGCCTATGGAAGAATTCCGGAGCGAACTTCGGTCGCTCGACACCGAAATATTTAGCTATCTTCCAAACCACGCGTACATCGTACAGATGGATCGAGGAACCTTAAGTGCAGTATCGGATCTTCCTTTCGTTCGTTGGGTTGGACGGTACGATTCGGCATACAAACTCGACGAGCAAGTTTTGAAGAAGCTAGAGAAAGAAGAACTAGGTACAAACCGATACGACATTATGGCCTTAGCCCGGGGGCCAATGCTGCAGAGCAAGATCGCGGACGAGATCATATCTTTCGGTGGAACCGTTCATTCAGTCTCTGAAAAAGGATATAAACTGGAAGCGACGCTAACGGCCGAGCAGCTAGCCCAAGTAGCGAAAAATGAAAATGTCCTGTTCATCGATGAATGGTCGGCACCCGAAATGGACATGGATCTGGTGCGGTCGACTGGCGGCGCCGACTTTGTCGAAACAACACTTGGCTTTACGGGTGCAGGCGTCCGGGCCGAAGTAATGGATAACGGACTTCGGCAGACACACACGGATTTTCAATCGGGCTTGGCTCCGTTGATCCACAATTCGTCCAACACGAATGAAAGCCCAAATCACGGAACCTCGACATATGGGATCGTTTTCGGGCGAGGAACCTCGAACTCTTCAGCTCGCGGAATGCTTCCCGATGCACAAGGTATTTTTGCCGATTACGATTTCTTGAGATCGGGCCGCTACACACATACAGAGCGTTTGTTGCAAGCTCCGTATTTTGCTGTTTTCCAGTCAAATAGCTGGGGAAATTCGCTTACATCAAACTACAATACACTGTCGGCGGAACTGGACGATATTCTATTTCAAAATGATATCGTTCTGCTGCAATCGCAAAGCAACGCCGCTAGCCAACAGTCACGGCCGCAGGCATGGTCGAAGAATGTCGTTTCGATAGGCGGGATCAGGCACTACAACACGGCAAGCTTGACCGACGATCGTTGGGCAAGTGGTGCAAGTATCGGGCCAGCCGCCGACGGAAGGATCAAGCCTGACCTTGCTCATTATTACGATTCGATCCACGCGACCGAAAACTCATCCAATTCGAGCTACACACCTTCATTTGGCGGAACGAGTGCTGCCACGCCGATCACGGCCGGGCATTTTGGAATATTTTTCCAGATGTGGCACGCAGGACTTTTTGGAAACACGCCGGGAGCCACAGTTTTTGATAGCCGCCCGAAGATGAGTACTACCAAAGCGGTAATGATCAACTCGGCCATTCAATGGGATATGTCGATCGCGGGTACCGATGTTACTCGGGTTCGCCAAGGGTTTGGACGCGCGAATGTTGAGAATCTGTATAATCGTCGCACTCGCATGAGGATAGTTAACGAGACTGATGTGTTAATGAATCTATCAATTCGGCGATATAACGTGAACGTACCGGTTGGCAGTGCCGATCCGCTCAAAGTGACAATGGTTTATACCGACCCGATGGGAACGCCGGGAGCAAGTCAAGCGAGGGTCAACGACATATCGCTTCGGGTCACTTCTCCGGGCGGAACGGTGTATTGGGGAAATGTCGGACTGTCGGGCAGCGGAATGTGGTCGACTGCGGGCGGTTCGTCGAATACCGTGGATACTGTCGAAAATGTTTTTATCGAATCGCCGACGTCGGGGCCATGGTTGGTCGAAGTTATTGCTTCCGAGTTAAACGAAGATGCACGCCTGGAAACCCCGGGAGTGGTCGATGCCGATTTCGGTCTTGTTATTAGCGGCGTCGCTCCCGCTGCTCCTACGGCGGCAAATGCGAGTGTTTCCGGCCAAGTGACCACCGAAAAAGGAGATCCCGTTCGCGGCGCACTTATCAGATTTGTCGCTAGTAACGGTTCAGAACGCACAGCATATACCAATTCATTTGGCTACTTTAAGATCGATGAGGTAACGGTCGGGCAAACCTACATTGCCTCGGTCTTCAAGCCGAAAATGTCATTTGAACCATCAAGCATCGCAGTAAGTGTCTTCGATAACATTGATGATCTGCGTTTTTATGGTTATGAGTAGGCTCTCTCTCTCTCTCTCTAGCTTTGACTCGGGTTCGTCAATAATTTTAGATCACTTTCTTTCTTCAAATGGACGCGCAGAGCCCGACGGCCTCGATCAAGCAATACTTGAAAATCACCGCGAGCTTGTGCGGTTTTTACAACGCCGAAACTGTATTTCTGACCCGGTACCGGCAGATCTTTTTCATCATCCATTGTTATTTGCAAAAACACGCCGGTGTTCGCTCCGCCTTTGTAGGCTTGTCCGGTAGAGTGAAGAAACCTTGGGCCAAAACCTACGCAGGTTGCACACAGTCGGCTCTCGAGCACGCGCTCACGGATGCTCTGCAAATGAGCTTCATTCTCCTCGTTCATCTCGATGTATCCAACAACCGCAAAATAATCTCCGTCTTCGATATTTGCAAAATGTGCAGAGAGAAGCTCACTGAGCTTTGGTTCATCGACCATTGCCAGCAATTGCGCACTGTACTCTGCTGAAGAAAAGAGTTGAACGTCGTCGGCTTCAAAGAATGGTGTTTCCGCGGGCAACGAACCGGTTTTTTCGTACCCTTCCGTGATCTTTCGCGCCTCGATCTTCGCCGATTCAACATCCGGCTGATCGAATGGATTTATCCCCATCACAGCACCGGCAACAGCGGTCGCGAATTCCCACCGAAAGAATTCGGCACCGATATCGTAAATATCTTTCAGCTCGACACATATAACCGGATGTCCGGCGGCGTGCAATGCTGCGAGATCCGAGCAATCTGCGTCGCCGGTAACTTTCACGAAAACGAAAATGCGATCACTGCCGTAACTGACTGCGGGCTGAATTGGTTCGCTATCGACGGGAATGATCGCAGCTCCATTCTTACCGGTGGATTCAGCAATAAGTTGTTCCATCCACGCACCTAGATCATGAATCGCCGGCGATGTGAGTATGGTTAACTTGTCGCGGCCGCCACGATGAGCGATCCCAAGGATAAGCCCGAGCAAGGCTGCGGGATTTTCGGCGATCGTACCGTTTCGGCAAAGATCCGCCATCGTCTTTGCGCCGTTGAGAAGCTTGTCTACATCGAGACCCATTGCGGCGGCAGCTGCCATTCCGAATGGCGACAATGCCGAGAAGCGTCCACCGACGGTCGGTTCGCCGAAGATGATGTGCCGGAAGCCGTCCGCCTGGGCGACCTGTTCCATCTTTGATCCTGGATCGGTGATCGCAATAAATTGCTTGCCCGGTTCATCGGTGATCTGGGAAACGCGTTCGAAAAAATACTGCTTGAAGCAATTAGGTTCGAGTGTCGAGCCGGACTTACTGGCAACGATGAATAGTGTCTTGGCCAGGTCCAGCTTTTCTTCAACCGTTCTCACTTGTGCGGGGACGGTCGAATCAAGAATATAAAAATTCTTCACGCCGAAAGTCATTGCCAGAACTTCGGGGCAAAGTGATGAACCGCCCATTCCCATTAGCAAAATATCAGTGAATCCGGTTTCAATGATATCGTCACGAAGGCTGTGATACTTCTGAAGATCATCAAGCTCTCGCTCGACAATCTCAAGCCAGCCTAGCCATTTGTCCTCGTCTGAATCAGTCCACACGGTTGCGTCTTTTTGCCAAATGCGAGCGATACGGCCATCGGCCTGCCATTCTCCTGAAACCGTTTGTAACTGTTCCTCGATCGCTGCTGGCAATGAATGGGACATCGAATTCTGCATTGAAATAAATTACCACAAATATACCATCGACCGCCTTGTCCGATTTCGTATGTAATAACAAAGCAAAGTAGAATATCGGGCATGACAAAATTTGTTGCGTATCTTACGTTCGTTTTTTTGATCACGATCACGATCTCTATCGCGGTGACAGCTCAACCATGTTTGGATGGGGCCAAAGTCTTTGGGCCAGTGATGTCCGAAGAAGCGCGGCAAGTTTATTCGACAAAGCTTGTAGAAGCCGAACAAGTGCATCTGAACAAACCGAACGAGGCCGATTCGATAATCTGGCTCGGTCGTCGGACAGCCTATCTTGGAAATTATAAGAATGCGATCCGTATATTTTCGAGCGGCATGGTCTTGCATCCGAATGACGCTCGTTTCTATCGGCATCGGGGTCACCGATACCTGACGATCCGTTGTTTTGATGACGCGATCAAAGATTTCGAGAAAGCTTCCGTACTGATCAAAGGCAATCCCGATGAAATTGAAGCGGATGGATTGCCCAATGCCAAGAATATCCCGACAAGCACGTTGCAGTCGAATATCTGGTATCACCTGGGTCTGGCTTATTACCTGAAAGCCGACTTTGTGAAAGCATTGAAAGCCTATGAAGAATGCCAAAGGGTCTCGACCAACAACGATATGAAAGCGGCGACAGTTTACTGGCACTATATGACCTTGCGTCGTGCGGGTAAGAAAAAGGATGCCGAGAAAATGTTAAAGGCATACAAAACGAATATCGAAGTTATCGAGAACAGCGATTATCTGAAGCTTCTGAAATTAAATAAAGGTGAAGCAAAAGCCGAAGCCCTGCTTTCAACGATCCGCGGCGACGCCAACACACTAGGTTCGTCATCACTTGGTTACGGTATTGGGAATTATTTTCTATACAACGGCGATAAAGAAAGGGCGTTAGGAATTTTCCGAAAGATAGTTGAAGGAGATCAGTGGGCCAGCTTCGGATACATTGCTGCGGAAACTGATCTGGTGCGAATGCGAAACCCGCTTGATCTTGGCAGATTGAACCATTGACGAGGCACGCCGTCTGGCGCTTTCCCTCGGCTAAATAGATCAAATGACTGAAAATCAATTTTTAACGATCGCTCTTGCCCAGATCGCTCCCGTCTGGTTCGATCGCGAAAGAACTCTTGCCAAGGTCGCAGATAGTATTTCCGATGCCGGATCGAAGGGAGCAAACCTGGTGACGTTCGGCGAAGGACTTGTGCCGGGGTATCCGTTCTGGATCGAATACTCAAAAGAAACCGCTTTTAATTCTCCGTTTCATAAGGCATTTCACGCGAAATATATTGACCAGGCCGTCTGTATCGAGCGGGGCGATCTTGAATATGTTTGCACGGTTGCTCGGGACAAGAGTATCGCCGTCTATTTGGGCATTATTGAAAGGCCAAAGGATCGCGGCGAAAGCGTCTATGCATCGCTCGTGTATATCGATCAATCGGGAACAATACGTTCTGTTCACCGAAAGCTAATGCCGACCTACGATGAACGAATGACGTGGGCTATCGGTGATGGAAACGGATTAAGAACGCATGAGCTTGGCCATTTTACAGTTGGTGGTTTGAACTGTTGGGAAAACTGGATGCCGCTCGCACGTACGGCATTATACGCTCAGGGCGAAGACCTTCATGTTGCGGTTTGGCCTGGCAATAAACGGAATACGATCGACATAACGCGATATATCGCGCTTGAAGCACGGTCTTTCGTTGCGTCGGTTTCTGGTCTGATGCGAAAAGGCGATCTGCCGGATAATTTGCCCGGCATCGAAAAAATTGTCGAAAACTCCCCAGATCTTCTCGCAAACGGCGGTTCATGCATTGCCGGCCCGGATGGAAATTGGATCATTGAACCATTCGTCGATGAAGAAAAGATTTTCATTGCAACATTAGCCCACGAACGAGTTCGCGAGGAACGCCAAAACTTTGATCCCGCCGGGCATTATTCGCGGCCTGATGTATTGAAATTAGCGATAGATCGGAAACGTCAGACCGGCGCGGAATTCAACGATTCCTAGTTCAAAATTAGTTGACTCTCACTATTGGACGGGCTTTGGACATAGCCATTCGTTTAGAGCCTTCTCTTGTTCGTGAAATGCGTGTTCGGGTTTGCGGGTTTTAGTCATCGGCAGCTTGAAAAAGACGGATAGCTGTTCCTGAATACCACCTTGGCCGCTTTGTTTTGCTAGGTCCAAACATCGTGCGATCTCGATCGCTAGCGGTGCCGCAAGGATCGAATCTCTGCAAAGAAAATTAACCTTGATCTGCATTGATTGGCCGAGGAAACCCGTGATGTCGATATTGTCCCATGCCTCTTTATTATCGCCGCGAGGCCGGTAATAACGGATATCGACGATGTGGTCTTCGACCTTGTAACCCAGAATATCGTCGAGCACCGAGCTTTTTGTTTTCACCTTAGATGCAAGCGAATCTTCGTTAGAAAGAGCAAGCCCGTCGCGATTACCGAGAATGTTCGTCGAATACCAACCATCGACATGAAGTGCCCGGCTCTTAAGAGCAGGTGCAAGAACGGTCTTAATAAATGTCTGGCCGGTCTTGCCGTCTTTACCCGCGATCGGAACCTTTTGTTGTTCGGCGAATTCGATCAAACCAGGTATTTCAGCCGCGACCGACGGCGTGAAGTTTCCATACGGAACGCCTTCGGTGATCGCCGCGTAAGCGTAAAGCATTGCCGGTGATATTTCAGGCAAGTTTCTGTCTAGAGCTTTTTCAAAACCTGTTAGCGAATTGAAACTTTCGTGGCTGTCGGCAGTTAGCTTTTCGGTTGAGGCAAGATTTATCACGACGACCGATTCGCATCTCTCTTTGAAACCCAACAAGTCCGAGCGAAGTTTATCGATCATCGCACGATGATCGTCAGCTCCGATCTTGTTCTGTCCTTCGATGAGCGAAAGAAATCGTTCATTGCCGATGGCTGGCCAAGGCTTTATTTGTGCTAGTTCGTTCTCAACCGCGATGTGTTGTTTGTAAGTTAAAACCTCGTGGTTTTCGGCAGCTTTCGCAAGGTTCTCGGGAAATAGATCCCAACCGGCGAGAACGATGTCTGCATAGTCGGCGAGCCCCTCGACCGAAGTGTCAGCAAGCGGCAATCCGTCGGTTCCGATCAAGTCTTTTTTAAGCAGTTCGATACCAGCGGCCATCGTCGTCCCGACCGCGCCGCCTAATCCGACCACCGCAATTCCTAATCTTCGTCCGTTCATTGAAAAATGCTTCCTAACTCTCTTTTCAGTAGCTTGCCCGTCGGGCCTTTGGGAATGTCATTAACGAAATGCACTGTCCTCGGGCATTTGAAATCCGCGAGATGTAACTTGCAGAAGTTGATGATGTCTTCGGCGGTGATCTGGGACTCGACGGGCACATTCCCTACCGTTCGTGGTTCTACCTGTGTATATGCCTCTTTAAGAACGACAAAAGCGGCGACCTCTTCACCGTATAATTCATCGGGCACGCCTATCACTGCCGCATGTTCGACAGCAGGATGAGTGTAAAGCACCTCGTCGATCTCGCGCGGATAAATGTTTTCACCACCGCGAATGATCATGTCGGACTTTCGGTCCGCTATGTAGTAAAAGCCGTCCGTGTCGCGATAGCCGATGTCGCCTGTATGAAACCAGCCGCTGGCAAAAGCCTTTTCGTTCGATTCAGAATTCTTAAAGTAGCCTTTGAAAATATTGGGGCCGCGAAGGACGATCTCGCCGAGTTCGCCATCTGGTAATTCCTGGTCGTGTTCATCGAATATCTTCATCTCGTTACCGATAGGCTTCCCGCACGAACCCGGACGGCGGTTATTGTCCGGCGGATTAAAAGTTGACCTACAGGTCGATTCGCTTAAGCCGTATCCTTCAATAACTAGCACACCAAAGGTTTCTTCAAACTTTCGCAGCACCTCGGCCGGAACCGGAGCCGAACCGCACATTGCGAAACGAAGGCTTTGGGATTCGGGACTTGCGACTTGGGGCCTTGGACTATTAAGAAGCATCGAAAGCATCGTAGCAACCGAACCAAATGAAGTTATCTTGTATTTCTCAATTGTCTCCCAGAACCGTGATGCCGAGAACTTCGGTACAACAACGGTCGAACCACCCGCAAATAAAGCCGACATGGTAGTTACGGAAACTGCATTCATGTGAAAAAGGGGCATCACAGTAAGGAGCCGGTCGTTTGGACCGAAGCTCATCCACTCGGCGATCTGCCGAGCATTCGCAATCAAATTTTCATGCGTCAGCAAACAGCCTTTCGGCTTGCCGGTCGTGCCGGAAGTGTAGATGATGATGGCCTCGTCGCCGGGCTGGAGATCGATATCATCAAGCGTCTCGGGGAAGGTATCGGCTGCTGACACATCGTCGAAGCAGACAACGTTTTGGGCCAGATCGGGCGGAACACTTGTTCCACAGCTAATCAGCATCATTTTGGACCCAGAGTTTTCAAGAACCCAATTGATCTCTTCGGGTTTGAGAAGCGAATTGATCGGACCGGCGATCGCTCCGATCTTCCAACAGGCGAAATAAGCGATGATGTATTCAGCCGAGTTTGGTATTAACAAACTAACAACATCGCCTTTGCCGATGCCGTGCCACACGAGCAAATTGGCCGTTCGGTTGACCGCCCTGTCGAATTCGAAATATGTCCATTCGCGGCTGTCCGCTGCCGAAAATAGAAAAGCTTTATCGCCGTATTCTAACACGCGTTGTTCCAGCAATTTACGGATGTTTTCGTTGCCTTCGGCCATTGATTTGTATAAGATTAGCACGCAAAGTTATGACAATCTATCGAAGTTTTATTGGCGGCGAGTGGATCGATTCCGCTTCGGGCAAAACCCTTCCAAATATCAACCCTGCGGACAC
>JBGTKQ010000061.1:0-5703 GCA_041744555.1 Pyrinomonadaceae bacterium
GGTCCCATCGGATGATTCATTCCGAGTTTCATTATCTCGTCGATCGATTCTTTGGTCGCGACGCCTTCGTGAAGTGCAAAGACCGCCTCATTGATCATCGGCATCAACACTCGGTTTGAAACAAATCCAGGTGAATCGTTGCATTCGACCGGCACTTTTCCGAGATTCTTCGATACCTCCTTTACAGTCGCATAAGTTTCGTCCGACGTCGCGATTCCGCGAATTACTTCAACAAGTTTCATCAAGGGAACCGGATTGAAGAAGTGCATTCCGATCACCTTATCCGGTCTTTTCGTAACCGCCGCGATCTTCGTGATCGAGATCGATGAAGTGTTAGATGAAAGTATCGCATCCGGCGTACAGATCGAGTCCAATTGCTCAAAGATCTGCTTCTTGATATCAAAATTCTCTGTTGCAGCCTCAACCACGAGTGAGCAATTTTTCAGATCGTTAAGGTCGCTAGATGAACGGATCCGCTTTAAAGTTTCGGCCTTTTGATCCTCGGTCATCGTCTCTTTCTTGACAAAACGCTCGAGGCTTTTGGAAATGTTAGCGATCCCACGCTCGACGAATTCGGGTTTGACGTCGCAAATAATTACGTCAAACCCTGCATTCGCCGCTGTTTGGGCAATTCCGTTGCCCATTGTTCCTGCACCGATAACTCCGATGATCTGACTCATTTGATAAATTTCCTTTTAATGTCCTAAAAATTAGTTCTATGAAAAGCATATCGAATTCTATGAATCAAAACAAAAATGGCAGCCATTTGAATGACCGCCAACTAGATCCTACAGAATGAGACACAAACTTACTTCCATCGATGCGGGTCGCCGGACGTTATCGCATTTGTTTGATTCACCGGATAATATTGTGGATTCGGCGGAAACGCATAGTTTGGCTGAAACTCACGACCTTGGAGAAACGCTTTTCCGGCATCCCATTGTGAAAACCAGATCGCATAAACTCCCAACCCGATTCCGAACGGCATGAGCAATATGCCCCCGCACGCCCAACTTATGCAATTCACAATTGCGGTTACGATCATTGATAGCTGTGTTGGCGGTCTCGAGCTTCGAAGGCGTTTACCTAACCAAATATTGGAGATCACGCAAATTATACCCAGGATCGCGATCAACCCAAAAAAGAGAACAAAAAGGCCGAAAATTATCAACCCAGCGGCATCATTCCCTTTCGCATCCAAAGCCATTGCGATTCCGAGACCGCCATAAATGAGAATTAGGAGCAAGTAAATGCAAACGAAAATGGATTGAACTGCCGCATAGACCCATGCAAAGATGCTAAGTAGATTTGTATGTTCGCGTGCTGTCATAAGATCAAGACCGCTCCAAATGAAAGGACGAGCCACACAATGAAGTTTTGCCGACTCGTCCAATGAGGATAACACGAAAAGTATGTCCGCTTAGTCCCTTTCTACCGCCATTGCCACTGAGTTTCCCCCGCCAAGGCACAGACCCGCAACCCCGCGTTTCACGCCGCGTCGCTTCATTTCGTAAAGGAGCGTAGTCAAAACACGGCTTCCGGAATTGCCGATAGCGTGACCCATTGCAACCGCTCCGCCGTTTACGTTAACCTTTTCGGGGTCGATCCCAAGCTCCTTCATAACCCCAAGAGCCTGGACGGAGAAAGCTTCATTAAGTTCAAAAAGCTCTACGTCCTCGAGCGACCATCCGGCCTTCGCAACGGCTCGCCGAACGCCCTCTACCGGCGCGAGCATTATCAACTTTGGTTCGATGCCTGAAACAGCATACGAAACAATGCGGGCAAGGGGTTCGATGCCGAGTTCAGCCGCATTTTCTCTTGAGGTAACAACGAGCGCAGACGCACCATCATTCACTCCGGGTGCATTTCCGGCTGTTACAGTTCCACCATCTTTCTTAAAGGCCGGTCTCAATTTCGCAAGAGCATCGATCGTCGTTTCAGGCCTTACCGGTTCATCGTAATCAAGAATGATTGTATCGCCTTTCTTCTGTGGTATTTCAATTGAAACTATTTCATCGCTAAATCTACCAGCAGCTTGTGCTTCAGCCGCCTTTCGGTGAGAGTTATAGGCGTAATCGTCCTGCGTTTCGCGCGTGATCTGATGCTTTTCCGCAACTACTTCACCCGTATTGCCCATATGCCAGTTTTCAAATGGACACCAAAGACCATCGTGGATCATCAGGTCCGTCGCGGTTTGATTTCCCATTCGGAAACCATCGCGAGCGGTTTGCAAAGCGTACGGAATGTTCGACATTGATTCCATTCCGCCGGCAACAACGAAATCCGAGTCTCCCAATTGAATAGATTGCCCCGCGAGAGCAACCGCTCTTAGCCCCGAGCCGCAAACCATATTTATGGTGAGTGCAGAGACTTCCGGCGGCAGTCCGGCTTTCAAAGCCGCTTGCCGGGCAGGAGCTTGCCCGATTCCTGCTTGGACTACGCAGCCCATGATGACTTCATCAACTTCAGCCGGATCGATCCCTGCGCGCTTTACAGCTTCTTTGATCGCGATCGCGCCGAGCTCCGGAGCAGAAAAGCCCTTCAACGCTCCCTGAAATTTTCCGGTCGGCGTTCGTGCCGCACTGATGATAACTGATTGTTTGATATTTCCCATATAATAAACTTTCCGTTGATAAATTGTCTCATTCAAAAACTGTTACCGCAATTTGCTCTTCTTCGGTCATTCCTCAACTAGCTACTATCGTTTTCTGATCGACCGAACGAAGTTCAACGTCTTCGCTGGCCTTCCGCCCGTCTCGCAAGCATACGATGTAGCCAAAGAAGATAAGAATAATTCCGACAAATTCGCCGACGTAAAGTGCCTCTACCATTCCCGCCTTTGCCATGCCGCCGCCGATCCCCGGCAGGATCGCTCCGATCGTAATAAACGTATTTCCGAATGCGCGATTAAATCCATTCTCTACTTTTGAAAACCGGATCGCGCTGTATGCGGCCGAACCGATCAGGAAGATCGCAGCGTAACTATTTATAAATGGTGTCAAGATTCGAACCCATTGCCACTCAAGCGAAGCACCGCCGGGCCGAAAAGTTTCAAGCAGAGTAATATTCGTTGGTGACGACAAAACCAGAATGCTCGCGATGATAATGAACGGTAGCGAAATTGCTGTCAAGATCAATGCCGTTCGTCTTTTGAAATGTAAAAATACGGAACCCTGCGCCAGCGGATATCCGCCAAGAATTGCGCCGGCGACATACCACATTTTGTTCAACGTTGGCGTATTGCCCGCTAAAGTGATGATCGATTCCAGCAGCGTCCCAAGCCCGTAAGTGCAAACGCCGACGGCCCACCAAAGTAAATGAGTGCCGCCGCGACCTAAATATCTCCTACCGATGTGAATGAGAAAGAAGGCCGAAAATAGGGTGGTGAGTATCGGCATATAATGGACGAAGTGCAAGGAGTTGAACGCGTTTTCCATAATCAGATTATAAAGTTTGCCTGTAAAGCTTCCAAGTGGTCAAAGATCAGCGAATTTGATTTTCCTTGACTGTCTTGCTTATTCTCTTAATATGCCAAATCTTAGTAATTTCCTTCCGGGTGATTTTTTGATCTTCCAGATCGAAAGCGGTTACGCTCTTTTGCGGCTGTTGGATGTTGAAGGAATTCCGGATGATACGGTCTGGCATATCCGAGCATATAGTGACCTTTATCCGGATATCGAACAAGCTGAAAGTGCGGCTACAGTTCCTGATAAACTTCCGGTCGCGATCTCACATGTTGCCATCACAGACCGAGCGTTTCTGAGTACACAAGTAGCAAAGCTTATTAATTCTCCGTTATTGGAAGAAGAAGTTGCGGGCTTGAAGAACTGGCAGACAGGGTCTGATCGTGAAGTAGCGGATCGCTCGATCCGCTTATTAATGGGCCTACGTTAATCCACGACGGCTAAGTTCCTTCTTTATAAGGTCTAATTCCCTACTGACCTGGCCGGCCACCGCGCTATTTTCATCGGCCCGTCTGATCAAATAAGGGATAGTATCTTTCACCGGTCCATACGGAAGATACTTCGAGACGTTGTAACCGAATTTCGCGAGCGGATACGAGAGATTGTCGCTCATCCCAAATAACTGAGAGAAATAGATGTGCGGATGATCGGAGATTATTGCGGCTTCGTGCATCTTTTCAGCCAAAACTCGCGTGCTCTTTTCGTTGTGCGTTCCGGCGACGAATGAAACTTCATCGAGATGCTTCAAACAATAATCAACGGCCGAATCGTAATCGGCATCGGTAGAATCCTTATCCGGCTGGATCGGCGATTCGTAGCCCTTTTCCGCCGCACGCTGTCTTTCCTTTTCAATGTACGCGCCGCGAACGATCTTAACGCCTAGAATATATCCATCTTTGCTTGCCCGCCGCCGCGACTCACGAAGAAACTGCAGCCGGTCTATGCGATACATCTGGATCGTGTTGTAAACGATCGCACGGCCGCGATTATATTTCTCCATCATTTCCAGAGCGAGCCGGTCGATCGCGTCCTGTATCCACGATTCTTCCGCATCGATAAAAACGGCCTGCCCGATCTTCGCCGCATACGAACAAATTTCCTCGACGCGGCCATGAATGTGTTCGCACTTCGATTGCCCTTTCGCATCGAGGGCTCGTTTCGAGCTCATCTTCTCGAGCGTTCCAAGCGGAGCAATACCTGACACCTTAAAGACCGCGAACGGTATTCTGTCATCGCCTTTTGCACGTTCGATCGTCCGAATTATCTCGTCTTTCGTAGCGTCAAACTCCGCTTCGGTCGTTTTCCCTTCGATCGAATAATCAAGGATCGTACCAATATGTGATCTCCCCAATTTCTCGATCGTCTTACCGCATTCCTCGATCGTCTCGCCTCCGCAAAACTGTTCGAAGACAGTGTTCTTGATCAGACCCTCGACCGGAAGACCGAGCGAAAGGGCAAATTTCGCCATTCCCGTCCCGATGCTGTTCAGCGTCGGCGAGTTCATCAGTTTGAACATTCGGTACTTTTCTTTTAGTTCCGGATCGGACTTATCGGCAAAGGCAATAGCAGTGTCCTGAAAGTTCAGGTTTAGTTCGCTCATAAAAAGCCGATATTACCACAGAGACCACAGAGAACACAGAGTAGATCTTGCGGCCGCTTTTTCGTATGTGGATTGTCATGGACCGACGTATAAATTATCATAGGTTCTTTTACACCGTGCTCTCTTTGCACTCTGTGGTAGTAGATATATGTCAAAAGCCCTTCCAAAGCGTTCGGAGAATTATTCCGAGTGGTACAACGAAATTGTTAAACGTGCCGATCTGGCCGAGAATTCCGCCGTTCGCGGCTGTATGGTGATCAAGCCTTACGGTTTTGCGATCTGGGAAAAGATGCAGCGGGCTCTGGACGATATGTTCAAAGCGACCGGGCATCAGAACGCGTACTTCCCGCTTTTCGTGCCGAAATCGTTCCTTGAAAAAGAAGAGGAGCATGCCGAAGGTTTCGCAAAAGAATGTGCGGTCGTCACGCACTATCGCCTGAAGGCAAATCCGGACGGCAAAGGTTTGATCGTCGATCCGAACGCGAAGCTCGAAGAGGAACTGATCATCCGTCCGACTTCCGAGGCGATCATTTGGAACACGTATAAGAACTGGATACAATCGTGGCGCGATCTGCCGCTGCTTATAAACCAATGGTGCAACGTTGTCCGTTGGGAGATGCGAACACGTTTGTTTCTTCG
>JBGTKQ010000062.1:0-27840 GCA_041744555.1 Pyrinomonadaceae bacterium
ACATCATCGCCGTCGGGCGTTTCATACATCGTTCTCGCAGCGTTGAGTCTCGTTCCCGTGGGACTGGTTTGGAACGCCGGGAGCATAATTATCGACGTATTGAACGGAACCTCCACTTACGGCCTTGGCGAGCTCGGCGCAACAGTAGCCGAACGTTCGTGGGCCGCGGTTATCGCAATGCCGGTCGTGCTTTTCGTGCTGCTGGCGTGGGCGGTGATCCCATTCAAGGCGAGGCCCGGCAGAAGATTCGGGCCGCTGATCGCACTGGTCGTGATGGAGATCGTGATCGTTGCGGTTGCCGTGATCTTTCAGCTTCGCGTGGCCGAACTCTGGCGTATCAACATGGCGTCGTGAAAGCAAAAATCCAATTGAAATTCGGTCAACAGCAATTGGAGGGTTCTTTTGATGGAAAGCTTCGAAAAAGTTAGAGTGTCGATCATTGAACGGTTGGTCCCGTTTCTTGGCTTTGCAACGGCGGCATTGGGCGCGGGTGCCGCAGCTTGGTATCTTTACGTACATCTGAGCGATCGACTTGCTAGGCGTGGCGAGGGAATGGGATCGCTTGCTAATGAGCTTGTTGGAACAATCTGGATTACGCTGGGATCACTTTATTTTGCTGTCTTTATTGTCAGTATTGGGGCTATTATCGCTCTTGTCCGTCTATCTACCGACAACGCGAAAGCGTCACCCCTTGGACTTTCATATCTTCTATTTGGGATATTAAGCTTGTTGCCCGCCGCGTTGCTCTGGTACGGAATGTCGCATGTGACAGTGGTATTCGATCCGGCCGAAGGCGCGAATTATTCTGGATACGGACGATCTGCACTCAATTTCTCGATAGCCGCAATGATCATCGCGCCGATAGCCGCCGTGTTGCCGGTAGTATGGTCGGTCATCCCGTTTAGTTCGCCACGCGGAAAGAGATTTGGACCGCTACTTTTTTTACTGATAGTAGGGGCACTGTTGTTCGGTACAGCGTTAATGTTCCAGTGGCGCGTTTTATGGCTGATGGAGCACGTGAAAACCTAAGGAGCGGCATGCAACGCGTGACCGAATGCGTCCGCCGGCTCGCAGGTAAGGTCTAGCTGCTCGTGGGTTGATGGGTGACGGAACGAGAGTTTCCACGCATGGAGACACAGGCGGTCGTGCTCGCTGCCGCCGCGATCAACATCGCCGACGATCGGATGCTCGATGTGAGCACAATGTATTCGCAACTGATTGGTGCGGCCGGTCACGGGCTGGAGTTTTAATAACGTCTTGTCGGCATCACGCCTCAGCACCCGGAAATGCGTCTCAGACGGCTTTGCTCCTTCCATCACATCCCAATGTTTTAGGTCGCCGTAGCGGCCGATCGACGCGGAGATCGTGCCCTCGTCATCAGGGACCACGCCATCGACCAGCGCAAGATACCACTTCTGCACATACCGCTGCTGGAAGTTCTTCGTCATCCTCTTGTGCGAACGCTGATTCTTCGCGATCACGATAAGCCCCGAAGTCTGGCGATCAAGCCGATGGATCAATCCAGGGCGGATGGCGGAAACACGACTGGTAGCGAGTGTGCCGCTCACGGTGTCGGGGGCACACTCGCTACCGCTCGTGTTTCTGCCATTGTTCAGGTAGAAGCTAAGACCATTCAGGAGCGTCCCGCTCCGGTCATAGTTCGTCGGATGGACGAGCACGCCCGCGGCTTTGTTAACAACGATCAGGTCCGCGTCCTCAAAGACGATGTCGAGCTCCATCGCCTCCGGCCGCATCGATGTTTGCCGGGCAAGATCAAGCTCTATCTCTATGAAATCATTCTCCCGCAGGCGATGGCCAACGTTTTCCGCTCGACCGTTGACCTCGCACTTCTCGTCCTTTACGATCTCGCGAAGATACATCTTGCTAAGCTCGCCGAAGTGGCCGAACAGAAATTCGTCAAGCCGCTGCTTAAACCCGGCCGCTCCCACTACGATCTCGACGCGTTCGCTCATAACCACATTCTATCGCACGTGCAGCTTGCTGCCATGTTGTGCGGAAAAGTTTACTTTTCCGTCAACCAGATAATTCCCGGGCTTGCCCGCGATCAGCCTATTGGCGGCAAGCCGCAATATCTTATTACCGAGACGGCGAAGCAAGCTTCGCCGCACAACATAGCGGCAAGCCGCTGAAGAGCTATCTGAACCGCGGGCGGCAAGCCGCGAAACCCGAATTCTGCTATCATTTCCCTTTCGTCCAGATGAACGCTCAGTCTCCGCAAATCGACCCGATCGGGCTTATTGCTGACGTGAATAGCTTGCTGTCCGCCGCGAAGGATGTGCGGCTCGGAATAAGGCGCGTGCTGGAAACCGTGAGCACCGCTCTTGGCATAGAGAAAGTATTTCTTGTGCTGCAGGACGCGGGCGGTGAACATCTTTCCATAGCTGAAGCAGCCGGCCTCACGCCGAGCGAATTCCGGAAGCTGGATTCACGTGCCGACCGCTCGAGCTTGCGAGCGGTGTTCGATGGCGGGCGTGCTGTGCGCATCAAAAACGTTGCGGACGACGCCGAACTTGCACAAGTCTTTGAGAACGAAATGTCGCTCGCCGTCGACACCGTTGCTGTCAGCATTGGGGATGTCAGATTTGGCGTGCTGGCGTGGTGCATTCCGCCGGACGCTGAACACACGCGGTTGCTTGAGCTGCTCGCGTCGATGATCGCACAGGCTCTCCGCGTCGAATTTGCCGTCCGCGGGGAGCGGCAGAAGCTCCGCGACGAGAATGCTCTGCTCAAGCACGAGCTGAAAGAGAAATATGACTTCTCGCATATCGTTGGCAATTCCAACGCGATAAAGCAGGTTTATGAACAGGTAACACAAGTCGCACGGTCGAACGCAACGGTGCTGCTCAGAGGCGAAAGCGGAACCGGCAAGGAGATGATCGCGAGCGCCGTTCATTACAACAGCCTTCGAAGTAAGCGTCCGCTGATCAAAGTAAACTGCGCCGCACTTCCCGATTCGCTTATCGAATCCGAACTTTTCGGCCACGAAAAGGGTGCGTTCACAGGCGCCGAGCGTTTCAAGAAAGGCCGCTTCGAAATGGCTGACGGCGGAACGCTGTTCTTGGACGAGATCGGCGACCTCCCGCTGCAGACACAAATAAAACTGCTCCGTGTGCTACAGGAGCGCGAGTTTGAACGCGTCGGCGGCACCGAAACGATCAAGACGAATATTCGCCTGATCACCGCAACTAATAAGAATCTCGAAGAGGCAATTGCAAAAGGAGAGTTCCGAGAAGATCTTTACTATCGTCTAAACGTCTTCAGCATCTTTCTACCACCGCTGAGAGAGCGAAAGTCAGATATTCTGTTACTTGCTGAACATTTCCTTGAGAAGTATGAGACGGAACACAGCAAACGTATCCGCCGCATTTCGACTCCCGCGATCGACATGCTGATGAGCTACCACTTTCCCGGCAACGTCCGGGAGCTCGAAAACGCGATCGAACGCGCCGTACTGGTCTGCGATGCGAATGTGATCCACGGCCATCATCTCCCGCCGACGCTTCAAACCGCAGAAACTACGGGAACGGTTACCGATCTCACTTTAGAATCGGCGGTCGCGGCATTTGAAAGCGATCTCATTCTTGATGCCCTGAAATCAAATAAGGGCAGCATTGCAAAAGCCGCACGAATGCTTGGTTCGACCGAACGCATAATTGCCTACAAGATAAAGAATGCGGGCATCGATCCGAGGCGTTTCAAAAAATGATGAGCGTCGAAGAATTGATAAAAGATCTTCCTGATCCTGATTCGGTCGGCCGATTCTTTGCAAGTTTTGCCGAAAAACATCCGTCGCAGATCCGAAAACTTGAAAAGAATTTTGGATTGGTTTCCGATGTTGCAACCTTAGTAGCTTATAGTCCTCTCCTTGCCAATACGATGCTTCAGCATCCGGATTACGTTTTCTGGCTTCAGCGCAAACGCGGCGATTCTGTTGTTCGAAACAAGGACGAGCTGCTTGAATCGCTGGCCCGTTTCTCGCTAACGAATTCACAGATCGATCCGCATACATTACTCTCACGATTCCGGCGTCGCGAACTCCTTCGGATCTATTTACGCGACATTCGCGGACTTTCGACGATAGCCGAGATCACCGAGGAAATATCGAACCTCGCTGATGCCATTCTCGAACACGCCTTACGGCTGGCTCGTCAGGAGCTCGACAATCGTTTCGGGCCGCCGCTGGCGATGGATGAGAAAGACCGTACGCTTTCTGCTGAGATCTGCATCGTCTCACTTGGAAAGCTTGGTTCAAAAGAACTCAACTATTCGTCTGACATCGATCTGATGTTTATTTATTCCGAAGATGGAAAGACCGCAGGGATCGGCTCTCGTGAACCGATCACTAACCGTGAATATTTTATTAAACTAGCCGAGCTGATCACAAAGCTTACAGGACATCAGACCGGGGAAGGTGCGGCATACCGCGTCGATCTCCGATTGCGTCCGCATGGCCGCGTCGGGCCGCTTGCACTTTCGGAAGCTGATACAGAACGTTATTACTTGACAGAGGCGGCAGCGTGGGAAAGGCAAGTTCTTATCCGTTCGAGGTCAAGCGCGGGGCAGAACTCCCTTTTTAGGAAATTTTTTGCTGCTATCGAAAATTGCGTTTTCCCGGAAGATGCATCGGTCGTACAAGCTCTCCGCAACGTTCGCGATTCAAAACAAAAGATAGATCTTGAGAACATCACTGCGAAGGGAACGAATGTAAAACTCGGTCGCGGCGGTATTCGCGAGATCGAATTCATCGCTCAGGCCCTTCAGCTTGCTTACGGCGGCCGCGACAAATGGCTCCGTGTTCCGCACACTCTCGTAAGCCTTTCCCGTCTTGCTGACCGCAAATTACTTACCGATCTCGAACTCACTCAACTTGCCGACGGCTATGCATTTCTTCGCCATCTGGAGCATATAATTCAGATGGAAAATGGCCTACAAACACATACCGTTCCGAACGATGGCTTCGGACGTGTAACGGTGGCAAAGCGAATGCTGTTCGATGATATCGACGATTTCGATCAGGCGTTAACTGCGCAGATGGAGAATGTACATTCCGTGTTTTGCCGCCTATTCTCTGATGCATCGATCGAGAACGCGAAACCAAACCAGCCTCTTTCCGTCCTGCCTGATGCAGCGATGAACACGAATCCTGTGCGTGAGGATCTGATTGCACTGAGCGGCCCAAACCTTTTCGCCGAAGAAGTTCTAAGGATATCGCCACGCTTTGGCGAATTGTTGGCCGCCGATCCGAAGCTCATAAAGGTCATCCCGAAAAGCATTACCAAATTCCCGGCATACAATTATCTCGATGACTTACAGAACGCGGTTCGTGAAAATGATGATTTTCGTTCCCGTCTTGGCATTCTCCGACGAACTTGGCATCAGTATCTCGCCGAGATCATCGCCTTCGATGCACTCCAATTGATATCATTGAAAGCGGCAAAAGATCTGCAGACCCAGCTCGCGGAGGCAAGCATTGCGGCTGCGATGCTGATCACGAACGATAAGATCGCGGCAAAGTACGGTCAGGACAAAGCGATAAAGCTCGGCATCATGGGTCTCGGCAAACTCGGCGGTGCGGGGATCGATTATGATTCGGACCTTGATCTGGTCGTTATTTATGACGATGAATCGGCACCGGCTAACGTCGCTGAGATCGCCCCGAAAGCGGTCGAGATCTTCGTTAATTCGTTGTCTGCGATGACGCGCGAAGGCTCGCTTTATCGCGTCGATCTTCGCCTTCGGCCGCACGGCAAAGACGGGCCGCTGGCGATCTCACGTTCGGCGTTTGCAAAATATATGACCGAGCAAGCGGCCATTTGGGAATTGCTGGCATTTGTAAAATTACGTGGAGTCGGCGGTGACATTGAGTTTGCGCAGTCGGTCGAATCCGAGATCCGCGTCATTATTCACCAAAAGGCAAAGCAGATACCTTTGGCCGAACTTGCCGCGGAAACGCGTCGAATTAGGATCAGTCTCGAAAAGAATCGATCCGACGTTCGCCGGAGCCGTGACATCGATATCAAATACGGCGAAGGCGGTATGCTCGATATCTATTTCGCGATCCGATTTTTACAGCTTCGCGATGGCTTGACCGATGAAGAAGGTTCTCGCTCGTCTGAGGTGACGATGAAACGATTGCACGATGCGGGCTCACTTTCGTCAAAATTATGCGAACGACTGCTTGATGCCTACCGGTTCGTTTCTGCTCTCGATCATAATTTGCGGCTTACCGTCGGCAGAACAACGAAACTACCAATTGCAAACAAACAAGCGCTAGACAAAATTGCAGAACGAATGGAACTAACATCGCCCGAGGAGCTCTTGCACCAGCTCAATCAACATCGGATCGTTTTACGCAGCACATTCGACACGATAATGAATCCGAAGCAATACCCATAGTATCGGTTAGCCTGTCTCGTCGTATTTTACGTCTTAACTATTCTAGTATTCCAGATTGCCAAAAACTTAGGATTGAAGTTAAATGATAGCGTTCACTCGGTTGTTTAACCTATCGAATCGATCGACAAATAAAGAGGTTTTTGTATGAAGTTTCTCACGCGACTGATTTTATTTTCGTTGTTCTTTACGGCCATACCGCTCGGCGATCAGAGTCATGCGCAGACAACGTCTACGACGCAAATTGTGGCATCACCCATCGCTTTCGGCTTACAGGATGGAACTCCGATCAAGCTTCGGCTGGCTCGGAATCTGTCCTCCGCTGACGCCAAAACCGGTGAGACTGTCGATTTTGAAGTTTTAGAAGATATCAAGATCGACGAACTTGTTATTATTCCGCGAGGCGGAATTGCGATCGGCACGGTAACGAGAGCGAAACCTAAAGGAAGAATGGGAAAAGCGGGCAAGCTAGACATAACCATCGATTTTGCCCGTACCGTTACCGGCGAAAAGATCGCTTTACGCGCAGTAAAAGAAACATCGGGAAAAGGATCGACGGGCGCAATGACCGGTGCAATTGTTGCTTCCAGCATCCTGTTTTTCCCGGCTGCTCCTTTTTTTCTCTTTATGAAAGGGAAGGACACAAAATTACCGAAAGGGACGGAAGTTGCGGCCTACGTAAATGGTGATGCTTCACTCGATCGAAGCAAGTTTGAAGCTTCTACACAAAGCTCATCCAACCCGGACGAAGCACCCATTAACGCAGATCTTTCAAGCATTGCGGTTACATCAGATCCCGAAGGCGCTGAGATAACGGTGGACGGTAAATTCGTCGGAAGTACGCCCTCGACGCTTAGTTTGAAATCCGGCGACTATTCGATCTCGATCGCCAAATCGGGGTACGCTTTATGGGAAAGGAAAATAGCTCTAACCGCCGGCGGAAACATAACGATCAATGCAAACCTCGAAAAGTCACCATGAAGATTCTGTCGAATTTTATCGGTTTCTAGACTTTAATGTACATGCGGCGGCGGTATAGCAGCCACATCAGGAAGAGCCAGAAGAGAATGAACGATAATGCATATGCGAGCGATGCGTTTATCGGTTCGGCCCACGAGAGAAAAAAAGTTTGGAATAGCCATTGCTGGAGAGATATCTCTTGACCGTCACTTCCAGCCACTTTTACAACTCCGAGCATTCTCGCCATTATTCCTGAAAAAACGAACAAGGCAAGAGCGTTTACGCCAAAAACAACGAACGGTTTTGCCCACCTCTTGTATCCCTTTATATCGATCAGAAAATAACAAGATGCTAAGGTGAGTAACGCCAGACTCGTTGTATAAACGACGTAGGAACTTGTCCAGAGGGATTTATTTAGCGGAAACACGAGGCTCCACGTCCAGCCAACGGCTAGAAGAATCGTTCCCGCGAAAAATAATCCGACAGCCTTGTTGACGGAAGAACCATTTGCGTTAGCAAGTGACGGACCTTGAGTTAAGAGTATGCCACCTGCTGACGCAGACGGTTCCGACCTGCTCAGCCAGGTTCCTGTCAATACGCCTGAAATCGTTGTGACGATCGCGGGAATGGTTGAAAGAATTCCTTCGGGGTCGAATACTTTCCCGCCGCGCCACATGTGATCAACACCGAGAATTACACGATCAAGGAACGCCGCCGGGTTGCACGCCTTGCTATCGATGGATGAAACCTCACAACCCGGAACCGGCACGACGGTCATTAGCAGCCAGTAAATGAGCAGCAGAGCAATACCAATAAGCGTTTGTTGTTTCCAACTTGTGTGCAGGTAAATGAACGAGACGAACAGGTAGCAAACCGCGATACGTTGCAACACGCCGGGAATTCGCATCGTCGAGAAGTTGTACCAGACGAACTCGGTTCCGGCGATCCAAAATATCAAAACAACAAGTGCGGAAATTCCGGTGACGATCGCTGCGCTCTTTTTCTTGTCTGCAAGATATAGAAATAGTGCCGCCGAAAAACCGAGCATTATCGTCAGCTTCAATATTTGCGGCAAACCCGTTTCACCGAATACGAAGAATGGGATCATCGACATCAGCAGGCCGAGCGAGAAGATCTTTGCTGTGCGTGTAATGATCTTCCAATAGACGTCTCGGCCGACGCCTTCCGAAACGCGTTTGCTCAAAGCCATCGGTATCGCGACGCCGACAATGAATAAGAAAAACGGGAAAACGTAATCGGTTGGAGTGATACCGTGCCATTCGGCGTGTTTGAGCGGACCGTAGATCGAAACCCAAGTTCCCGGATTATTGACGAGAACCATTCCGGCGATCGTCATTCCGCGGAATACGTCTAAAGAGACAAGGCGTTCAGGCTTAACGGAAGCGTTCATTTTTAAACGGATATCGAAGAATTTAGTGAAAGACCGTCAACGATCCGATCTCAATTGTCGTTTCGAATTACCATCCATTTCGTGTGCGGGTTCCGGTGATATGAGCTGTGTGGTGGCGCGAGTGCCAGGCGTACAACGAGAGTACTTTTTCAAGCGTCCATCTCCCCGTCTCAGGGTGGACGAATTCACGCTGATAATCTGCGTCTGACATATTTCGAAGAAGTTCGGCCCAACGCGTGTGAACACCATCGATGATGGCCAGCGATAAATCCACCGGCAAATCGCTGTCGGAAAGTTCGGCCCACTTGTCCTCGTGATATGGCCGGATGGTCGGCGAATCCTCAGTCAATGCCAGTTTGAATCGGCAAAAAGAATTGATATGGCTGTCCGCGATGTGATGAACGGTCTTCCGCAAGGTCCATCCGCCATCGCGATACGGCGTGTCGAGCTGGCCATCGCTAAGGCTATCGACAGCAGTCGTAATATTCGCTGGCAAATTCGCTATCGTGTTTATGTTTTCGGCACGCGACGCAAACATCGCGATATCAAATTTGCCGATCGGAAATCTCGGATCTTCATTCATATCATCACCCAAAATAAGCGTCTTCAAACCGTGTGAAAGGTTTTAGGAACGCGAGCTTTATCGTATCGGTCGGGCCATTACGCTGCTTGGCAATTATCAACTCAGCTATATTCTTCTTTTCATCAGGAAGATCGTCGGGGTTCTTCGAATAATAATCCTCGCGATAAATGAACGCAACTACGTCGGCATCCTGTTCGATCGAACCCGATTCACGCAGATCAGACATCATCGGTTTCGGCGGATTACGGGCTTCCGGCGCACGCGAAAGCTGCGAAAGGGCGATCACCGGAACTTGAAATTCTTTGGCGAGGGCTTTTAGATCTCGTGAGATCTGAGAGACTTCTTGTTGTCGATTTTCATTTCGCCGAGTGCCACCGCCCATAAGCTGAAGATAATCGACCACGATCAGATCTAGCTTCTTTTGCTCGACCGCCAGTCGCCTTAGCTTTGCCCGCATCTCAAGTACTGAAATGCCCGGCGTGTCGTCAATAAAGAGTTTTGTATCAGAGAGTTCCCCGATCGCTTCAGCAAGACGCGGCCAGTCATTTTGCGAAAGATTGCCGTTACGGAGTTTCGTCGCGTCGATCGATGCCTGTGCACTCAGCATACGCATCAGAAGCTGTTCCTTCGACATTTCAAGCGAGAAGAACGCGACTACGGCTCGTTCACGAACAGCGGCTCGCTGTGCCACATTGAGTACCAAGGCAGTTTTGCCCATCGATGGGCGTGCAGCGATGATTATTAGATCACCTTGCTGAAAACCCGATGTTAAAGAATCAAGATCTCGAAAGCCAGTAGCAAGACCGGTAAGTGCGGTAGAATCTCGGCGGTATAGTTCTTCGATCTTTTTGAAGACGTTTTCGGCGATCGGTTCGATCGCTGAAAATCCCTCGCGTGCCTTTTGTTCGGCTATCGAAAAAATCAACTGTTCGGCCCGATCCAGAATTATCGCGGCATCGTCCTCTTCCTCTAATGCTTCGCTCGTTATCTGGTTACATGTACGTACCAGATCCCGCATCGTCGATTTCTCTTTAACGACTCCAATATAGTCGGAAACGTCTGTAAAATGCGGCAGACCGTAGGTGAGATTAGTGATCGTAGCAACGCCGCCGATCGCTTCGACCGAGCCTTCTTTCTTTAATTCTTCAGCGATCAGTATCGGGTCGATCCGTTTCGACGCCTCAAACAGCGACATCATGGCCGCGAAGATCCGACGATGCAGCGGCGAATAGAAATCTTCAGGCTTGAGGTGTTCAAGAGCCTGAGTAACAAGCGTGTTATCGAGCAGAATGGCACCAAGTATCGCTCGTTCGCTGTCTTCGCTTGAGGGCAGCGGCCGTTCGAGGAATTGCTCACGTCTTGCTTCTGGGTATGCGGCCATAGGATCAATGATACCTGCTCAATAGCCGCGTTAAGGGCGATGAACTTCGAAAGTCGGATCTAGGATATGGGTGAATTTTTGTCTCAGTAAAGACAGCAAATGTATTCCAAATAGTACATTCGAAAGCGGACGGTAACAAAGGTTCAAATGCAGATTTTTTACTGGGATTTTCGAAGATCTCGAAAAGAAATTGACCGCGTACGAATATCTCGAACGCGGTCAACGATTTGCGAAAAGAATAAATCTTATTCGGCTGTTTCTTTGTCCGTATCGACGGCGGTTTCGGGAGCCGATTCTTCGGCCGCTGCCTTTGGCTTACGGCCTTTTTTGTCCGTCTTTTCCTTCACTTCCTCGCCACCTTCGGCTTCTATAGTGACGGGAACCTCAAGCGTGACTTCGCGATGAAGCCTGACTCTAACAGTATAGTCCCCGGTTTCCTTGATCGGGTCACGCAAGCTGATCTTGCGGCGGTCGATCTCATAGCCCTTAGCCTGCAAGGCTTCGGCGATATCCATAGACGTGACCGAACCAAAGAGTGTTCCGCCATCGCCTGCCTTTCGTTCGAAAACCAGAGCGATCGACGACATCTGCTCTTTCTGGGCCTCTGCGGTCGAACGCTCTTCCGAAGCTCGTTTCAATAGAGCCGTACGTTCCTGGTCGATCTGCTTAACATTACCCTTTGTTGCCAGCGAAGCCAGTCCCTGCGGCAGCAGGTAATTTCGGGCATAACCCGCTTTGACCTTAACGATCTCGCCACGGCCGCCCAAGGCTTCAATATCTTCTCTTAAAAGTATGGTTGTATTTGCCATGATAAATTCCTCCCCGCCGTTATTCCGAGACGAATGGCAACATTGCCATCGAGCGAGCTCGTTTGATAGCCGCCGCAATTCGGCGTTGATCTTTCGCCGTAATGCCTGAAATGCGTCTAGGCATGATCTTGCCTCGTTCCGGAATGAACTGACGAAGATATTCGACATCTTTCCAATCTACATAATCAGGTACGACCTGTCGCGGACGCCGGCGTTGAAACCGTCGCGGCATTTTATCGCCGAAATTATCATCGCCAAATTCCCTTTCCACCGGTGCTTCTATTTCTTTTTCTGCCATAAATACCTCCGCTTACGCGATCGCTTCCTCTTCCGGAGCCGATGCTTCTTCCGTCTGCTTAAACTTGGAACGCAGTGCCGCACGTTTCTCACGTTTGTCACGCATTTTATCCGCTTTCTTTCGATCTTCATCAACGCGAACTGTGACAAATCGAATGATCATGTCGTTAACGCGCATACGGCGTTCGAGCTCGGCGATCTCTTGGCCGGTGCCTTCGATCTCGAAAAGCACGTAGTGGCCCTCGGTCTTTTTACTGATTGGATAAGCAAGTGTTCGAATGCCTACGTCATCAAGGCGAACGACAATGCCGCCTTCTTTTTCGATCAGTTTCCCAACCGCTTCATTCAGTTTCTCGATCCGATCCGGTGTAGTTTCCGGATCAACGATATACATTACTTCGTAAGTTCTATTAGCCAATTTCATTTCCTCCTTTTGGCGTTCGAGCCTCGGCCAAATTGGGCCGAAGCAAGAAGGTTCTTCCTTAATTGAATTCCGCCATCGCTTTCTCGACGCCATGTGTGACGATCGATCTAACGGCGTTGGCAGATGTCCTTAAAATCTCTTCCAGAGCTTCCATCTCGGCCTTCGCAAAGTTTTGAAGGACGAAATCACTCGTATTTGTAACCGGATGCTCCGGCGTTATTCCAATTCTCAATCTCACAAAATCATCGGTTTCGGTTCGGTCGATTATCGATCTAAGCCCGTTGTGGCCGCCGTGAGAGCCTTTTGGCCTGATCCGTATCTTGCCCAACGGCAACGCCAGATCGTCTGATAATACAAGCAACTTTCGGATGCTTCTTTCGGGCTTTTTCAACAAGCAACTGACCGAATCACCGCTTAGGTTCATAAACGTTTGCGGCTTCGAAAGTTCAGTCAATTCCCCGTCGATAAAAGCTCGTCCAATAAGCGAACGGCATTCTTCCCGTTTGATCTGGGTCTGAAATTCTCGGGCGATCAGATCTATCACCATGAATCCCAGATTGTGCCGCGTTCGTTCATATTGCGGGCCTGGATTCCCAAGCCCTACGATCAACCAGTTGCTTTCGGCTCCATCTTCGGTTGCCATTCTTATCAAATAGCCCGTTCAAACGGGAACACGAACGTTCTATTCGGCTTCTTCATCGGCCGGTTGCTCATCGCCGATAACTTCCGGCTCGCCAGCATCTTCAAGCTGCGGTTCGAGCTCTGCTTCCTTGACCACGATGATGGATGCGACGACCGTATCCGGAGCTTCGACGATCTCGATGCCTTCGGCAACCTTAAGATCAGAAACGTGAATCGCGTGTTCTGCCGTAAGCGACGTAATATCGACTTCGATCGATTCCGGTGTATTCTTCGGTTCACAAACTACTTTCAGCTCACGCATTGTGTGCGAGACGACTGCTCCGTCTTCAAGTTCGCCCTCCGGTTCACCAACAAAATTGAGTTGAACGGTCATTTCGATCTTTTCGCCCTTTGCAAAGCGGCGAAGATCGGCATGAAGCAGACGGCCTTTGACCGCATCTATCTGTCGATCCTGAAAAATGACGTCATGGACACCGTCGCCTTCGATATCAAGCGAAAAAACAGTGTTGACGCCACTGTCCGAACGAATGATCGCTGCAAGATCCTTGAGCGTTACCGACGCGGCAACGGATTCAGTTCCTCCGCCGTAAACAATGACCGGGATCCGGCCATCTACGCGGAGTCTGCGGTTAATACCCTTTCCGCCGATATCTTTCTTCTGTGCTTTTACTAAAACTTTTTCAGCCATAACTTTTACCTAGTTAAAAATTCAAAATCCAGCATGTGAATTTCGAGTTAATCTATATGAACAAAGACGAAACACTTGTTTCGTCGTGAATCGATTTGATCGCCGAGGCGAGCAATTTCCCTACACTCAAGATCTCGATCTTTCCGCCTTCCACCAGCGGCAACCCGTTCTGTTCGACCGGGATCGTATTCGTAACTATTACCTTTTTCAGATACGAATTGGTGATATTATCAACCGCCTTTCCTGATAGAACTGCATGTGTAAAACACGCATAAACTTCATTCGCACCTGCTTCATGCAGTGCCTTTGCTACTTTGCAGATCGTTCCGCCGGTATCGCACATGTCATCAACGATCAGGCAGTTCTTGCCGTTCACGTCACCAACAATGTTCATCACATCTGCTTCGTTCGCACGCTCTCGACGCTTATCGCATAGAGCGAGTCCGGCATCGAGCCGTTTTGCATACGCACGGGCCCGTTCGGCTCCGCCTGTGTCAGGTGCGACCACGATCAAATTCTCGATCGGATTTGCCTTGAAATACTCGACCACGATCGGTGCGGCATAAAGGTGATCGACCGGAATATCAAAGAATCCTTGTATCTGTGCCGCATGCAGATCGATCGTCAATATTCGTCCCGCACCGGCTTTAGTGATCAGGTTCGCAACCAGCTTGGCGGCGATAGGCACACGCGGACGATCTTTCTTATCCGAACGTGCGTAACCAAAATATGGTATTACCGCCGTAACTCTTTCTGCTGAAGCCCTGACGAACGTGTCGATCATTATTAACAGTTCCATCAGGTTCTGATCAGTTGGCGGACAGGTTGGCTGGACGATAAACACATCTGAACCGCGAACATTCTCGCCGATCTGGAAATTGAACTCACCGTCTGAGAAACGATCGGTCGAGGCCTTCCCTAGATCGACGGAAAGGTGCCCCGCGATCTCATCTGCCAAACCACGATGGGCATTGCCCGAGAATATTTTGACGTTGCCGGTTACGCTCATAGTTCGGAGTTCCAGCTTTAGCTGGCTGTTGCCGAGTCAGAACCAAAAGTAAAGAAGCCCGCTAAAGTGTGAACTCCAAACAATAAAAAACGGATGACCCGTTAAACAGATCACCCGCTCCGATAAAGATGAAGTGGCTGGGGCGGAAGGGATCGAACCTACGAATGCCGGATCCAAAACCCGGTGCCTTACCACTTGGCGACGCCCCAAAGACGTATCTTAGAAACTTATCGGAAGCGAGCTAAAACACCTGTTCAAGTGCTTCGCGGTAATTACTCCGCGAAATAGCCGCTACGGCAAAACTTCGCCAGTTGACTTCCTCGTCAAGGGCTTTCAGTGCTGTTTGCCGTGTCTCTTTATTGTCAAAAAATCCGTAAACGCTGGAACCGCTTCCGCTCATCGCGGCCTTTGCTGCTCCTAGTTCGAGAAGCTTGGCTTTCGCCCTTCCGATCTCCGGATGAGCCTCAAACACTAGCTTCTCAAAGTCATTTTTAAGCGAGAGGTTCGAAATATCACCTTGCTCAGCCTCGAAACGACAATTGAGAAGAATACTGGCTGAATCGGCTGATGTCAAGCTTTCCACGCCTAAACGGGCGAATGCATCGCGTGTTGAAACCCGTACATTCGGTGCGATCAAGATCATGTTTTCGACCGGAATATCTGCGACCGGTTCGATATCCGTTCCCCGTCCGGTTCCGATGGCGGTTCCGCCATAAAGAAAGAAGGGAACGTCCGAACCAAGCTCTGCACCAATTCGATGCAGTTCCTCGATGGACAAGCCCAATTTCCAGAGCTTATTGAACGCGAGCAAAGCGACCGCCGCATTCGAAGAGCCTCCGCCGAGTCCGCCCGGCGACGGAATTTGCTTTTCAAGATGGACCGCTGCACCGCGTTTCACTCCGGTAAGCTCCCTCAATCGTCGCCCTGCCCTGACGATCAAATTTCTCTCGTCCACCGGAATATATCTGATGTTAGTAGAGAGAGTAAGCTCATCCGCTTCGCGAAAAGTGAACGTGTCATGGAGCGAGATGGTCTGGAATATCGTGCAAAGATCATGATAGCCATCAGGCCGCTTTCCGAGTATTCGAAGCCCTAGATTTATCTTGGCGAATGATGGCAGGATCACGCTCAAAGAATACCGTGTATTCGCTCAAACAAAAAAGCACGCCGGTTTAGCGTGCCCTTTCTTCTAACTAACAGAAAAAGTGTTAGACGCCTGTTATAAAGACTTGAGTGAAGTACAACGCTCCGTCTTGCCCGACCGCCACTCCGATCGCCGAACGTTCCCAACCGCCGCCTAATATGTTTCTTCGATGCGATGAAGACGCAAGCCAACGCTCCACTGCAAGCTGTGCCGGATCGCTCTGGCCTTTTAGGAAAGCTATGTTCTCGGCTATTGCCGTCCAGGTGCTCAGACCTAACTGATCTGCACGGTTGTCAACCGTTGAACCATCTGGACCGCGATGGCTAAAGAACTTCTCTGCCGCCATGTTCCTTGAATGCAGCCTTGCAACCTGTGCGACACGTTCGTCCCAAACAAGCGGCTCAAGCCCACGCGTACTTCGTTCAGCGTTCAATATCTCGAAGGTCTGCTTTTCTAGCGAATAGTTCTCGTCACGTCCGACAAGCGGACTTCCCTTGTCGATCCGCGGAAGCGAAGCGGCCTTTACGCGTCCGCCGCCACCGATCTCTGCGACGAGTATCGGCTGCGGCTTGTTCTGTGCGAACGAAAGGCCGCTAACAAGAATGGTCAGAATTATGGATGAAAAGAAATGCTTTTTCACGAAACAACCTCACTTCGGCAGCCGGACTCTTCGACGTATCGATTCCTAGCTTTGCGTTCCCGACCTTTCGGGATTGCCTTTTCGGATAAGGTGCCGCGAATTGGATCGCGGTCATTTTGTCGGTGGAAACCGTAAATACAGAACCACCGTTTAAATGAAAGAGGGAAAGCTCTCTTGATTCCTGAAAAATCTTGACCATAGACGAGATCACTTTATTCTCAATTCAACAGTTCGAACTGCGTATAGGTGTTTTGGACGCGTAGGTGCCAGACAGCATTACACATTCCCTAATGTTTGATTAGAATCTCGTCCTAGTCGAGATGGTTTTAATCAAACATCTTTACCTGTTTAGAATTGTTTAAGATGAGTCGGTTCTAAACAGCTTCAAACACCCTTGGCTGTTTGTTTAGAGCGGAATGGAGAATTGAAAATGGCTCAGTCTTAGGGCTGTGCCCTCCGTTGTGCGGAATGGCTTGCCTTTCCGGTGAGTTTCCATTTTTTCTTTCGAGGCTGTGCCTCCAATTGAAAGGAAGGACAGGGCGTAGCCCTATAATTTTTATGGCAACGACAAAAAAGGCAGAGCCTTTCCGCACACATGGCGGCGTAGCCGAAGAAGAAGAAGAAGATCGGATAGCGTAGTCCATCTTCAATTCTCAACTCCAGATGATCGCGGTGAGTAAAAATCTCTATTGCGTAGAAATAGACACACCTCTCCCTTATCTTTACTTCTAAGGAAAGAATTGAACATCATGCTAGTTTAAGAATACCGCGATGTTGCATCGGTTGTCAATAGTTTTATTTACGCAACACACAATATTTAAAGACCTCGACATAGAGAACGAACCACTAGGCTCAAAGACGTGAATCAAACATTAGGGAGTGTATGAACCTGTTTGAGAATAGACCTCTCAACTCTAAACAAACAGGAAAGGATGTTTGAACCTGTTTGAGAGTAAACATCCTAAACATCTAAACATCTATAAGCACCTAAAGATGTTTGTTTAAAGCCTCGGGTCGTGTGGTAGATTTGGACTATGGCAAGAGCGGCGTTAGCGGTACATGGCGGAGCGGGCACGATATTGCGTGAGCAGATGACAGACGATCTGGAACGCGAATATCGCGGAGCATTGGAAGCAGCGTTGAAAGCTGGTTGGGAGGTGTTGTCGAAGAACGGTTCCTCACTCGATGCGGTCGAAGCGGCGGTCGAATCACTCGAAGATTTCCCTCTGTTCAATGCCGGTCGCGGCTCTGTTTTCACATCAGAAGGCAAGAACGAAATGGACGCTGCGATAATGGATGGCCATAACTTGAAGGCAGGTGCGGTCGCTTTCGTTAAGAACATAAAGCATCCGATAAGCCTCGCTCGAATGGTGATGGAACGTACCGAACACATTCTGCTTGCCGGCGAAGGTGCGAACCAGTTCGCCGCATCGATCGGGGCTGAAACGGCTCCCGATGAATATTTCTTTACGGAACACCGCTGGCTACAGTTGCAAGAGGCGATGGTAGCCGGACGCGTCCAATTAGATCACGCCAAACCGCTTGGAACGGTCGGTGCGGTCGCGTGTGATGCAAACGGCTTTCTGGCTGCGGCTACCTCGACCGGCGGGATGACCAACAAGCACTTCGGACGCGTTGGAGATACGCCCTTGATCGGGCTGGGAACGTATGCAGATGAGCTCTGTGCAGTCTCATGCACGGGCCACGGAGAGTTCTTTATGCTCGGAGCGACCGCTTACGACGTTTCGGCACGAATGCGTTACAAGGGCTTGAATTTGAAAGACGCAGCAGACGAGACCATCGAACGTCTTACCCAGATCAAAGGCGAAGGCGGCATCATCGCCGTCGAAAGCCAAGGCAACATAACACTTCCCTTTAATTCAGACGGAATGTATCGCGGTCAAGTGTCGCAAGACGGCGAGTTCATGATTGATATCTATAAGTGATACTGGCCTGAGTCTTCAGGTCGTCACGTTTCGAATGTGTGCGGGTTCGTCGGCAAATGCCATCTTTTCCTCTGCTTCAATTATCTCTTCGGCCGTTGGCTCGAGCTCTTCTTGAGTATGAACAGCAGACGGTTCAAGGCTCAGCTTAGTGAACACCGGAAAGTGATCCGAACCGTAATGATCGAGCCTTCGAAACTCGACAAGCCGAAAATGATTTGAATGGAATATGTGGTCAAGCGGAAACCGCAACAGTGCAATGCCGGCATGAAACGTGTGGTAAAACCCACGGCCGACACGCGGATCAAGCAAGCCTGAGTAGTTCTGGAAAAGGTAGTTCGTTCGCGACCAAGCGACATCGTTCAGATCGCCGAAAACCACGAACGGCACATCAAGATCACGGTTCTCTTTGCCGATGATCATGATCTCAGCATCACGCGGCGTCGAACGCGTGTCTTCCATCGGCACAGGCGGCCGAGGATGTATGCAGCGGAATGCGACTCTTTC
Source organism: Pyrinomonadaceae bacterium (assembly GCA_041744555.1). GTDB lineage: Bacteria > Acidobacteriota > Blastocatellia > Pyrinomonadales > Pyrinomonadaceae > OLB17. The sequence goes on from JBGTKQ010000062.1 coordinate 18,853, forward strand.
ACCGGACCTTAGTTCGACATGTCCGTGGAACGATGGAATGTCGTCCTGTACCAGAAACTTGATCTCGGCATCGATGAGTTTTAGACGGGAATAGAGAAGCAACCCGTAGGTGTTATCCTGTGCGAACTTGACCGTAAATGGATGCGACTCCTCAAGATGTGACATCTCGTTCTCCCACCAATCGTCCGGTTCGGCGAGAAGGATCATGTCGGGATCCGTTTCTTCGATCTGCTGCTTCAACCCCTCCGACTTCCGGTTTTCCATCAGAACATTCGCAAACAAGATCGAGAGCATTCGGTCCGGGTCAGCTTTGCGGCTTTTCTCGACCTGAACGGCAGCAAACGGCGTGTAGGGAAACATCATGAACGCCTGGAACGCGATGGTGAAAGTTAGACCTGCAAGAAAAATGATCTGGATTAATTCGGTATATCCAACAAGAAACGGAAAGGCCGCGAACACCAAAACGGCGAGGAAAAGTATCTGTAATCTAGGAAAATCAAAGATGCGAATCCACCAGGCATCAGCTTTCACGATCGGTAAAAGGGTTGCAACGACCAGCACGAACGCGATGATGTATAGAACGATCGCCATCCCCAACTATCTTAAAGCAAACTAACTTGGGTAAAAAGAAAAGGTGACAGAACCTAACAGGAAACAACACCTTTTCTGTTAGTTAGAACTAAGCCTATTCGCCTTTTGCGACAGCCTTCATCTCTTCTTCATCGGGCCGTGGTGCTGCAAGGCCGAGTTCAGGTGAACGCCAGAGATTTGAGACGAGCAGTTCACGAATGAACGTCATTTCCTTGGGCAATCGATCATAAAGCGTAAAGAATAGTTCATCATGGGTGGCGATCTCTTTGATCCATTTATCGCGGTCGATCTTCATCACCTTTTCGAACTGTTCGCGTGTGAAATCAAGCCCACGCCAGTCCATGTCTTCGTAACGCGGCATCCATCCGAGCGGTGTTTCGACACCTTTTGAACGCCCGCGAGCACGTTCGACGACCCATTTGAGAACTCGCATGTTTTCTCCGAATCCAGGCCACATAAACTTGCCGTTCTCGTCCTTACTAAACCAATTAACCGAAAAGATTCGCGGCGGTTCCGGTATCTGACGACCGAAATCGAGCCAGTGTGCGAAATAGTCGCCCATGTGGTAACCGGCGAACGGAAGCATCGCGAACGGATCGCGTCGGACCTCGCCAATGTTGCCAAAAGCGGCTGCGGTCATTTCGCTACCCATTGTCGCCGCCATGTAAACGCCGAACGCCCAGTTGAACGATTGCTGAATGAGCGGCACGACCGAATTGCGACGTCCACCGAAAATGAATGCCGAAACGGGAACGCCTTTCGGATTATCGAAATGCTCGTCAACGACCGGGCACTGAGTTATCGGAGCGGTGAAACGTGCGTTCGGATGTGCGGCAGGCTTTTCGTTCGCCGGCGTCCAGTCGTTTCCCTGCCAATCGATAGCGTGTGCAGGAGCGTCGCCATCCATTCCTTCCCACCAAACATCGCCGTCATCAGTCAACGCGACGTTCGTAAAGATAGTGTTCGCCTTGATCGATTCCATTGCGTTCGGATTCGAATCGTAACTCGTTCCCGGAGCAACACCAAAGAATCCGGCTTCTGGATTGATAGCGTGAAGCTTGCCGTTTTCGTCAGGCTTGATCCAAGCGATATCGTCACCGACCGTAGTTACTTCCCAGCCTTCTTCACGGAATTCCTTCGGCGGAATAAGCATCGCGAAATTCGTCTTGCCACAAGCCGACGGAAACGCCGCACAAACGTAATCTTTGCGGCCGTCGGGCGATTTCACACCGACGATCAGCATGTGCTCGGCAAGCCAGCCCTGCTCACGTCCAAGCGTTGAAGCAATGCGAAGAGCGAGACATTTCTTACCCAAAAGTGCATTACCGCCGTAACCTGAACCAAACGAGATGATCGATCTTTCTTCGGGGAAATGAACAATGTACTTGTCTTTCGGATCCGGAGAACACGGCCACGGCACATCTGCTTGGCCCTCAGCCAAGGGCATTCCAACCGAGTGAAGACAATGAACAAAGTCGCCGTCGCCCAACGCTTCGAGAGCCTTGGTTCCCATTCGCGTCATGATCTTCATATTGACCGCGACATAAGGAGAATCGGAAAGCTGCACGCCAAATTGCGATATTGGCGAACCGATCGGACCCATACAGAACGGGATCACATACATCTTTCGGCCACGCATCGAACCTCGCATTTTCGGGGTTAGAAGCGACTTCATTTCCTTAGGAGCCATCCAGTTGTTTGTCGGGCCGGCATCGCCTTTTGAAAGCGAGCAAATGTAAGTCCGGTCCTCAACGCGAGCGACGTCCGACGGATGCGAGCGAGCAAGAAAGCTATCCGGCCGCTTTTTGGCATTGAGTTTAATGAAGGTCCCGGCTTCTACCATCTCCTGGCAGAGCCGTTCGTATTCTTCCTGCGAGCCGTCGCAAAGGTAAACCTCAGTTGGTTCGCAAAGCTCGGCCATGTCGGTGACCCAGCGTCTAAGTTCTTCGTTCTTAATGTTTTCAGGAATAGTGTAGGTGGCCATATTGTTAGTTGATGGTACTAAAATAAGAGTCTGGTTAATTGCAAGAACAGTATTAATTCTTAATCACCGCACATTTTGGCGTGTATTTAAGAAGATTATCACAGGGCAATCTCAAAAGTTAATTGCAGGTTAACTATTTACAGGAATTGGTTTTACCAATTAAATAAGGATTTTTTATAACTAATAGGCTCTAATCTCACTAACGGTTGCAAAGGTGCCAGTCCGCTTCGTTCGAACGCGGAGACGTGGGTCGGATCCGGTAGCTATGTTGGCAGAATTGGAACGATAGTTTATTTCGTAGGCAGTTCTTAGTTGTCGTGCGATGTCTTCGTAGGCGATTTGGATCTGCGAAAGTTGCGAAATCGGGTAATAGACGCCGCCGGAAAGCTTGGCAAGTCTTGGGCCTTCGGCTGATGCTTTTGAGGTAAGCGTCAGGTGACGATTGCGAAGCGGATCAATGTTTTCGGTCGCGGCGGATGATTCCGATGCCGCGATCAGCCCCGTCGGAACGTACAACGGATAGATCAAGGCACCGCTTTCTTCGATCGCACCGGTGAGCGAATAAAAGGCCAGAAACGAACGATTATCGTCGCCATCGGTTAGCACGACGATCGCCGTGCGTTCGCCGCGAAGAGGCCGAAGTGTTTCAGCGAGAGTATATGCGAGTGCATCGTAATATGCGGTCGCTCCCCCGGCATCGAACGTATCGAGACTTTCGGAAAGGCTCGCTTTGTCCGTCGAAAAACCCGAGAGAACTTTTACATCTTCGTTAAAGATGATCATTGAAACGCGGTCTTTGGCATCGACCGTTTCGACAAAATTACGAGCCGCCTTTCGAATGAAATTTACGTAGTTATCAACGCTTCCAGAGACATCGAGCAAAAGCACCAGATTCACAGGCGAAGTCACCGGCTTAACGGAAATTATCTCAAGCGGCTTGCCCGATTCGAGCAACTCAAATTCATCGCGGGCCATACCGGGAACTGCTCGATTATTGTTATCGGTGACCCGCACCAATGCCGTCCGAGTAGTTGCCGTCCCGATCGTTCCCGGACGTTCATATTCAGATAAAACAGGACGACGATCGACCGGCGGTAGCGTGCGTTCGTATTCACCGAAATACTTCGGTGCGGCACGGCGGATCGCGTTCATCAGCACCGAATCGCCGCTTTTGACGATCGCTTTCGCAGCTTCAGTCAAAGGCCGTTCGCGAAGATCGCTGGCGACTTCGGTCGGCGGAACATTGATCAAAATGATCCCGCGTGCGGTGGTCAAATGTAAAGAAATCAACGTGTCGTTCTCTTTGTTTTTCGACTCTTCGCCATTACCTTCGGCCGGTGGAACATCTTCGATCTGTTCGGAGCGTTTTATGGTTTCGTCGATCGGTGACTTGTAATTTCCCTTGATCTCAAACCTGCCGCCGGAGCGTTCGCGAACGTCTTCTAATTTGAAGTCGGCGACGAACCTCGGGCGTGAAGATGTCCAACTTAGTTGGTATTTCAGATCGACGGTCGGAACGTCGCTCGAGATCGTGCCGGTTACGGTACTGGCGTTGACAGTCGAAATATCGCCACTGAACCTTATTTCGCCATCGCCGGTTGTTAGATTTACAGCGCTTCGCGGTGGAAGTTTTAGACCGACATCGATTCGCTTTGATCTCGTGGAAGGAACGACGCTTATTCGGATCTTGCCTTTTTGAGTCTCGATCTTGATCTCGCCTTCTGAGACCGCAACGCCCGAATCTGCGAAGATGAACGCTACCTTTTCTCTTTGCGGATCAACGGAAACCGAAATTATGCCCGAAAGGTTAGTAAGCTCAAGAACCTGCCCGTTTTGTATCTCGATCTCTTTCGAAAAGCCTTGCCCGTTCGCACAGATCACTGACGCGTTTAAAAGTGCGATCGCAACGAATAGGTAATTTCCAGAAAGTTTTATCACGTTTTATTTGCACTCGAAATTCTGCCGGATTGGATCAATCGATCCCGTACCCGTTCCTGCCATTTCTTTCTCGGCTGTTCGGTCTCCTCGAATTGGATAAAAAGATCCTTGAGGTTCTCGCCCCCGGCCTGTCGGGTTTTCAGATACAACAATGCAAAAATAATAGCGAAAAGCGACGTAAATACGATCTGAAAAGGAAGCATTATCAACGCCGTTAAGCTTTCGCGGGCAACCCGTCGCATTTTGTTCTCGCCTTTTTTATCAAGGTCCACAACGATCTCGCGGCCGGTGCCATTCTGGACCTGAATCGTTACATCTGAAACACTTGGCTCGACCTCTTTTGACGCGATCGGGGCTTCAAATGGTTTCTCGCCATTTTCACCCTTTGAAGAAACAGCTATCTTTTCGCTGATTTGTGACGCCTTATCAACGACCAGGGCGATCATACCGCCGGTAAGACCTCCAACGACCAGCGGCACGAAAAATAGAATCGCGACCGCCGCCGAAGTTGTCCGTAGCGAACGCAAGACAAGCGTCTTTGAACGCTTCATCGCGGCAAATCCGCGAAGTCCCTCCATCATTACGACCGGCGCGACGAGGGGTAAAAGAACAAAAAGTACTATGCCTGGTAAGATGCACAGAGCGAGACCGACGAGTATCGTCAAAGTAGAGAGTAAGTTTGTCCCAAGAAAGCCCTTCCACACTTTGCCCGTTGCTCTCAATGCCGGTCTGATCCGAACGGGCCGAAGCGGGACCGCATAGATCTGATTGACCAACCAGGTTATCGTTCCGATAGCAATATAACCGCAGAAAATCGCGATGAAACTCGTTAGCACCGTCAGTACAACGAACACGACATTTCCAGGATTATCCATTCCAGCCGAACTATCGAAAGCGTAAAACAGTCCCTGGGTTGAGCTGAGTATGGTCGCAATAATGAACGGCAAATAGATCAAGAGCGTTAGACCCAGAAACTTTGGCAGATGCTCGGTGTAGATCATTATCGCACGGCGGAGGAGAGCCCAAATACCCTCCGACCGCGACTTCAACGAATTGGCAAACGCTTCAGCCGTTTGCGGACGATCGTTCGGATCTTTTGCCAACGCCGTAGCCAATACGCGCTTCAGCTTTTTTCGCACTTTCTTTGCTTTCAATGGCGGCGGCGCAAGTTCGCGGTGCGCGTCCATCACCTTTGTGAACTCGCCAGTGAAAGGCGTTTGGCCAGATAACATTTGATAGGCGATAACACCAAGGCTGTAAATATCGGAACGTGCGTCAAGCTTTTCGCCCCGGCACTGTTCAGGCGACATATACAACGGCGTGCCAAGCACCGCTCCTACGCGAGTCAGAGCGCTTGTCGCCAGCGTATTTCCGGACGATTCGGTTGCATTTCCCGATGACCTGCCGTCGCTCGAATCGCCGATCAGTCGCGTTCCGATCGAATCCGCATCGTCGTTCGGGGCGTCATTGCCGTCCATCAGAACAGTCGAGCATTCGCCTATTACGGCATTGAGCGAATCGTCATTTGGAGCGAACTGAATGACCGTAGCCGATTCGGAAATTAGCGTCGGGGTGATGCTGTCGTGGATCGAAGTCGAATTGCCCTGATCGACATTTGTTGCCGCGTTGCTGGTTCGGAGTCCGGCGGAATTACGCATCGCAAATTCGCCTGTATCGACGGGAATGTGAGTTTCGAGCTTGGCAATACCAAAATCGAGAACTTTGACCGTGTAGCTACCGCGTTGGTTGGGCTCGAGCCAAATATTGTCGGGCTTAAGATCACGGTGAATTATCCCTTGTTGATGAGCTTCGTGAACGGCAGAGCAAACCTGTTCGAGAATGTCCAAGGTCCATCCCACCGGCAGATTCTTTTCCTCGTCCAATATCTCGCCAAGTGTACAACCGTCGAGATACTCCATCACGAGATATGCCACACGGCCCGATCGCGTTTCACCAAATCCGAAATCCGTAACATCAACCACGTTCGGATGCCGAAGACGCCCGGCTGCTTTCGCCTCGCGACGAAAGCGTTCGACGAATTCAGGCCGCTCCATGAACTGGGGAGCGATAACTTTTACTGCAACCGGCCGCTCGGTTCCCAGATGCGTTGCAAGATACACCGTACCCATGCCGCCGCGACCCAACTCGCGTTCGATACGATACTTGTCGTCAAGCGTCTGCCCGATCATTTTTGCCTGGTTGTCCATTTTTGCCAAAGGTGCGTAATCCTAAAACAACATTATAAATCATTAACCAAACGGCACAACATATCCATCACCAAATTCAAACTCGCCTTGCACTTTCAGCTTTGTGACGAAGGGTATGTACGATCGAGGCAACATCAATGTTTTCACGCTTGAAGATTTTCCAACATTCGAATAACTTAATGAACAAAGTTGACATCGGTTAATAATACTTTGTATCATAGATGCAACACCCATGCATCTTCGGTGTGGAATAAGAAAAGGCAACGAATCCATCTGTTCGGTAAGGAGAACTAATTAATGAGCATCGATAATAGCAAGGCCATCGAATCGGCACTTCTACACATTGAGAAAAAATTCGGCAAGGGATCTATAATGCGTCTCGGCGAGCGCCCGCATGAGGAGATCGGTGCAATATCAACTAATTGTCTTAGCCTAGATGCCGCTATCGGTGTCGGCGGATTGCCGCGCGGTCGGATCATTGAAATTTACGGACCGGAAAGTTCCGGTAAAACTACGCTAGCTCTCCAGGTTGTTGCATCGGCTCAAGCCGGTGGCGGAGTTTGTGCATACATTGATGCCGAACATGCGATGGATCCCGAATATGCCACCAAACTTGGCGTTAATATCGACGAATTGCTGATCTCACAGCCGGATTCGGGCGAGCAGGCGTTAGAGATCGCTGAAACACTCATTCGCTCGAACAGCGTCGCCGTAATTGTGATTGACTCAGTTGCGGCATTGGTGCCAAGGGCGGAACTCGATGGGGAAATGGGTGATTCCCTTCCGGGCCTACAGGCACGCCTTATGTCTCAGGCGTTAAGAAAGATAACGGCGATCGTTTCGAGTTCGCATACGACGTTTATCTTTATCAATCAGCTTCGCGAAAAGATCGGCGTGTTTTTCGGTTCGCCCGAAACGACGACCGGTGGCAAGGCCTTGAAATTTTATGCAAGCGTTCGGTTGGATATTCGCCGAATTGGTGCCATTAAGGACGGAGACAAAGTGGTCGGCAACCGAACTCGCGTCAAGGTCGTAAAGAACAAATGTGCACCGCCGTTTCGTGAAACAGAGTTCGATATTATGTACGGCGAGGGCATCAGACGCGAAGGCGATCTGATCGATCTCTCGGTCGTTCACAACATCGTCGAGAAGAGTGGTTCGTGGTTTTCCTACAAAGGCGAAAGACTTGGCCAGGGACGTGAAAATGTAAAGGTATTATTGAAAGACAACACCGAACTTCGCGACCGTATTGAGATCGACGTGAAATCCGCTCTCGGATTTGTAAAGGCCGACGCCGCCCAAGCGTAAAACAATTTGGGCCGGGAGATCTCCCAGCCCAAACATCTAAAGATCTATCTTGCTTACGGCCTGCGAACACTTCGCGGGCTGTTTGCGTTTACGCTCCGCATCATCGACGGAGCTGAGTTTGTACTCCGCATCATCGAGGGCGCCGAGTTTGTGCTACGCATCGAAGGTGGATCGGTTGCCGCGGCAGATCCGTTCGAAAGCCGTTGCATTTGTCGCCTCATTTCCTCAGGAGACGGAATTCCCGGTGTCGGTGTCGCCCCGGGTTTCATCTTTACGTTTACGTTCGCAGGGTCAGGTATTCCGGGTGTCGGGGTTGCTCCGGGTCGCACCGTGTTAGCCCCTGTTCCCATTACGGTGTTGCCGTTCATTATGATCGGATTGTTGGAGATACCCGCTGGTAGATTCGAACCGTTAAGGTTTACCGGGCCAACGCCCACCATGTTTACGCCGTTTGCCATGTTCGCATTCGAATCTACGGTCGAACCGCAGCCGGAAAGCACACCAAACGTAGCGGCTAGAAGTGTAAAAAGTGCAATGTATTTGATCATTAAATCCTCTTATTGAAAACTCGAAATGTACAAAGGGCTTAGGACGAAACGCGAATAGCGTCTTTATTTACCAAAGCCGTATCAGATACTGAGATTATATATGCCGGTGAATGATTCTCAAAAATATGCTCGAACAGTTAATGTTCTTTAGTGCCAATTCGTATTCCCGACGAAACCGGATTTGACATACTTTTTTCGTAATCGTAAAGTAAAAAATTCGCCGTTAACCAAACGGTCGATCCGGCCAGGTAGCTCAGTTGGTAGAGCAGCGGACTGAAAATCCGCGTGTCGGGGGTTCAAATCCCTCCCTGGCCACCATCACAATTTTGGATCTATTGAAGTCGGTCAAGCAAGGACATCTGAGCTTGGCCACTTTTGTTTTTGTATCTGGAGTGGCGGGCAACCGCTTGAC
>JBGTKQ010000063.1:0-11151 GCA_041744555.1 Pyrinomonadaceae bacterium
CATAGTGGTTTGAAAAAAGCATTCTCAACTGCACAAAGGACTCTAACTAGCATTTCCAACTTGGGCATTAGTGAATTATCAATTATGTTGAATAGGATTTTCCAGTTCATCTTGAATCAACCAAAGAATCTTTCTACTACATTTCTTCCGCCTCGTTATTGGATTACGGGTGGAGGTGTCTCGGATGTAGAATACTTAGACGTTAGTTCTCAGTTTGACGGACTTTCGGCCATCAGTAACTTCATGCTTGGAATCGCCGAGAAGTAGATTTTAACCTTAACCACACTCGAGAAGGAAAGGCGGGTTTCGGCCCGCTTTTTCTTTTTCGAGTCGGCACAATTAGAAAGAAATCGGAGGTTGAAGACGGCGTTGTTCAACCGACGGCACTTTCAGATGTGAGTTTGCTCCCGGCCATGTTGCCGATGGTGTCTGTTATTTTGCGGATGCCGTCGAAGCCGGGAAGCTGCTGGACGCGTTGGGTGACTGTCGTATCGATAATTTCTAGCGCCGAATCTTTGCCAAATAGCGCAGAGACCACGTATTTTGTTCTTTCTTTTTTGAGCGAACCTTGCCCGACAGGATAATAAAAATGTTCGATCACTTTGCGTGCAAGCTTTTGTGCCAGGTCATTCTTTCGCAATTCTAGCCGGGCAATGCTCCAGTAAAACTGAGTATGTGCGGATTCTTCGCGGATGATCGCTTTCAATATGTGGGTCAAAACAGGATGATCGGCGATCTCCATCATTCGTCGATACGCCTGCGCCGTAGTCATTTCGTGAACGGCACCGAACGTCATGTGTGTCGCCGTGAATTTGCTGCCGATCAGATTGGTCAATGACGTGATCAGGAAAGTGTTGATGTGATAACCGGTGGAAACGTCGCGGCGTATCTGTTTTTGCCAATCGGCGTCGGTCTCGTAGCCTAGCTCGTTCAGGAATCGATTCAAAACCTCGCCGTGGGTGATCTCTTCAATACCCCAGCGCTCCATAAATTTTGAGATCACCGCGTCGCGGCCCGTTGGTGTTCGCCGTAATTCCTGCCAATACATATCGGTCAGAGTTTCGACATCGCGCATGTACAGGATCACCGGGATCAGGCGCTCGTCGAACGGATGATCGCGGACCTTGCTCCACTCAATATTGCCGATGAATTCATCGGTCAGCGCTCGTTCCTGTCGATCGTACCAATCTAGGACCTCTTTTTTGGTTTCGAAGATCATATATAAAACGGACGAGAATCGCTGTATGTGAGGTTCAGACGATTGAGGTTCTGACAACAGCGTTTCATTTAATCATTCGCATTTCTTATACTTCGGGATTCAATTCTTTTCAAGTCTGAATGCTAGACTATTATAATATGACGAAGTACTTTTTCCTTCTCGCCCTTATTATATCGCAAGTTTTGTCGGCTTTAGCACAAGATCCATCATTGATCGTTACCGGTGAAGAGCGCATTTCTAACATCAAACAGCTTACTTTTGGCGGTGAAAATGCCGAAGCTTATTTTTCTACCGATGGAAAGCAATTGGTCTTCCAATCGAAACGCGATGGCCGCGGTTGCGACCAGATCTATACGATGAATGCAGACGGATCGAACACGAAAATGGTCTCAAGCGGTGATGGCCGAACGACTTGTTCGTATTTTTTTAACAAGAATAGGAACATCCTTTACGGTTCAACGCATCTCGGTGCAAAGGAATGCCCGCCAAATCCGGATTTTTCGAAGGGCTACGTCTGGGCGATCTATCCCGCCTACGATATTTTTACCGCAAAGGCAGACGGAAAGAACATCAAACAACTTACAAAAACACCGGGTTACGATGCCGAAGCGACCGTTTCGCCCGACGGGAAAAAGGTAATTTTCACGTCGACTCGGGACGGCGATCTTGACCTTTATGTAATGGATACGAACGGAAAGAACGTAAAGCGGCTGACCACAGAACTCGGTTATGACGGCGGAGCGTTCTTTTCGCCCGATAGCAAGCAGATCGTTTATCGAGCGTTTCATCCCAAGACCGAGGCCGAGATCGCTCGTTACAAAGACCGTCTTGCAAATCACTTAATAGAACCGACCGTTTTCGAAGTTTGGGTGATGAATGCCGACGGTACGAACAAGCGTCAGGTAACAAAGCTCGCGGCAGCCAGCTTCGCACCATTTTTTACGCCGGATGCGAAAAAGATAATTTTCTGTACAAATTATTTTGCGACCGATCCGCGGAAACGCAATTTTGATTTGGCTCTGGTTAATGTCGATGGAACGAACCTTGAACGAATTACCTTTAACGAAACATTTGATGGCTTTCCGATGTTTTCACCCGACGGGAAAAAACTCGTGTTTGCCTCAAACCGCAACGCTGAAAAAGAAGGTGACACGAACGTATTTATTGCCGACTGGAAGCCTTAAGACTTGGTTTTTTCCGCGAGCTTCTGCGACCTCACGCCGAAATACCATACCCACCATAAAAAGAACATCTGGAGCGGAATACGGAAAAGTAGATACCACACTCCATATTCGGCTCCCGGAATATTCACCCCGCGAATGCTTCCCAAGATGTTAGCCGGCAAGATCGCAAGAAAAAAGATCATCAGCATTATCGAGGTAACCCTTGCTGTTCCTTCCCAAAGCAACCCAATCGCCGCGACAAACTCCAAAATTCCTGTCAAATAGACAATTTCAAGCTTCCACGGAATAATATCCGGCATCATTGCGACCATCGGTTCGTCGTAAACGAAATGCGCAATTCCGGCCAAGATCATCATCAGTGCCATCGCTACGCGGCCGATAAATGAGATCGATAGTCTCTTTATGAAATACTTGTTCAAGAGAAACAGGATTCCGAAAGTTCCAAAAAGGATGAACAATGGCACCATTTTGTTTATACTCCGATTGTGTTTACGATCTGCTCAGCTTAGCGAAAAGTGCATGAAACTTAAAACCTCCACCAACTTTATTCTATATACCAGTTTGATGATCGGTTGCGCGGCCGAAGGCACCAAGCGTATCAACACGGAGCCCAACCCGGCCTCATCGGCGACTGCCGCTTCGCAAACTGACATAAGGAATGGCGACTATCCCGGGAAAGGGAAGATCACACGGATCAATACCGAATTAGGTTCTGTTGAAATGAATCATGAGGAGATCGTAGGTGTTATGCCCGCGATGCTGATGGAATTTTACGTATCCGACAAGAATATGCTTGATGGCCTAAAGGCGGGCGATACAGTCGATTTTTCGCTCCGGTACAAAGACCGCTCGGAAACAATCGTGGCGATATCAAAAACCAAATGACTGAAATACCGTTCTGCAAATTCCATGGATTTGGTAACGACTATATCGTTATCGAAGCATCAGCAATTCCCGTAGGAGCTGATCTTTCTGACCTCGCAAAAGCGATCTGCCATCGACATAAAGGCGCCGGTGCTGACGGTATCGCTGTTATAACAAGAGTCGAGGGCAGTGCGGATTTCTTTTGCGAGATCGTAAACCCCGACGGTAGCATCGCCGGCTTTTCCGGCAACGGCACACGCTGTGCAGTTTCGTATATTTACAACAAGCGTCTCTGGTCGGATCCTTCTTTGAAGTTGCAAACGCGCAGCGGAATTAAGTCCTTCCGATTGACCGAAGAAACTTCGCCCGGCCACTACTGGTTCGAGGCCGAGATCGGCCGGCCGAAATTTGTCAGTAGCGAGGTTCCTGTTGCGACTTCCCAACCCCAAGACACGGTAATCGATTTTCCTGTAACTGTCACCGATCGCGCATTTTCGATGTCGTGCGTGAACGTTGGAAACCCTGTAGCGATAACGTTTGTCGACGACTTCGAATTTGATTGGCGGCATTACGGTCGCGAGCTTGAGTCACACAGTGCTTTCCCCGACAAAGCAAATATTGTTTTTGTAAGGGTGGTTGATCGTGAGAATATCGAAATTCGCATCTGGGAACGGGCCGCCGGCGAAACCTCATCGTCGGGAACTTGTTCGAGTGGTGCAGCAGTTTTATCCGCGAAAACCGGACGAACTGGTCGACGCGTTTCCGTTCACGCCGTCGGTGGCATAACTGAAGTTTTCTGGCGCGACGACGACGAAATGCTCATTACCGGCCGAGCGGATGTTTCATACTGCGGCGAATGGCCAGGCCAATAGTTACTTTTCCTCGGTGACGCTCAGTTTTAGTTCACTCAACTGCACATCGTCGACCACGCCAGGTGAATCCATCATCAGGTCTTGGGCGGACGCGGTTTTGGGGAACGCCATCACGTCGCGGATGTTTTCGGTGCCGCAAAGGATCATGCAGGTGCGTTCGACGCCGGCCGCAAAACCTCCGTGCGGCGGAGTACCGTATTCGAGCGCGTCGAGGAAAAATCCGAACTGCGTACGTGCCGAATCCGGTGACATTCCGAGCGCTTTGAAGTTCAGAGCCTGAACATCCTTTTGATGAATACGGATCGAGCCGCCGGCGCACTCATAGCCGTTGATTACCGCGTCATAGGCCTTCGCACGGACCTCGCCCAGTAGTTGGTGCTGGCTTTCGTCGTTTACCGCCGTCTTGAATTTCTCAAGATCTTCGTCCATCGGCGATGTGAATGGGTGATGAGCCGCCGTGTATCGATCGGTTTCTTCATCATGTTCGAACATCGGGAATTCGGTGACGATCAAGCACTCGTACTTGCTCCGATCTATCAGGTTCTCGCGTCGGGCGATCTCACCACGAAGTGCACCGAGAGCGGCCGCGACTACTGACTTCTTGCCCGCAACTATCAACACTGAGTCGCCTTTTTCGGCACCAGCCGTTGACGCAAGCTTTGCGATCGTTGCTTCCCCCAGAACCTTGAGTAGCGATGACGTCGTCTCTTCACCGAGTTTGATCCATGCTAGAGCAGCTGCTCCGTAGCGTTTTACGAATTCCTGAAGCTCGTCGGTTTGCTTTCGCGAATAGTCCGCCTTGCCTTTGACGACGATGCATTTGATCTCACCGCCTTTGGCGAGCGTTTCGGCGAACGGAGCGAAATCGGCATCTTTCAATTCGATAGACAGGTCGATCAGCTCCATTCCGAAACGCAGGTCAGGCTTGTCGGAGCCGTATCGACGCATCGCTTCCGCGTAGTTCATTCTCGGCCATTCGGTTGGCAGATCGACACCTATTAACTTAAGGACATGGTTAAACATCCCTTCCATCTCGCGATAGACCTGTTCGCGGTTGACGAAGGACATTTCCATGTCGAGCTGCGTAAATTCCGGCTGGCGGTCGGCACGCAGGTCTTCGTCTCGGAAACAGCGGGCGATCTGGAAATACTTATCGAACCCGGAGATCATTGTGAGCTGTTTCAATATCTGCGGCGATTGGGGAAGCGCGAAAAACTTGCCCGTGTGGATGCGCGACGGGACGATAAAATCACGTGCGCCTTCGGGAGTTGATTTAAGAAGTATCGGCGTTTCTATCTCGATAAAATCCCGGCTGTCGAAATATTCCCTGATCGCTCGCACGGCCTTTGCACGCATCCGGATATTGTTCTGCAGCTGCGGACGGCGCAGGTCGAGGTAGCGATATTTTAGACGCGTATCTTCGGCAGCAAGATTTTCAGAACCCGCGACCTCAAGCTGAAACGGCGGAACTTTCGCGTCGTTCAGAATGAGAATTTCGGAGACCTTTACCTCGATGTCGCCAGTTGCAAGCTTGGCGTTATTCGCACCGTCGTCGCGTTTCATGACTTCACCTTTAACGGCAATGACACACTCGCCGCGAAGATACTTTGCCTTGGCATGAGCCTCCGCCGCCGACTCATGACTGACAACAATCTGCGTCACGCCGTCGCGATCGCGAAGGTCGATAAATGTGAATACGCCAAAATCACGTTTCTTGGCGACCCAGCCCATTAAAACGACCTGTGTGCCAACATGTGAACCACGCAACTCGCCGCAAGTGTGCGACCGTTCCAAATTTCCAAGTGTATCCAGCATAAAAACAAAAACGCCCTTCGGTTTGCGACAAACGAAAGGCGGAACGTCAAAAGATTAACGCTCGCCTACGTATTATTGTTGTCGTTTACCCGAACTGCGTTCATTCCAAAATCCTAAAAGTAGAACCGAGCAAAATAATACAATATCGGTGCGTTGAATAACAAGCTATCAAGCCGGTCGAGAAGGCCGCCGTGGCCGGGCAGGATGTTTGCGGCGTCTTTTGCACCTGAGCCGCGTTTCATTGCGGACTCGGCTAGGTCGCCTAGAACCCCGACGACCGCCATTACGATCGCGAGCGGAATTGAAAAGTTGTACGGCAGTTCCGGAAAGAAAACGAAGGTGCAAAGTGCCGCAAAACCGGCCGCTGCGACGATCCCGCCGATCAGGCCCTCGATCGTCTTTCCAGGCGAGATCGCAGGTGCGAGTTTGTGTTTGCCGAAAGCACGTCCGGCAAAATAAGCACCGGAATCAGAACCGAAAAGCACCACCAAGAAAAACAACAAGAGGTTTGTAGAAAGTCCGGGAACATTTTCAAATCCAATTCTCGTCGCGATCAAGAATCCGCCAAGAAATACCACATAGAACACACCAAGCAATGTTACGCCGACGCCCGCCAGCATCTTCGAAAAGTCTTTCTGAAAACGAAACGTCTGCGAAATCAGGACGCCGATGACAAACAACGCGACAGTGAGTAAGAGCAAATCAGGAGCCTTTGCTGGCGCATCGAAAATGAACGCGACAACGAAGGCGGCGGCACCAAGAAAGGCGACACTCGCGTCAGCTTTGAGCTCAAGCTTTTTGGTGAGCGTAAAAAATTCGAAGAGGCCAGCTGCAAGAGCAAGAACGGCTATTACGACAAATATCCAAACCGTTTCCCGAACCCACCACGGCAAGATGATCGACGCGATCAGTATTGGCAACGCGATAGCCGCTGTTAATAGTCTAGTTTTCATTTTGACCTAACGTTACCGAAGCGCCGGTCGCGTTTTTGAAAGTCAATGATCGCCTCAAAGATCTCAGGCCGACGGAAGTCGGGAAACAGCGTCGCCGTAACATATATTTCAGCGTAGGCGATCTGCCAAAGCAAGAAATTCGAGATGCGCATCTCGCCGCTTGTTCGGATCAGCAGATCGACGTCCGGCAGTCCCTGCGTGTAAAGATTTCGTTGAATGTCGGCTTCGGTCAAATTGTCGATAACATCATTGCGTCGCTCAATATCGGCAAACGCAAGTCGAGCTGCATTTACGATTTCGGCGCGGCCTCCATAATTCAATGCGACATTCAGGCGCGTCCCTGTATTTTCCCGAGTCATGTCCGTGGCCACCTCTATCTCTTTCTGAACGTCCGGCGAGAGCCCGAATATGTCGCCGATCGCTTGAAACCTAATATTATTTGCCTTCACCTCTTTCATCTCGCTGCGGATGTAACGTTTAAGCATCGACATCAATCCGGAGACCTCTGCTTTCGGTCGCTTCCAATTTTCGGTCGAAAATGCGTATAAGGTAACCGCTTCTATCTCCAGCCGAGTACAAGTGTCGAGGATCGATCTGACCGATTCAGCACCCGCTCGATGGCCAAAAATTCTCGGCCGCCCTCGTTTTTTTGCCCAGCGGCCATTGCCGTCCATTATTACAGCGATATGCCGGGGAAGGCGCTCTAGGTCGATCGCGTCAAGCAGTTTTGCTTCTAGCGTTCGTGTCTCAATTACTTCCGCAAAATTTGGGTGCATGTGTGGCGCCGACCGACTCATTCGTTCGACAAATAATCTATCGTCGTACCCTTCACGAGCATCAATCTTTCTTCGGTCCCGATCACCGCAGTATGGTTCAAACGGCCGTAAATGTGTGGATATATCTCACCGCCGGTAGAAGGCTCTTCCACCAACTCGGACATTAGCTTCTCAGTTTCAATCGATAGGATTAAAATCTTCGGAAAGTTGCTATAGTATCGTTTCAAAACGGTTTCGAGCTGTTCAGCATAACTGCAATGAATAAAACCTTCGGTCGTGAGGCTCTCCGCCTGATACGACGGCAAGTCTTTGAACTGGTCCCAATTAGCCTGGGTTGTGATGTGATAGATCAGCATCGCTTTCGATCAATACTCAACATTAAAAAGCGTAAGTCCGTGTGCCGGAGCAGTTTTTCCGGCTAAATTCCGGTCGCCTGTTACGAGCGCAGTCTGAATTGTATCAGAATCTTTTTCAGCCCGCCCGACATCAATCAGCGTTCCGACGATCGACCGAACCATATATCTCAAAAAGCCGTTTCCCGTGATACGAAACTCGATTAACGAAGCTTGTGCCCGCGTGTCCCAATGCGATTCGATCGTAAAATCCATGATCGTTCTTACACGGTTTTCGCCATCGGCTTGTGCCGAACAAAAAGCGGTCCAGTCATGTTCGCCGAGCATAAGCCTCGCCGCGACCAGCATTCGCGAAACGTCGAGCGGCTTTGATTCGTGGTGGGCATAACGGCGCCAGAATGGCGAAATGACGGGAGCATTTACGATCCTGTAAATATACGTTTTTCTTACCGCCGAAAATCGAGCATGAAATTCATCAGGCACACGTTCGACGTTCATAATTCTAATGTCACGCCAAAGGTTCCCATTTATCGCCATCTTTAGCCTCTCCGGCTCAAAACGGCGATTTACGATCACGTTCGCTACTTGGCCTTCGGCGTGTACGCCGGCATCGGTTCGGCCGGAACCCGCAACATGCACAGGTGCATCTTCTAATGTGCTGATCACGCGCTCAAGTTCGCCCTGAATAGTACGGTCGTTTTCCTGCACCTGCCAACCGTGAAAATCGGTGCCATCATATTGGATCAGGAGTCTATAATTCATTCATCCGCCTCGCAAATGCTCGTGCAAAACGCCCGGGCGACTTTGCATCCATCCTAAAATAAAGGGCAGGTTCTATCAGTTCAAGTTCCATCAACGCAAAACCACCGTCACTACATCGGACGAGATCGATCCGCGAATAGAGCGGTTGCGGTTCGATGAAATCATTTATCGAAAGAGCCGTTTTGAGCATTTGATCCTCCGGTTCCACCGCTCTGATCAGCCCGCCGTGTTCGTCCTGAACACGAAAATCGCCTGTTTTGGGCGTTTTTAAGATCGTATGACTATACACGCCATCGAAATAGAAGAGCGAGAATTCACCTTCTTCAACGATCGAACTCAAAAAAGGCTGAACCATGAAACTGCGATCCTTGAAAACAGCCGTTAGGTCTTCGGCGTATTCTAAGAGTCGGAAAGTGTCTTTGGCGGTCGCACTTATCGTCGGCTTTATAATTAGTTCGTCGGACTCCAAGTCAGTTTGCCAACTCGCAAAGGATTCCGCTGAAACATCCGTTTTGCCCCAGATCGTCGGCACTATTCGAATACCTTGCGATTCAAGTTCACGAAGATACTTCTTGTCAAGATTCCGCTCAACGATGGAAAGACCGTTTTCGAGCCGGGCGGATGATAATTCGATCCTCCGCAATACTTCAAGAAAGTCGTCTGGCGCATCCTGATAATCCCACGGCGTACGGATCACAACAGCTTCGAAATCGTTCCAATCGACAGTAGTATCTCGCCACGAGATGGTCGAAACATCCCAGCCAAGTTCGCTGAGCGCCGATATCGCGAGTTCATCGTCGCTGACATAACCGGCGAGGTCGTCCATTGAAAGAAAGCAGCACTTTCGGTTCATTTCGACGAAGCCCTGCTCCCGGGTTTATACGGTTCGCTTCCGTCGGCACACATCGGACAGTCTGCTTTGGCGTACGTCGGAACTTCGATGCTTACGAGCGATGTCCTTGGAACACCAACATCTGCAGCGCCGTTAGAGCGATCGACAATCGAAGCCGCTGCGATCACGTCACCGCCATTCGATCTAAGTGCGGCGATACACTCGCGGGTCGAACCGCCAGTTGTGATCACATCTTCAACGACCAGAATCCGTTCACCGGGCAGCAGCGTAAATCCCCGCCGGAGAACCATTTCGCCATTTTGGCGTTCCGTCCAAATGAACCGAAGATTGAGAGCCTGTGCGACTGCGAAACCGATGATCAATCCGCCGATCGCAGGTGAAGCGACCGTTCTAATGTCGCTTTCAAGATAATTATCGGCGATAAGCTGACCGAATTCAGCGGCATCCGATGGATATTGTAAAGCAAGTGCACATTGCAAATAACTTTTGCTATGCAGTCCACTAGAAAGAAGGAAATGGCCTTCAAGTAAAGCACCGGCATTCTTAAATTGCTCTAGTATCTGTTCTGAATTCATTTCGAAAAGTTGGGACCTCCTATGAAACCGAAAAGGGAATTATGGCAAAAACAGCGGATACTTCCCAATGGCCAGATTTACTTCGAGTTGCGGTTTCCCGTTTTCAATATAAAATCAAGTTTGAGTATGTTGCCTTCGCCGAACCTTATATCGAATTCCGTGCTGATCAACGCAGCGATCGAATACCTACATTCGGTCGGTGGGCGTTCATCTGTGGTGAAGGTGGTCGATCGCGTGATGAGGATCTCGAATCCGGAAAGAAATTTGGCACGCTTGTTGGTGGAAGATCTCGTTAACCGGGATTCGCGCTTGAAATTAACGGACGACCTTGTCGAATATATTCTACCGAACCACGATGCGATCGACCTTTTTCAAAGCGGGTTTGTGATCTTGGATCTTGAAACTACAGGTGCGAAAGCTCCTCCCTGTCGCGTAACTGAGATCGGAGCCTTCAAGGTTCAGAACGGCGAAGTTATTGATAAGTTTCAAACACTGCTTGATCCGGAAATGCCGATCCCTGAATTCATCACGGGCCTTACGGGAATTACAAATGAAATGGTTGCCAGTGCTCCGCGGTTCCGTGATATCTCCGATGAACTGCTAACGTTCATCGGCGATTCGGTGATGGTCGCGCATAACGCCCGTTTTGATATGGGATTTTTGGATTACGAGATCAGCCGGGTCTATGAAGATTATCGCCTCGGGAATCCATCGCTCTGCACCGTACAACTTTCGCGGCGATTGCTTCCCGATATTGAGAATCACAAGCTAAATACCGTTGCCCGACATTTCGAGGTCGAACTCAGAAACCATCATCGGGCGGGAGACGACGCCTTTGCTACCGCTCAGATCTTTCTGAATCTGCTCGCCTCGCTTCGCGAACTCGGTATCAACGACCTTGGAGCCGCCCGGCGGTTCAGTATGA
>JBGTKQ010000064.1:0-5407 GCA_041744555.1 Pyrinomonadaceae bacterium
TGATCGCCAAAACCGACCTGGCCGCCGATGACGCAATCGTCCTCGATCGTAACGCTGCCGGAAATGCCGGTCTGTGCGGCGATTATGCAGCGTTTGCCGATCGACACGTTATGGCCGACCTGGACGAGGTTGTCGATCTTCGTGCCTTCGCCGATTCTTGTTTCGCCCAAAGCTCCGCGGTCGATGCAGGTGTTAGCACCGATCTCAACATGGTCCTCGATGACGACGGTGCCGATCTGGGGGAATTTGATGTATTCGCCAGCTTCGTCTTTGACGTAACCAAAACCATCGGCGCCGATGATGACTCCGGCGTGGAGAATTACGTTGTTCCCGATCGTTGAATTTTCGTAAATGACGACGTTCGGATGAATGATGCAGTTCGTTCCCATCGAAACGTTTTCGGCGATTCTGACTCCAGCATGAATCTGCGTTCCAGTGCCGATAATGGCGGAATCGGCGACCCTTGCTGATGGATGAATGAAAGAGACGTTCTCGCTTTCAAGAAGCACAGCGGCGGCTTTGGCGAAGGCGAGTTTTGGGTTAGCGACGAGAATCATCACGGTCTCGCCGGGCACACTCGTTACCGCTCGTGTTTCTGCCAAGACGCAGGAAGCATTTGTTTCGGGGATCGGGCCGCGTTTTTCGTAGAAGGCTAGGTCGCCGAGTTTAGCGCGAGCGATGTCGGCAACAGAGGTAATTTCAGTCGAGCCGTCGCCGATCAGTTCGCCGCCGACAAGTTCTGCGATTTCGCCGATATTCATTGACAATAATTTAATGCGAAATGGGCCGGAATGCGAATCGCGTTAAGACAGGTTTTACACCAGCCACCAGTTTTCAGCTACCAGCTACCAGTTGTGGGCTTCCGGTTTCAATCTTTCAAGTTTCCAGCTTCCAGCTTCCAGTTTCGCGGTTGTGTTATCGGGCGCTTCGCTCGGCTGTGTCGATGGCAGATTGAAGGAAGATATCGAGACCCTGTATCTCGACGGAATCGCGTGATTCGAGCCGGATAAGTGAAGAAGCCGAGTCGCTATCAAGAAAGCTGAGATCTGCCAGGTCAACCGATACCGGACGGCCCGACTCGGAGATCAGATCATCCACGATCCGTTCTAAAAGAATTGCATCATCAAGCAGGAGCTGGCCTTCGACCCGAAGATAAGTGCGGCCATCGCTTTCCGTCTGAATGATATTGGTCGGCATCGATTTTCTTTTAGACGAGGATTCTACGCCAAAGGTTACCAAAGGTTCAAGTAAATTTTAGGCAGAATTGTTATGCAACCGTTTCCGCTTCCAGAGTTCGCGGTTTTCGAGTAGTAAGAAATACACCTATGAATACCATTGACGCGGCTAAAATAAACTTTGCGTCGATCGATTCGCCGAGAAATATCGTAGCAAGCAGAAAGCCGATAATTGGCTGTAAATAGATGAAAACTGCAACGGTCGAGGCACTAACTTTCGCGATCGCGTAGGCGTTGAGCAAATACGGGCCGGCAGTGGCGATGATCGCAATATACAAAACGAGCCACCATATCAGCGGCGAAATTGCGGCAACTTCGACCGAAGATAGCGAAAAAAGCCCGAGCGGAACGCAGACGATCGCCGCGAAAATAAATACCCACATCATCGAACGAAAAGCCCCGTTGCGGGTGATTATTTCCTTTGATGTAGCGACATAAATTCCATAGGAAAGGGAATTGACGATGATAAGCACATCGCCAAGTGTGGTCTGTGACGAGAACGATGCATTTCGCGGATCGATCAAGACGATGACGCCAAGAGCCGCAAGGACAATGCCGATAACCTTGATAAAACGTAGCCGTTCAACGCCGATCAAGGCGCCGATCGAGATCGCAAAGATCGGGATCGTAACGGCAAGTAGGGAAGTGTTTGACGCTTTCGTAAGCGAAAGGCCGCTGATAAATAAGAGTTGGTTGAACGTAACGCCAAAAAGGCTTAAGACCGCCAGCCGCTTATAATCAGACCGATCTTTTAGCCACAGCCTTCCTCGAACTAGCTGAACGACGAACAAAATAGCGGCGGTGATCCCGACCCGAAATCCAACAAGTGCGACCGGCGGCAGCACCGCCAAAACGATCTTCCCGATCACCGGCAGCGACCCGAAAAACAGTTGCACCGCGATGAGAGCGACAAACGCATCTGTCGAAGATTTTCGTGTCTTTTCCAAAAATTAAGATTACACTATCCTATATTCGTAGTATGTTTACGCAGCAAAATAGTTTCTAAGATTTGAAATAAATTTACAAAGACAAGTTGAAAAACGATGAAAGCAAGAGTTCTTAGCCAAGCGACGCAAATGGTTTTAGCAATGCTGTTATTAGCAGGTTATGTCACAGCCCAACCTCAGCCGCTCGAATTCGATGAGCTGTTGATGTCGCTCAAGGAGACCAGGCTAGACATTACGACCTCGAATCGAATTGCCAGAAAGAATATTATTGATCGCGGACTGGCGTTTGACATCGACGAACAACAAAGGACCTTGCTGCGCGAAGCTGGTGCAGATGAAGAATTACTGGTCGAGATAGTTAGATCGACATGCAATAGATATGCGGCGGCTGCGGAAAAGTGCCCAGTAAGCGATCACGCCTGCAAGATCGCAAATTTTGACAAGGCACTCTCATTTCATACCGACGATCAATATGTCTTAAATAGCCGTGGATTGGCGTTTTATGCGCTAAAACGTCATGACGAAGCTATTCGGGACTACACACTGGCGCTTGTGTCCGATCCAAAATTCTTTGAGGCGTATTTCAACCGAGCACTTGCCTACCTTGCGACGGACGCCCACGACCTTTCGATCCGTGACCTTAGTATGGCGATCGAGATCAAGCCACAGGACGCCGATTCGTATTTCAATCGCAGCGAGAGTTTTGCAGCAAAGGGCGATCACAAAGCGGCAGTGGGCGATCTTTCCAAGTATATAGAGTTTAAACCGGATGACGCCGATGGCTATGAACGCCGCGGCAATGCTTATATAAAACTCGAACTAACCGACAAAGCGATCCAGGATTACGATCGAGCATTGAAGATCGATCCGAAATTCGCGGACGCATTTGTGGGCCGTGGTCGGGTATTCATAGTTAGAAAAAAATACGAACAGGCGATAAAGGAATTGAACAAGGCATTGTCGCACGAGCCGAACAGCGTTTACGCGTTGCACAACAGGGCCGCCGCGTACGAGCTTCAAAAGGATCTCACGCGTGCTCTTGCAGATCTTAACCGTGTGATAGAACTCGAACCTGGTCTGATCGATGCGCTTTTGGACCGGTCACGAATTTACGAAGAAACTGAAAAATGGGTCGCTGCCCGCGATGATTATTCGACGATCATCTCACTCGATCCAAAACTTGCCGATGTTCATATTTTTCGTGCTCGAATGCATTACAAACTTTCGAATTATGAAAACTCGATCATCGATTTTTCTAAAGCGATCGAACTTGACGGGAAAATGTCCGACGCGTTTTTTGAACGGGGCAGTCTGTATATCGAAATTGAAGATTACGACGCGGCCATCCGCGACTATGACAAGTATCTTGCTCTCGAACCAAAGAGTGCCGATGGTTATCACAACCGAGCGATTGCGTACCTCAATAAAGACGATTTCGAAACAGCGATCCGAGACGTGAGCGAGGCAATAAAGTTAGATCCTGAAGATTTTGAATCCTATGAGGTTCGTGCCGATGCCTACGCGAATTTGGGCAACACCGATAAAGCCAAAGAAGACACCGAAAAAGCAAAAAAGCTCCGCAGCAAAGCGAAGCCTTGAGTGCGGTAAAAATAGCCGACGACCTATAACAGCATCATTGCCGGGCTTTCTAGCATTTGCCTGAACGTTTGAAGGAACTTTGCGCCGGTCGCGCCGTCAACGATGCGGTGATCGCAAGACATTGTGACGCTCATGACGTTTCGAACGACGATCTCGCCTTCGCGGACGACCGCAGTCGGGTTTGCTCCGCCGACGGCGATGATCGCGGCCTCTGGTGGATTGATGATCGCCGTGAATTCCTTGATTCCCATCATCCCAAGATTGCTTATCGAAAAAGTGGCGCCAGTATATTCATCGGGCTGGAGTTTTTTCGCTTTCGCCTTGGCGGCAAGATCGCGAACTTCGGCAGAAATTTCCGCGAGGCCTTTCAGATTCGCTCCACGGATAACCGGCGTGATCAAACCTTCGTCGATAGCGACGGCGACGCCGATATCTGCTTGTTCGTAAAAGCGAACATTCTTGTCTTGATACGAGGCATTCACCCACGGATGTTTGATGAGCGACATGGCCGCGGCTTTGATGATAATGTCGTTAATACTGATCTTTGCATCGTCATCAAGGTTCGCGTTCATCTGCATACGTGTCGCAAGCACGTTGTCCATCTCGATCTCGACGGTGAGATAAAACGTAGGGATCGGGCCGATCGATTCCGCCAAACGGCTGGCGATCACCTGACGCATTTTCGACACCGGTTCGTCGCGGAATGCCGAAGCACCAACGTTTGTTGACGGTGTGAAGGGCCTTTGATCTTTCACCTTTGGACTTTGGTTCCCAGCTAGAGCTTCCTCGATATCGCGTTTAATGATGCGGCCTTGCGGGCCCGAACCTGCGATCGACCTAAGATCGACCCCGTTGTCTGCCGCCATCCGGGCGGCGATCGGTGAGACGATCATGCGGTCGTTTGACGGTGCGGCTTTTTGTTGAGCAGGCACACTCGCTACCGCTCGTGTTTCTGCCTTCGGAGCTATCGCTACCGGTTCTGACTTGTCGCCAGCTGGTGACGCAGGCGGTTCTGCCGTTGCCGCTTCGGCTTTCTTTGCTAAACCGTTTGATGAAACTTCGCTTAACAAGGCCGAGATGTCTTCGCCCTTCTGGCCGATGATCGCGATGGTTTCGCCAAGTGCCGCAGTTTCTCCGCCAGCCTTGAGGATCTTGAGCAAGGTGCCGCCTTGGAGCGCGGTCATTTCCATCGTCGCTTTGTCGGTGTCAACTTCGGCAAGCGTCTCGTTTGCTTCAAAATCGTCGCCTTCGTTCTTTACCCAACGTGCGATCTGGCCCTCTTCCATCGTGGGCGACAACTTCGGCATTAAAAATTTTTCAGCCATATTCTTGTTACAAATAACAAACTTCTTTCACCGCTGCCACAATTTTATCTACATCGGGTAACGCGAGAGCTTCGAGATTTTTGGCGTACGGGTTCGGAGCTTCAGCGGTCGAGATGCGTTTGACCGGTGCGTCGAGGTAATCGAACGCGTGTTCCATCACCGTGTGCGAGATCTCGGCTCCCACCGATGCAAAATAGTGCGATTCTTCGGCGATGACGAGCCGGTTGGTTTTCTTGACGGAATTTACGATCGTATCGACATCAAGCGGTTTGATCGTACGCGGATCGATAACCTCGACCGA
>JBGTKQ010000065.1:0-10149 GCA_041744555.1 Pyrinomonadaceae bacterium
CAGGAAACGCACCCGAAAACATCCCGCCAAAGCTACCGATTTCCGTAAGCGTTCGCTCGTTGAAAGTGGAACGCGCGTATTCGCGGATCTTTGCCACGGCACGATTCGCGTTGTCTATCGAAACGCCGGCATCAGCGTATGAAATTGATTGCGTCATAACTATCAAAACCCTTCGGAATAAGTGAAAACTGATAAGTAATATCTGAAAGGTTAAAACCGACCTTACCTATCACTTTTCACCTATTACCTATAACTTATTCCGGAAATAAAGCGGTCACGATTCCAAATTCTCGTTGAAGAGTTGCCAAAAACTCATCTTCCGAATCAACCTGCTTGTCCGTTTTTTCTCCATTTAAAGTTACTATAAAACTTTTGTCCGTCAGCGTCTTTCGCCCGTTTTCGGTCATCAGCGAACAAACTTTTCCTTTCGTAAAATGCGAGTCCGGCGAATACTGTTGAAAGTCGCACATCCCGGTAAATTCGGAAAGGTCACGATCGATATTATTAAAGATATACTGGCTTTTCCAGGCCTCACCGTCGCGTTTGGCGACCTCAAAATAGTCATTGTCGAAACGCCGGATAATAAATGTTCCGGTCGTGTCTTGCTGCTCTTCGTTCAAAACAAACCAAAGCGGCTCAGCGGTGAACTCACCGAAACCAACGTCTGCCAGATATTCTTCGTCGCCGATCGTGACGATTATTGCCGCATGGTCGTATTCCGGGCCGTGCTCGGTGCCGTTAAAAACACGCGCCGAGATCAGGCGTGTCTTAAACCCGAGAGAGATGAGCAGTTTGTTGAACAAACCGTTCAACTCATAACAAAATCCGCCGCGTTTTTCGTTTACTATCTTTTCATAAAACCTTTTCGTGTCGATCACGATCGGCCGTTTCCAATGAATGTCCAGATTCTCAAACGGGACCGCCAACAAATGCGATCTCTGCAGCAGTTTTAGGCTGTCAAGATCTGCATTAAACTCCCGGCCGTCAAGCCCGATCCGTGAAAGGTATTTTTCCACTGTATTTATAATTATAGACGCCGACAGATTTATTGACTATTCATATCACCGCCGTTTCCAACAATTCTCTATTTATCGGACAATACTTATTATGAGTTTCACACTGCACGACATGAGCGCTGAGAACTACGAGTTCACGGCGAACGTATGGAATTGGAAGGCGGTGATCGAGATCATCAAAAGTCTCGACGTGATCAGCGAGGGCACGGTCAGGCAAATGGGCTACAACGCGCTCGGCGTAAAAGTAGAGATCGACGACGCCCATTATATCGGGGCAAAGATAAGGGACACGATATTACCGAAGCTCGAACCGAACAAGCGTATTTTCGCTGATGGTTCGATCACCGACGAGCCTGACGATGGCACGATCTATCGCGACGAGGATGAGCTTTGGAAAAATTACAGTGTCAGCCACGACTGGCTAAAAGACTTCAGCGAGTTTTGCTTGCGGTCAAAGGGTTTTCAGATCTTCTAAATGGAATTTTTTAACGACATCGCAAACACCTTGGGGCCTTGGCTCAAGATGATCGAGGTCCAGATCATTTTGCTAATTTTGTTTGCGACGCTGCATGGTTATGCGGGTGCGTGGCTTGCGGTGCGGATGTTGTTTCGGCCTCGGCGGCCGTTCAAGGTTTTGGGGATTACCTTGTTTCCGCAAGGGATGATCCCACGACACCGTGACCGGTTGGCGAATGCTATCGGCAAAGCGGTCGGCGAAGAGTTGGTTTCGCAGGAAACCATAATGGATGAACTGGTCGGCAAAGACTTTTTGCGAACAAAGATCCGAGGTGTTATTGATTCATACACTCAGGACGTACTTGCCCAAAACTATCCTTCGCTTGTCGAAACCCTGCCGGCAAATCTACGCGGCCCGGTTCTCGATGCGATCACATCGCTTCAATTCACTATTGCCGAACACATCGAAAACATTCTCAAGAACCAGGACACGCAAATAGCCATTAGCTCGTTTGTCGAACGCCGCGTTGACGAGGTTCTGTCGCGGCGTGTTTCGTCTGTGATCGATGACGAAACCTTTGAAAGGCTTACTACTTTCGTCGAAGAACGAATTGCTTCGATTCTTGATTCGCCCGCGCTTGAAAAGACTATTCGCGATTTCGTCGGACGCCGCATCGACGATCTGGTCAACACCGAAACACCGATCGGCGACATGTTTACGCCGGACGCCATCGCCTTGCTAAAAGAAAAGGCCGCCGAACAGATCGCTCCCGTAACGCACCACCTGACTGAGATCGCTGCCGCCGAAGGCACGCGCAACCAGATCGGCGCGCTGATCAAGAAAGAGGTCCATGAATATTACGAGAATCTTCCGTTCTTCAAGAAGATCTTCGTTTCGAGAGACACGTTGCTCAAGGAAGTTGACGAGCTTGTAAATGAAAGCTTGCCAAAACGGATCGAGGAAACATTAAAAGGCGACGTCTTTGCCGCCGAAGCCGTTTCGTTCATCAACATTACGATCGACAACGCGATGTCGCGGCCGCTTCCCGAAGTGATCGGTAAGGTCAACCCTGAGCAACTTGACCGTCTCAAAACTCAGGTCACAAATTCAATTATTAAACTTCTCCACGGCAGCGAGATGCGCGGTTCGGTTTCAGCGTATGTGACCGACACGCTGCAAAAATTTCGCCCGCACAGCATCGATTCGATCCTTAGAAACGTACACCCTGAATCGGAAGAAAAATTGAAATCGATGTTGTCCAAAGGATTGCTCTCGATAATCGCCGGCGAAAACACTTCCCGGCTCGTTAACGACATGCTTTCGCACCAGATCGAAAAACTGCTCGCCGCACCGATCGGTAAACTCTCGGACAAGATCGAGGAAGATAAGCTGCTCTCGGCAAGCGAAACGTTTTCCGACACGATCATCGCCGCGATTCGCGAGAAGCTGCCGGAAGCGATCAAAGAGTTCGATGTCGGCACCGTAGTTCGTGAAAAGATAATGACCTACCCGGTCGAAAAACTTGAGGCACTCGTCATGTCCGTCGCCAAAGAACATCTCCGCACCATCGAGCTCTTCGGTGCCGGATTCGGCTTTGCGATCGGCGTCGTTCAAGCCATCCAGTTTTACATTTACGCTCGATAAGGCTCTCCGTGACAATCCTGTGTTAATATCTGTGGCTAGAAATCGGAGGTAACAAAATGAGCGATATCGTAGAAGGAAATTCCGTTACGTGCGGCATCTGCGGCAAGGAAACGACGGTTCAGTTCGTTACGGAGCGTGAAGGTGGCAAGGCTTTCGACCTCGGCTGTATGCACCGGAATGCGGCGTGCCCGACGTGCGGGAAGCTTGCTAAAGACGATAGTGATTCTATCCTGTCGATCAAGCCATCGTGCCGAACCTGTAACCCAGAAGATTATGAGGACGACGATGATGAATAGAAAGCGATTATTGCTAACGCTGATGTTGCTTCTGTTTCCGGTCTTTGCAAGCGGACAAGCTGCGCCGGACGCCACGGAATTGACGCGCCTCGTAAACCAATTTCTTGATGGTGCCGGACGCAACGACGCAGCGATACACGAACGCTTTTGGGCCGACGACCTTATCTATACGCGCGGAGTCGGGCAGCGGATCGACAAGGCCGAGCTGATGAAAGGCGTCCGTTCGGCTCCGGCCGCAAAACCCGACGACCCGGTCACGGTTTACACGGCTGAGGAAGTAAGGATCCAGCAATACGGTAACGCCGCTGTCGTCGCGTTCAAACTCGTCGGCACCACAAAACGAATGGACGGCACGACAAGTGTTTCCAATCACCTCAACACAGGAACATTCGTAAAACGTAAAGGCATGTGGCAAGCCGTAGCCTGGCAAGCAACACCGGTTGCCCCGTCTAAAGCGGTACTTACATCAAGTTCTACGGCGGCCAAACCGGCCACCATTTCAACCTCGACCGGGCCGTCCGATCGCAAATATATTCGCGGTTCTCGCGGCGGTTGTTACTATCTAAACGCCAGCGGAAACAAGACTTACGTTAACAAAGAACTGTGTAACTGAACCTAAACTGGCAAGTCAGAAAATAAAAAACAAATATCTTGCAAGTTTTCATCTACCGCTCGTTCTTGGGCGAACGGTTATTGAAGATGACATACGCGGAGCGTGAAACTTTAGGTACGGAATGCGGAAAAGAAATTGTTTTCAAACGCAATTTCCGGTGCAAATGAATGTTTCTTTAACGCTCATGAAAGACGCGTGCGGTCATTGGATATAGCCGAGGGCTCTCTTGCCCTGACGGCCGCCGGAACGATTCCGGTGAATAGACAAAGGGAACAATTCCCGAAAGTTTTGAGGTTGAAAACAATGAGAAGATCTATTCTGTTAACAATTATCTCAGTCGCAATGTTTGCAATTGCGGCATGTACGCCGGAAATGAAACCGGTCAACAGTAGTCCGGTAGTTACACCGGCGTCATCGCCCGCGGCTTCACCGGCTACCAGCCCTAGTGCCTCACCGTCGTCAACCGACAACGCTACAGCCGGAAAGGCAGATGCTTTGGTCGGCAAATGGCTTGGCGCGGAAGGCACCTTCTTGAACGTCACAAAGAAAGGTGACAAATTTGAGGTCGAGATCAAGAATCTTGATCCCGCTTCAAAGAAATATGAGGGAACGGCGAAAGGCGATATGATCGAATTCACACGCGACGGCAAAACAGCAACGATCAAGACCGCGACCGGCGAAGAAACCGGTATGAAGTGGCTTCTAGCCAAGAAGAACTGCGTCGTTATCACAAAGGGCAGCGAAGGTTACTGTAAAGATTAATAAATTACTCAGAAACCTGATTGGCGGGCGATCTATTTCGTCCGCCTTTTTCGCGCGAAAAAATATTTGAACTTTCTTTATGCCAAAAACGTTTTCCCACAAGAGCAAGATAGTTCCCCGGAGGAAACAGATGAAAAAGGTCGGAATCATAATTTTTATAGCAGCTTTGGTCGTTGGTGTTGTGGTCGCGAACGTATTCTCGTTCGGCAGCGTAAGTGCCGAAAGCTTCAAGCCGAGTTTCCTTAATTTCTCGTTCAAACGCGGCGTAAAAGGCTCGGGCGATATCGCAACGGAAACACGCGATATTCGCGATTTTAAGTCGATCGATGTCAGCGGCGTGTTTAATGTCGAGATCGTTGCACAGAAAGAGTTCAGCCTTGTCATTGAAGCGGATGACAATCTGATACCGCTCATAAAGACCGAAGTTCGCGACGGGGTGTTGGAGATCTCGACAGATAAACGGATCAGATCGAAGAGCCGTCTGACCATACGGATCTCAGCTCCGAATATCGAAAAGATCGAGGCTTCCGGTGCTACCAAGGTTAGCTTGATTGAGGTAATGAATTCCTCGCTTACCATTGACACCAGCGGTGCTTCGAAGATCAATGTGTCGGGCGAGACCGAGAATTTGAACGTAGATGTCAGCGGCGCGTCTAAGATCGACGCCGAAAATCTTTCGGTCACAAACGCAGTGGTTGACGCAAGCGGTGCCAGCAAGGTGATGGTAAATGTCAGCGGAGATCTAAAGGCTGATTGTTCAGGCGCGAGCTCCGTCATCTATTCAGGCACTCCCGCGAACATAGACCAAAAGACCTCAGGCGCAAGCAAGGTAGTTTCTAAATAGATCTCGCTAAGGGTGATCAGAATCGACGAGGCCTAACACTTAGGTCTCGTCTTTTTTGTCGTTTCGTTCTAGAATTCCATAACGATCGATTGACGGGAATAGTAAATGGACAGAATCAGGCCTCACATTCTTTTTGTTGCGATCGTAGCTTTTGCCGCAGTAGTCGCTGCGATATTGTTATTTCGAGCTAACCCGCCGGCTGAATTAAGAACAGAAAAGCAAACGAAAAGAACGTTCACATACGGCAATTTTATCACCGGGCCGCTGACGGTGCCGAAAAACGAACTGTTAGCCTTTAAGTTTGAATTGAATAGGAAAGCGGGCTTGAAAGGTAAGTTCGTGACCGAGAATTACAAGCCCCGTTTAGCTGTCGTTGTTGTCTCGCCCGAAGGGCTCGAAACAATGAAGGGCGGTGGTGAAGTTACGCCGATCACCACTACCGGCGAAGTTCCTGGCGGTGTCGTCAGTCGGAGTTTTGAGCCGGGCGTCTATTATGTTGTTTTCGACAATAGAAAAGGCTCAGCGGATGTGTTGGTGCAGGAAGCTGATTTTTCGATCGAATAGTACACCCGACTATGTCTCCACAGCCTTTGTCCGAATTCCGATAACGCGTCCTTCCGAATCAATCCCGATCAAAAAAATATCGACCCTAATTCGCCCAAATCGGATCATCCTCGTTTCGGTCAGTTCTTTCGAGAATATCGTTTCGATCTTTTTGAATTTCCTGGCAGCGTGACGTTGATCTTTTGTAAACCAATCTTTTGTCCGTGAGACCCGTCGAAAAAAATCTTCGGCCTTTCCTATCTCAATACTTTCAGTTTTCGGCAATTTGAAGACCTCACCGACCTCCTTCGGTTCGATCGAATGCAAGCCGTTTGCAACAAACGAAATTACCTCAGCATCGATCTCGCTGATGTAGAAAAGTCCTTCGCAGAGTTCTTTCAGGCGTTCCCCTATCACCGGCATTGTTGTATTTTGGTTTTGTTTCATCAATATGAAATTCTTGTAAATTTTTTTGTGTTTTTCGCTCAAATTCTGCCACAAATTTGTCCCGAACAGTGTACTAAAAATGGCTCAAATCATTGCGGAAAAAGGCGCTTGCGGGAAAGAAAACAAGTCGTAATTTTTCTGTGGATTTTGGTTTGCAATGGCCATTTCTATGTGTTAATCTGACACCCGTTTTGGATAAAGTAGCCCTTGTAAAGCATTGAAAACAAATAACTTAAAGTTACACTTTAAGTTTTCGTTCCATTTCCACAGTCTTGTGGAAATCGTTGTGGAAATCCGCTCAACTGTTTGATTTCAAATGCCCGCAATGCTCAAATAAAAAACGATTTATCGAAGTGTTTTGCGCGGCTCCCGTATGGGATTTTCACCCACCCGCGGAGATACTTTGGAAACACGAAGATTTTAGCTGATTTTAACACCTTTGTCGGAGACCGTTAGTGGAAACTCTTGATACAACAACTGATGTTTGGAGCGAGATACTCGCAATAGTGGAAGCTCGTTTGAACAAACATATTTTCGATTCCTGGTTTAGGCCGATCCAATTCGATGGCATCGACCGAGCCAATAGATCTCTGATCCTTCGAACCGGAGACGTTACGAAAGATTGGGTGACGATGTATTATTCAGACCTCTTGGATCAGATTTTGCGTGATCGGGGTTTTGTCGGTTATTCGATCGATTGGAGGATCGATAAGACAGAATCTTCTGATGAAAGATTTTCAATCGATGCGGACGAATCTTTTGAACAACCAAATAACGAAACTCTTGAAAGCCCGACCGCGTCGCCGCTGATCAATACCTCGAATTACGGAACTGCTCCGGCGCGTGTTGCCTCGACAAGCTTTCTCGATATCGAACCGGTCGATAATTCGCTTAATCCAAAATATACTTTCGATAAATTCGTCGTCGGCTCCAGCAATCAATTTGCTCACGCAGCTGCTATGGGTGCGGCTGAGATTCCCGGTAAGACATACAATCCGCTATTCATCTACGGCGGAACCGGCCTTGGAAAAACGCATCTAATGCACGCCATCGGTCATTCGATCAAGCAACGCAATCGCCACATGCGCGTCTCCTACATAACAAGCGAAAAGTTTATGAACGAGCTGATCAACGCGATCCGTTACGACAAGACCGACAGCTTTCGCGAAAAGTATCGCTCGATCGATGTGCTTCTTGTTGACGACGTTCAATTCTTCGCCGGCAAGGACAGAACCCAGACCGAGTTCTTTCATACATTCAACACCTTACATAACGATCAAAAACAGATCGTTATCACGAGCGACTGTCCGCCGAGGGAAATTCCTACGCTTGAAGAAAGGCTGCATTCGCGTTTTGAATGGGGACTTATCGCTGATATCGAACCGCCGGACCTCGAGACAAAGGTTGCGATCTTGAAGCGAAAAGCCGAACTTGACGGTATTGATCTCACTGATGAGATCGCAATATTCATTGCCAGCAAGATCAAGAGTAACGTCCGCGAGCTCGAGGGCTCTCTGGTTCGGCTTATAGCGATCGCCAGCCTTCGGGGCGTGCCTATATCTAAGATGCTCGCTCAGGACGCTCTAAAGAACATCATAGACGCCGAGCGGCCAGAAGGATTGTCCATGGATAGGATTGCACGCATTGTCGCTTCGCATTACAATCTTACCGTCGAAGAAATGAAAACCAAGAACAACAGCCGCGCTGTGGCAATGCCACGCCAGGTTGCTATGTATCTTTGTAAAAGGCTCACGAAACATAGCTTCCCCGAGATCGGAAGAGAGTTCGGCGGCAAGCATCACACGACAGTTATGCACTCAGTTGACAAGATCGACAAGCTGACAAAAGCCGACAGCGTTTTCCACAATTCGGTTAGTGAGCTAATTGATAGTATTTGCAGGTGATTAAAGGAGTTTACGCCAAAATGGACGATCAAGCTTTCCACATGCGGTTTCGCGACGTTGTATCTGTAAACCTACTATTTGCAGCACTTGAGAAAAAATTTCCACTTTTCCTAAATGTTACAGGAAATCAGTCTGTGGACGGAAGTGGAAAAACCGAACGGGAGCAGGTTTTCCGCAAGCTGCAAGAGTTTTCCACAAGTTTTCCACAAAACGCTGTGGAGGCGGAACACTAAATTTTTAGGGCACTTAGGGCGGTTTTGCACCGATTCACAGGCCCTATTCCTACTACTAGATTTAAATACAATTTATTTTATTTGATTAGCAGAAGTAACGTTCGATATTGAGAGGTACGGAAAATGGAATTCACGATCAAGCAAAGCGTGCTGAAAGAAGAGCTGGGATACATCCAGGGCGTCGTTGAGAAAAAAAGTACGATACCCGTGCTTTCGAACATCTTGATCGAATCGCTCGGCGAAGGCTCGATCCGGATCGTCGGAACCGACCTCGATGTTACGATCCGTTGCGATGCCGAGGCCGAGATCAAGACCGCCGGTTCAATGTGTGTCCAGGCTCGCAAACTTTTTGATATCGTTCGAACTCTTAACGGCGGCGATGTTCATTTCAAAAAGGAAGATAACGAATGGGTTCGGATGAAGGCCGGCCGAGCAAGCTTCCGGCTCGCGGGCGTAAATCGCGAACAGTATCCGGAAATCCCGATCTTCAAATCGGCACCTCTCAAGCTTTCGGCCGATGTGTTCAATTATTTTGTCCAGAACACGGCATTTGCGATCACAAATGAGCAAAGCCGGTTCACGCTTTCCGGGGCGAAGTTCATGCTGGCCGACGGCGTGGCTCGAATGGTAACCACCGATGGACATCGCCTCGCTTTTGTTGAAAAGGCGATCGAATCGATCGGCGATGAAAAAATGGACACGCTCGTTCCGAAGAAAGCCTTGCTCGAGCTCGTCAAGATCGCGAGAATGTCGGGCGGCGATATTCAGTTCGGCGAGGATCAAAACCACATCTATTTCGAAACCGATGGTCGTTTGCTGATCACGCGAAAGCTTTCGGGTAATTTTCCGAATTACGAAATGGTGATGCCGAAGGACAATGACAAAACTGTGATTTTTGACCTTGCGGAGATGAAAGCGGCGGTGAGACGCATTTCCCTGATGGCCGACGAACGCAACCGTTCGATCAGAATGACTATCCGTGAAGGCGAGGTCGAGGTAATTGCCCAATCAAGCGAAGAAGGTGAAGGAACCGAAGTCGTCCCGGCCGAATACACAGGCGAAGAAGTGACGCTTGGATTTAATCATCAATATTTGCAGGAATTTCTGAACAACGTCGGAGCTCTCGAAAATTCAGTTCCAGAGGTTGCTGAGACAGCGGACGAGGCCGCAGCATCTGACGGAACAAACGCAGGAACGGCTCGGGCCCGAGAATCGGCAGCACCCACGCGGATATCGTTCGAATTCAAGGACGCAAACGCCGCAACCCAAATGCGGATAGCCGGCGAGACTTCGTACGACTACAAATACATCGTAATGCCGTTGAGGATATGACAATTTCGACCCTTTTAGGTCTTCACAAGGCAGTTTGCTCCAGGGGCAGACTGCTTTT